>NZ_CP049865.1:1529958-1835950 GCF_011393335.1 Propioniciclava coleopterorum | reverse complement strand
CTGGGTCGTCACGCATCCCCCGCGGCGGCGCCCCTGACCCCGACGTCCGGCGCGGGCGTCCGACGGTGAGAGCATGGGGCGAGAGGAAGGAGCCCGCCGTGACCGACACCGACCTGACCACCGCCCGCGACCTGGTGGCCCACTCCCGCCGGATCCTGGCCCTGACGGGGGCGGGGCTGTCGACCGCCTCCGGCATCCCCGACTTCCGGGGTCCGCAGGGCCGCTGGACGCAGGACCCGGAGGCCGAGAGGATCTCCACCCTGTCGTGGTACCTCGAGGACGACGACGTGCGCGCCAAGGCCTGGCAGGCCCGCGCCCACTCCCCCGCCCGCACCGCCACGCCGAACGCGGGCCACCTCGCGCTGGTCGACCTGGAGGACTCCGGCCGGCTGGCCGGCATCGTGACGCAGAATACCGACGGCCTCCACCTGCTCGCCGGGTCCACCCCGCGGCTCGTGCACGAGGTGCACGGCAACGCCCGCGCCTGGCGCTGCGAGGACTGCGGCGCCACGGGCGCGATGGCGGCCATGCTGGCCCGGGTCGAAGCCGGCGACCCCGACCCCCGCTGCCCGGAGTGCGGCGGCATCACCCGGGCGACCGTGATCCTGTTCGAGGAGCCGCTCGACCGGGAGATCCTGGACGCCGCCGTCGAGCTCGCCGAGCAGGCCGACCTGGTGCTGGCGATCGGGTCCTCGCTCACCGTGCACCCGGTCGCCGGGCTCGTGCCGTACGCGTTCGGGCACGCGGCGAAGGTCGTGATCCTCAACGCCGAGGAGACCCCCTACGACTACCTCGCCTCGGCGATCATCCGCGAGCCGATCCAGGACGCCCTGCCGGCGCTGGTGGCCGACCTGCCGCCGGTGGACGCGACGGCCTGACCGACCGCCGGGTCGGGGCCCGACGCCCGCCCGCGGCGGTTGCGCAGCAGGCGGCCGCCGCTCGGGCGCTCAGGCCCGGGCGGCGTCCTGCCAGGCGCCCCGGTACAGGACGCGCTCGACGGACCAGTCCGCTCCGAGGACGACCGCGTCGGCGCGGGTGCCGGGCGCGAACGTGCCCACCGTGGAGAGGCTCAGGTACTCGGCCGGATGGCTGGTCGCGGCCTTCAGCGCGACGATCGGGTCGACGCCGGCGGCGATGGAGTTCACCACGCCGCGGTCGAGGGTGAGCGTCGAGCCGGCGATCGTGTCGGTCCCGGCGATGTGGGCGATGTGGTCGCGCACCTCCACCGGGAGTTCGCCCAGCACGTAGTCGCCGTCCTCGCAGCCGGCCGCCGCCATGGCGTCGGTGATCAGCACGATCCGGGGGTCGAAGGACATCACCCAGGCGGCGAGCTCGGGACGCAGGTGGACGCCGTCGACGATCAGCTCGCACCAGACCCGCGGGTCCTCCAGCAGCGCCAGGATCGGGCCGGGCTCGCGGTGCTTGAGGCCCGGCATCGCGTTGAACAGGTGGGTGGCGCCCGTGACGCCGGCGTCGATGGCGGCCCGCGCCTCGTCGTAGGTGCAGTCGCTGTGGCCCAGCGCCGCGACGGCGCCGTGCTCGACGATGCTGCGGATGGCCTCCAGCGCGCCCTCGCGCTCGGCGGCGATCGTCACCATCTTGACCGTGCCCGCGCCGGCGTCCAGCAGGCGGTTCACCTCGTCCAGGGCGGGGTCGCGCAGGCGGTCGACGGGGTGGGCGCCCTTGTAGGCCGGGCTGAGCCACGGGCCCTCGAGGTGGATGCCCGCCAGCTCGCCGGCGTCCACCAGCGGCGCGAGGGCGCGGACCTGGTCGTCGAGCTCGTCGATCGACTGCGTGACCAGGGACGCGACGATGGACGTGGTGCCGTGCGCGCGGTGCAGCGCGGCGGCCGCGAGCGCGTCCTCGACGAAGGAGAAGCCGCCGCCGCCGTGGCTGTGCGCGTCGACGTAGCCGGGCGAAAGCGTCACGTCGCCGAGGTCGACGACCTCGCCCGGACCCTCCTCGGGGGCACCGACCGCGACCACCGCCTCCCCCTCGATCACGAGCTCGCCGGGGCTGAGCATCTCGTGGCCGGTGAACACACGGGCGGCGCGGAGTCGGATCATGGCGCTGTCCCTCCTCAGGAGACGGGAGCCGGGTGCCGTTCGTCGAGCACCCTCAGAATCGGATCGTAGTGCGCTTCGACGGCCGCCCGGTACGCCTCGAGATCTCCGCTCACGGCGGCGTCCAGCATCGCGCCATGCGCGGCGGCGGTGACGTCGAGGTCGCGCTGGCCGACCACCCCGAGCCGCGGGGCGACGGTGGTGTGGATGTCCCAGAAGGCCGCGACGAGCTGGCCGTAGAGCGCGTTGCCGAGCCGCTCGGCCAGGTTGAGGTGGAACTGCCGGTCCTGCACCGGGTAGGTCGTGTGCTGGGCGGCGAGCGCCTTCATCTGCTCGACGCAGTCGCGCAGGTCGTCGGTCTCCGCGCCCGACAGCCGCTCCACCACGCGCGGGGCGAGGCTCAGATCGAGGCCGCGGCGCACCTCGACGACCTCGCGCAGCACCGACAGGTCGTCGCCGGGCAGCAGGACGCCGCGGAAGACCATGCCCTCCACCAGCGGACGCAGCGACAACTGGCCGACGAAGGTGCCGGTCCCGTGCCGCACCTCGAGGATGTCCAGGGCCACGAGCGTCCGGACGGCCTCGCGCACGCTGGAGCGGGAGACGCCCAGCCGATCCACGAGTTCGGCCTCGGTCGGCATCGGGTCGCCCGGCTTGAGGTGTTCGGCGAGGATCAGGTCCTTGATGGCCGTGACCGTGGCACGCGCCCCGTCATGGCGGTCCTGTTTCATCCCTTGCTCCTTCGGCTGGTTCCATGCCTATAATGACACAACGTCAGACATCAGACGTCCGACATCATAGGAGCATTCAATGGAGAACGGGTCCCTCGCCACCACTCGTCGTGGCTTCCTCAAGTTGAGCGGCGCCCTGGGTGCCGCCGCGGCCCTCGCCGGCTCGCTGTCGGCCTGCGGCACGACGCCTGCGCAGCGGGGCACCACGACGCCCGGCGCCACCGCGGCCGCGGTGAACAAGGACGGCACGATCACGGCCGCGATCAGCTACGAGCTGGGCACCAACGGCTTCGATCCGATGACCACGTCCGCCGCGCTCACCGTCGCCGCGAACTGGCACACCATGGAGGGTCTCACCGAGATCCTGCCCAGCGGCAAGCGCGAGGTGTACGCCGCGCTGGCCAAGGAACTGCCCAAGAAGGTGGACGACACCACCTACGAGGCCACGCTGCGCGACGGCGCCGTGTTCCACAACGGCAGCCCCGTCACCACCGCCGACGTCGTGTACTCGTTCGAGCGCGTCCTCGACCCGGCGAACAAGTCGCTGTACCGCCAGTTCATCCCGTTCGTCTCCGGCGTGACCGCCAAGGACGACAAGACCGTCACGATCAAGCTGGCCTACCCCGTCACGCTGGTCGCCGAGCGCGTCGCCGTGGTCAAGATCGTCCCCAAGGCCGTCGCCTCCGCCGACGCCAAGGCCTTCGACGCCAACCCGGTCGGCACCGGCCCCTACAAGATGACCGACAACTCGGCCACCTCCAAGGAGATCCGGTTCGAGCGCAACGACGCCTACACGGGCTCGCGTCCCGCCCTGGCCAAGCAGATGGTCTGGAAGATCATGCCGGACGACGCGACCCGCACCAACGCGCTCACCTCCAAGGCCGTCCAGGCGATGGATCTGGTGCCCGACCTGTCCATCGCGACGCTGCAGCAGTCCTCGACCGTGGCCGCCGAGCAGGGCTTCTCGCTGCTGTTCACGATGTTCAACATGGGTGCCGCGCCGTTCAACGACGTCAAGAACCGTCAGGCGTTCTTCTACGCGCTGCCGCTGGACAAGATGATCCAGACCGCCTACCTCGGCAACGCCACCCCGGCGACGTCCTTCCTGCAGGACACGCACCCGGACTACCAGAAGGCGTCCACCGTCTACGCCTACGACCCCGAGAAGGCCAAGGCGCTGTTCGCGGAGACCGGCCTGAAGAGCTTCCGCCTGCTGTGCACCGACCACGGCTGGGTCAAGAAGATCACGCCGCTGATCAAGGAGGCCCTGGAGGCCATCGGCATGAGCGTCGACTTCACCGAGAAGAAGTCCTCCGACGTCTACAACACCATCGACGGCAAGCCGGACGCCTTCGACGTGGTCGTGGCCCCCGGTGATCCCTCGGTGTTCGGCAACGACCCCGACCTGCTCATGCGCTGGTGGTTCGCCGGGGACGTGTGGACCGACAGCCGGATGCACTGGAAGGGCCAGCCGTCCTACGACCAGATGCAGACGCTGCTGGCCGACGGCCTCAAGGCCGAGAAGGCGGACCAGAAGGCGATCTGGGGCAAGGCGTTCAACCTGCTCTCGGAGAACATCCCGCTGTACCCGCTGTTCCACCGCAAGGCCACGTCGGGCTACGACAAGGCGTCGCTGGTCGACTTCAAGCCGATCGCCCTGACCGGCCTGGCGTTCCTCGACACCGGCAGCACCAAGTAACACCCCACCGCCGCGTGCGGCGCGCGGGGCCCATCGACGGGCCCCGCGCACACCCCCGGCGAGCCCACTCCCGGGCCCCGAGAAGGAGTGCAATCCGTGACCACCTTGCTGCGTCTCATCGGGAGACGCCTGATCGCCCTGCCCATCATGATCCTCGGCGTCACCTTCCTGGTGTTCTTCGTGATGTCGTTCTCCCCGCGGACCCCGCGCGCCTGGCGCTCGGGGAATCGGCCTCGCAGAAGGACCTGGACGACTGGCGCCGCGACCACGGCCTCAACGACCCGCTGCTGCTGCGCTACGTGCGGTTCCTCGGCGGGCTGGTGCAGGGTGACCTGGGCACGTCCTCGGGCAACACCCCGGTCACCCAGTTCATCGCCAAGGCGTTCCCGGTGACGCTGCAGCTCACCCTGGTCGGCCTGGCGCTGGCCATCGTGATCTCGCTGCTGCTGGGCGTCGCCGCGGCCCTGTACCGCGACCGTTGGCCCGACCAACTGATCCGCGTCCTGTCGATCGCCGCGCTGGCCACCCCGTCGTTCTGGCTGGCCCTGCTGCTGATCCAGGCGCTGTCCACGGTTCCGGGCGGCGCCGGGCTGTATCCGGCCGTGATCGACACCTGGGTGCCGCTCTCGCAGGACCCGGGGATCTGGATCAACAACATCACGCTGCCGGCCATCGCGCTGGCGGTCCCCGTGGCCGGCTCGCTGATCCGGGTGGTGCGCACCTCGGTGGTCGAGGAACTCGACCGCGACTACGTCCGCACCGCCGTGGGCGCCGGCATCCCGATGCCCGTGGTCGTCGGACGCAACGTGCTGCGCAACGCCCTCATCACCCCCATCACGGTGCTGGGCCTGCGCGTCGGCTACCTGATGGGCGGCGCGGTGATCATCGAGATCATCTTCAACATCCAGGCGATGGGCCAGCTCATCCTCGACGGCGTCACCCGCAACGACGTGTTCCTCGTGCAGGGCGTGACGCTGACGGTGGCCATCGCGTTCATCGCCATCAACATCATCGTCGACGTGCTCTACGTCATCGTGAACCCCCGGATCAGGACGGTCTGACATGCGACGCACCCTCACCGAGAAGCTCTCCCGGCCCGGGCTGCGGCTCGGCGCGCTCCCCCTGGGATCGCGGATCGCGCTGATCGTGTTCGGCGTGGTGGTCCTCGGGGCGCTGTTCGCCCCGCTCGTCACGGTGAACCCGCTGGCCTCGGGCGTCCCCGCGCTGCCGCCGAGCGCCGAGCACTGGTTCGGCACGGACGCCCTGGGCCGCGACGTGTTCTCCCGCGTCCTGAACGGCGCGCGCAACTCGCTGGTGATCGGCCTGGCGGCGACCGCCGTCGCGCTGGTCGCCGCCGCCATCCTGGGCTCGATCGCGGCGACCGCCGGCAAGTGGGTCTCCGAGGTGCTGATGCGCATCCTCGACATCGTCATGAGCTTCCCCGGCATCGCGCTGGCCGCCGTGTTCGTCGCCGGGTGGGGCAACTCGATCCCGGTGCTGGTGCTGGCGATCGCGTTCCTCTACACCCCGCAGCTCACCCGCGTCGTCCGGGCCAACGTGCTGGCGCAGTTCGGCGAGGACTACGTCTCGGCGTCCCGCGTCATGGGCGCCTCGACGCCGTGGATCCTCGCCAGGCACGTCGCCCGCAACTGCATCGCCCCGATCCTGGTGTTCGCCACGGTGCTGGTCGCCGACGCGATCGTGTTCGAGGCGTCCCTGTCGTTCATCAACGCGGGGGTGAAGCCGCCGAACCCGTCGTGGGGCAACGTGCTCGCCGAGGGCAAGCAACTGCTCCTGATCGGCGGCTGGTGGGCCACGTTCTTCCCCGGACTGGCGATCCTCATCACCACGCTGTCGCTGAACGTGCTCTCCGAGGGCATGACCGACGCGATGGTCGCCCCGCGGGCCCGCAAGGTGAAGCTCAACGACCCGGTCGAGGCGTCCTCGGCGCCCCGCGCGGGTGGGACGCCGGCCGAGGCGCAGGGCGAGGTCGTCCCGCTGGCCGACCGGCTGGCCGCCCTGGCCTCCGCCGAGCGCGCCCGCGACGACCGACTCGTCTTCGTCGGCGCGAACGCCCCGCTGCTGGAGGTGCGCGACCTGTCGATCCGGTTCCCGGACGCGCACGGCGACGTCGACGTGGTCGACCACGTCAACTTCACGGTCCGCCCCGGCGAGACGATGGGCCTGGTCGGCGAGTCCGGCTGCGGGAAGTCGATCACCTCGATGGCGATCATGGGACTGCTGCCGAAGACCGCCCAGCTGTCCGGCCAGGTGCTCTTCGACGGCACCGACCTGCTCGCGCTGTCGCCCAAGGAGCACAACGCGCTGCGCGGCCACGAGATCGCGATGATCTACCAGGACGCCCTGAGCTCGCTCAACCCGTCGATGCTCATCAAGGCGCAGATGAAGCAGCTCACCTCCCGCGGCGGGCGCCGCAGCGCCGAGGAACTCCTCGAGCTCGTCGGCCTGGACCCCACCCGGACGCTGAACTCCTACCCGCACGAGCTGTCCGGCGGCCAGCGGCAGCGCGTCCTCATCGCGATGGCGCTGACCCGCAACCCGAGACTGGTGATCGCCGACGAGCCGACGACCGCCCTCGATGTGACGGTGCAGAAGCAGGTCATCGAGCTGCTGAACGACCTGCGCGAGAAGCTGGGCTTCGCGATGGTGTTCGTCAGCCACGACCTGGCGCTGGTCGCGCAGGTCGCCCACAAGATCACGGTGATGTACGCCGGCCAGGTCGTGGAGTCGGGCGAGACGTTCGACCTGCTCACCGACCCCCGCCACGAGTACACCCGCGGCCTGCTCGGCTCCGTGCTGTCCATCGAGGCCGGCACCGGTCGCCTACACCAGGTGCCCGGCGTGGTCCCGAGCCCCCGCGAGTTCGTCAGCGGCGACCGGTTCGCCCCGCGCTCCTCGCACCCCGACGTCGGCCTCGACGTCCGCCCCGACCTGGTGACCGTGCCCGGCACGAGCCACCGGTACGCCGCGCACCCCGAACTGGAGGACGTCCGATGAGCGAAGCCATCCCGGTCGCGACCACCCCGGAACTGCCCGCCGACGGCACCCCCGGGCGTCCCGAAGGGCTGCCCACCTCGCCGGCGCCGGTTCTGGAGCTGCGCCACGTCCACGTCGTGCACCGGACGCGCACCGGCGGGCTGTTCAAGCCCGGCACCGTGCACGCCGTCAACGACGTCGACTTCACGATCGCGCGCGGCGAGACCGTCGGGATCGTCGGCGAGTCGGGCTGCGGCAAGTCGACCCTGGCGCGCGTCCTGGTGGGGCTGCAGCACCCCACCGACGGCGAGGTGCTGTTCCACGGCCAGCCCCTGCACTACGACGCCTCCACCCGCCGGACGCTCGGCCGCTCGGTCTCGGTCGTGTTCCAGGACCCGGCCACTGCGCTCAACCCGCGCATGACCGTCCGGGACCAGCTCGTCGACCCGCTGCGCGTCCACGGCATCGGGACGCCGGAGGAGCGCGGGGACCGCGTCCGGGACCTGCTGCGGCTCGTCGGGCTGCCCGAGTCCGCCCTCGACGTGCTGCCCCGCCAGATCTCGGGCGGGCAGCGGCAGCGCGTCGCCATCGCCCGCGCCCTGGCGCTGGAGCCCGACGTGATCGTCGCCGACGAACCCACCTCCGCCCTCGACGTGTCGGTGCGCGCCCAGGTGCTCAACCTGCTCACCGACCTGAAGGACGAGCTGGGCCTGGGCATGGTCTTCATCAGCCACGACATCTCCACCGTCCGCTACGTCTCGGATCGGATGGCGGTCATGTACGCCGGCCGGATCGTCGAGACGGGCCCCGCCGACCAGCTGTTCACCGACCCGCACCACGAATACACCCGCACTCTGCTGAGCGCGGTTCCGTCCCTACTCTGAGGAGTCCCCAGCCATGTCCCTCCTGAACGGCATCGTCCCGCCCGTCCTCACCCCGCTGCGCGCGGACGGTTCCCTCGACCTCGACAGCCTCGACCGCCTCGTCGAACACCTGATCTCCGGCGGCGTCTCGGGCGTCTTCGTGCTGGGCTCCTCCGGCCAGGTCGCGTACCTGACCGACGCCGAACGCGACACCGTCGTCGACCGGGTGGTCGCGCTGGCCGCCGGCCGCGTCCCCGTCTTCGTCGGGACCCCCGACATGTCCGCGGCCCGCGTCATCGACCAGGCCCGCCACGTGGAGGCCCGCGGCGCCGACGCCGTCGTGGTCACCGCCCCGCTCTACTCGCTCAACGACGCCGGCGAGATCGCCGAGCACTTCCGGCTGGTGGCGCGCGCGGTCTCGGTCCCCGTCGTCGCCTACGACGTGCCCGTCCGCGTCCACACCAAGCTCGGCGTCGACATGCTCGTCGAGCTCGGCCGCGAGGGCGTCCTGGCCGGCGTCAAGGACTCCTCCGGCGACGACGTGGCCTTCCGCAGGCTGGTGGCCGCCAACCGCGCCGCGGGCAGCCCGCTGTCGCTGTCGACCGGCCACGAGGTGATGGTCGACGGCATGGCCCTGCTGGGCGCCGACGGCGCGGTCCCCGGGCTCGCGAACGTCGACCCGGCCGGCTACGCCCGGCTGTGGCGCGCCGCGTCCGAGGGCGACTGGACGGCCGCCCGCGCCGAGCAGGACCGGCTCGCCCGGCTGTTCGAGATCGCGTTCGTGCCCCAGGGACGCTCGGGCGACGCCGCCGGGATCGGCGCCTTCAAGGCCGCCGCGGCGGCGCTGGGGATCATCGACACCCCGACGATGCCCGCCCCGATGCGCGGCCTCACCGACGCCGAGACCGAGCAGATCGTGGCCATCCTCGACGAGGTCGGCCTGACGCGGTGACGACCCGCCCGCTCGTCGTCGGGGTCGACCTCGGCGGCACCAAGACCTCGGCCGCCGTGGTCTCGGTCGGCGGCGACGTCGGGCCGATCGTGACGCTGCCCACCCCGGCGGCCGTCGGCCCGGACGCGGTGCTCGACACCGTCGCCCGCGCCGTGGCCGGGGCCGTGCGCGCCGCGCTCGCCACCCCGGCGTCCGCCGACGCCGGGCCGGCCGGACGCGCGCGCCTGGCCGGCGTGGGCATCGGGACCGCGGGCGCCGTGGACGCCCGGGCCGGGGTGATCGTGTCCGCCACCTCCACGTTCCGCGACTGGGTCGGCACCGACCTGCGCGCCGGCGTCCGGGACCGGCTGGGCGACGTGGTCGTCGAGGTCCGCAACGATGTCGACGCGCACGCGCTCGGGGAGGCCTGGGTGGGGGCCGCGGCGTCGGCGTCCACGTTCCTGATGGTGGCCGCGGGAACGGGGATCGGCGGCGCGGTGGTCGTGGACGGACGGCTGCGGACCGGCGCGCACCACGTCGGCGGCGAGATGGGCCACGTCCCGGCCCCCGGCGCCGAGGGGCTGCTCTGCCCGTGCGGACGCACCGGCCACCTCGAGGCCCTGGCCGCCGGGCCGGCCATCCATCGCGGCTACCTCGCGCGCGGCGGGTCGGCCGAGGTGGCCGACACCCGCGCCGTCTTCCAGCGCGCCCGGGCCGGCGACCCGCGTGCGCTCGCGGCGATCGACGCCGCGGCGTCCGGGCTGGCGCGCGGCGTCGCCGGGATCGTCACGACGCTCGACCCCGAACTGGTCGTCCTCGGCGGCGGCCTGGTCGACGCCGGGCCGCTGTGGTGGGATCGGTTCGAGGCCACCCTGCGCGCCGAACTGATCGACGTGCTGGCCGGCGTCCCCGTGGTCCCGGCCGCGGCGGGGCAGGCGGCCGCGCTCCTGGGCGCCGCGAGCGCGGTGTTCGCCGGGCCGCACGACATCTGACGAGTGGAGGAACCATGAACGAGATCCTTGAGGCGCTGCGCGGCGGGCTGGTCGTGTCGTGCCAGGCCTACCCCGGCGAGCCGATGCTGGACCCGCGCACCATGACGCAGATCGCGCAGGCCGCGGTCGCCGGCGGCGCCGTGGGCATCCGCGGCAAGGGCCTGGACGACCTGCGCGCCATGCACGCGGCCATCGACGTCCCGGTGATCGGGCTGGTCAAGGTCGGGAGCGAGGGCGTGTTCATCACCCCGACGCTGGCGGACTGCCTGGCGGTCGCGGAGACGGGCGCGCAGATCGTCGCGCTCGACGGCACCCGCCGGCCGCGCCCGGACGGCCGGACGCTCGCCGAGACCGTCGCCGAACTGCGGGCGGCCTTCCCCGACGTGCTGGTGATGGCCGACTGCGGCTCGGTCGCCGACGCGCAGGCCGCGGTGGCGGCGGGCGTCGACGTGCTCGGCACCACGCTGGCCGGCTACACCGGCGAGCGCCCCCCGACCGAGGGCCCCGACTGGGAGGTGGTCGACCAGGTCGTCGCGCTGGGGGCGCTGCCCGTGTTCGTCGAGGGCCGGGTGCACTCCCCCGCCCAGGCCGCCGAGGCCATGCGGCGCGGCGCGTTCGCGGTCGTGGTCGGCACCGCGATCACCCACCCGACGACGCTCACCCGCTGGTTCGCCGACGCGATCGCGGGCGCCTGACGCGGGCGCGCGGCCGGCCACGGCGGCGGCGTCCGACGGCACCTGAGCCCGCGGCAGCACCCCGCCCGGCCGCCGGCCGCCACCGCCGGCCGAGCGGGGGAGACCGTGGGCCCCTACCGCTTCTGCGGCGGCTCGCTAGCCTGGATCCATGGCTCCCCAGGTGGTCTTCGTGCACGGCATCCGCACTTCGCGGACCATGTGGCGACCCCAGCTGGAACACGTCGCGTCGCTCGGCGTCACGGGCACGGCGGTCGATCTTCCCGGGCACGGGGAGCGCCGGGCCGAGGCCTTCACGCTGGACGCCGCCCTGGCCACCATCGACGAGGCCGTCCGGACCGCCGCGGCGTCCGGGCCGGTGCTCCTCGTGGGGCACTCGATGGGCGGCCTGCTTACGACGGCCTATGCCGGTTCGCACCCCCGCCCGCCGCTGGCCGGGCTGGTCGCGGCGTCCTGCACGTCGCTGCCGCGCGGCTTCGGCCTGAAGGCCTACCGCGGCGTCCTCAAGGCGGTCGACCGGCTCCCCGGGCGCGGCCTCGCCTTCACCCGGCTGGCGCTCACCGCGACGCTGCCGGTGGCGACCCGCGGGGACTTCGCCGCGGGCGGCTACGCCCTGGACGCCCAGGACGCCGCCCTGGCCAGCCTCGCCGCGCTCGACCTCCCCACCGCCGTCCGCCGCCTGACGATGCCGGCGTGGTTCGTCAACGGGCAGTTCGACCAGCTGCGGCTGCACGAGCGGCTGTTCCGCCGGCTCGCCCCGCAGGCCAGCTTCCTGGTGGTGCCGCGCGCGTCACACCTGGTGACGGCGATGCGCCCGGAGACCTTCAACGCGGTGCTCACCGACGCGCTGACCACCCTGGCGCTGTCCGACGCGCCCGAGACCGCGCGGCCGACGGCCGCCTGAGCGGCGCCGCCGCTCAGTGGCCCAGGTCCGCGGCGACCCGGCGCATCTCCTCGGCGGAGGCCTCGAACAGCCGCCACTCCTCGTCGTCGAACCGCGTCTCCTTGATCGGGGTGGCGCCCGCCGCGTCCACGATGCAGGGCACCGACAGGGCCACGCCCGAGACGCCGTGGAAGTCGTCGAGCACGGTGCTGACCGGGAGCACGGACCGCTGGTCGTGGAAGATCGCCTCCACCACGCGGGTCGTCGACAGCCCCACCGCGTAGTTGGTCGCGCCCTTGCCCTGGATCACCGTGTAGGCGGCGTCGCGGACGTCGGCGGCGATGTGGTCGAGTTCCTCGCGGGTGATGGGGTCGACGTGCGGGCCGCGCCAGTCCAGCACGGGCACCCCGCCGATGGTGGCGGTCGACCACAGCGGGAACTCGGTGTCGCCGTGCTCGCCCACGATGGACGCGTGCACCGAGTCCGTCGAGACGCCGACGCGGTGGGCCAGCAGCCAGCGCAGCCGCGAGGTGTCGAGCATCGTGCCCGAGGAGAAGATCTGGTGCGCGGGGAGGCCGCTGACCTCCTTGGCGATGGCCGTCAGCACGTCGCACGGGTTGGTGACGATGACGTAGATGGCCTGCGGGGCCACCTCCATGAGCTTCGGCATCATGTCGGTGATGATCCCGGCGTTGACGGCCGCCAGGTCGAGCCGGGACTGGCCCGGGTTCTGCTTCGCGCCGGCGGTGATGACCACGACCTGCGAGCCCTCGATCACCGACAGGTCGCTGCCGCCGCTGATCTCGGTCGCCCCGGTGAACTGCGTCCCGTGGGCCAGGTCCAGCACCTCGGCCTCGACCTTCGCGTGGGCGATGTCGTACAGGGCGACGTGCCGGGCGGCACCCCGGATCAGGCTGGCGTAGGCGATGGACGTCCCGACGCTGCCGGCCCCCACGACGGTCAGCTTGGAGTTCTCGATCACGGACATGGCGCACCTCTCTGACGTGGTGGCGGGCAACACCACCCTACGCCCGACGCGGCGCTGCGGCAGGTCGTCGGCACGTCCGCCACAATGGGGGCATGACGCCGCTCATCACCGCGACCTGGCCCGACACGGCCATCGAGATCGGAGTCGTGCTCCTCATCGCGATCGTGGCGCGCTTCGTGCTGCGCCGGGCCATCCGGACCGGCGTGAACGCCTCGGTGAAGGCCAGCGAGCAGCACAAGCCGAAGGAATCGCGCGCCGACAAGGTGCTCGGCCATCTCTCGGGCGCCCTGAACGCACGGCACGAGGCCCGCGTCAAGACGGTCGGGTCGGTGCTGAGCAACGCGGTCGACGTCATCCTGATCGTGCTCGTGGCGCTGACGATCCTGCGGATCCTCGGCGTGCCGCTGGAGCCGGTGCTGGCGGCGTCCGGCATCGGAGGCGTCGCGCTCGCCTTCGGCGCCCAGTCGCTGGTGCGGGACTACATCTCGGGGATCCTGATGATCTTCGAGGACCAGTTCGGCGTCGGGGACCTCATCGACACCGGCGAGGCCGTCGGCACCGTCCAGGAGGTCGGGCTGCGCGTCACGAAACTCGTCGACGTCTCCGGGCAGGTCTGGTACGTCCGCAACGGCGAGATCCAGCGCGTCGGCAACCGCAGCCAGGGCTGGTCCACCGCGACGATCGACATCCCCATCGCGCCCGGGCAGGACACCGCCCGCGCCGTCGCCGTGCTCAACGAGGTCGTCGACCGCGTCTTCGACGAGAAGACGTTCGGCGACGTCCTGCTGGAGCGCCCCTCCGTGCTGGGCGTCAACAAGGTGACCCCGGGCGTGATCACCCTGACGATCCTCGCCAAGACCGCCCCCAACCAGCAGTGGGCGCTGCAGCGCGACCTGCTCGCCAAGTCGGTGCGCTCCCTCCAGGACGCCGGTATCCGGTCCGCCGTCCCCGAGTACCCGGTGGCGCCGCCGCACTCCTGACGCCGCCGGGCATCGCCCCCGGTCACGATCCGGGGGACGGCTGCGCCGCAACGGGTCGCGTGTCCGTCCCGCGCGGCAGGATGGGGCCATGACGCAGCAGACTCCCTTCCACGACCTGGACGCCTACATCGCGCTCCCCCGGCTCAACGGACTCGCCCTGAGCCCCGACGGGACCCGCCTGGCGACGGTCGTCTCGACGCTCGACCCGACGAAGACCAGGTACGTGAACGCCGTCTGGGAACTCGACCCGGCCGGCGAGCGGCCCGCCCGCCGCGTCACGCGCAGCGGCAAGGGCGAGTCCGGGATCGCCTACGGCCCCGACAACGACCTGTACTTCCTCTCGGCGCGGCCCGACCCGGACGCCCGGGACGGCGACGACCCGACCGGCGCGTTGTGGGTGCTGCCGGCCGCCGGCGGCGAGGCGCGGACGCTGGTCGCCCGCCCGGGCGGCGTGGACGGCGTCACCGTCGCGCAGGGCTCCGGCACGGTGTTCGTGAGCGCGGGCGTCCTGCCGGCGGCCGAGCGGCCCGTCGCGGGCGAGGAGGCCCATGACCCCGAGAAGCGGGACGCCGACCTGCGCAAGGAGCGCAAGGAGAAGAAGGTGTCCGCGATCCTGCACGCGGGCAGCCCCGTCCGGTTCTGGGACCACGATCTGGGCCCGGACCACCCCCACGTCTTCGCCGTCACCCCGGACGCCGCCGTGAACCCCGATCTGGGGTCCGACCCGGACAAGCCCCGCGCCACCCTCACCGACCTCACGCGCGGCATCGGGTCCGGGCTGCTCAACTCCCCGGTGTTCCCAGCGCCCGACGGGTCGTTCGTGCTCGTCACCCGCACGATCCCCGCGGCCCGGGGCGAGTCCTCGGAGACCGTCACCCGCGTGGACGCCGACGGCACCCGCCGCGACCTGCTGACCCCCGACGCCACGACCGGCTACATGGCCGGCCCGGTCAGCCCCGACGGCCGCCGCGCCATCGTCGACGTCGAGCGCGTCGGCACCCCCGAGCGGACGCCGTCCTGGGCCCTGCACGTCCTCGACCTCGCTACGGGCGACCTGACGCCGCTGGCGCCCGGCTGGGACCGCTGGGCGACCCCGCTCGCGTGGCTGCCCGACGGCTCGGGCCTGCTGGTGCACGCCGACCAGGACGGACGCAGCCCGCTGTTCATCCTGGACGCCGCGGGCGGCGCGCGCCGGCAGCTCACCCACGACGACGCCGCCTACTCGGCCGCAGCGATCACCCCCGACGGGGCGACCGTCTACGCGGTGCGCTCCGGCTACGCGTTCCCCAGCGAGGTCGTCCGGATCGACGTGGCCTCCGGCGACGTGACCCGGCTGCCGAACCCGACGGAGCGCCCCGAGGTGCCGGGACGCCTGGTCGAGGTCGAGACGCAGGCCGCCGACGGCCAGCGCGTCCGGGCCTGGCTGGCGCTGCCCGCCGACGCCTCACCCGAGCACCAGGCGCCGCTCGCGCTGTGGATCCACGGCGGCCCGGTGGCGTCGTGGAACGCGTGGAGTTGGCGCTGGAACCCGTGGATCATGGTCGCGCAGGGCTACGCGGTCCTGCTGCCCGACCCGGCGCTGAGCACGGGGTACGGCGAGGAGTTCGTGCAGCGCGGCTGGGGATCGTGGGGCGCGCACCCATTCACCGACCTGATGGCGATCACCGACGCCGTCGAGGCCCGCGACGACGTCGACGGCTCGAAGACGGTCGCCATGGGCGGCTCGTTCGGCGGCTACATGGCCAACTGGATCGCCGGGCACACCGACCGGTTCGCCGGCGTCGTCACCCACGCCTCGCTGTGGGCGCTGGACCAGTTCGGCCCGACCACCGACGCCCCGTTCTACTGGCGCCGCGAGATGAGCGAGCAGATGACGCTGGAGCACTCCCCGCACGCCAGCGTGGCGAACATCACCACCCCGATGCTGGTCATCCACGGCGACAAGGACTACCGCGTCCCGATCGGCGAGGGCCTGCGGCTGTGGTGGGAGCTGCTGAGCGACTCCGGCCTGCCCGCGGACGCCGACGGCGCCTCGCCGCACCGGTTCCTGTACTTCCCCGACGAGAACCACTGGATCCTCACGCCGCAGCACGCCAAGGTCTGGTACGAGGTCGTCCTGGGCTTCGTGGGCGAGCAGGTCCACGGCGTCCCCGCCAAGGCGCCGAGCACGCTGGGCTGAGCGGTGCGGGGGCCGGCGGACGCGCGCCGTCGGCCCCCGCACCAGCGGCGCACCGGCCGGATCCGTCCGCATCCCGGACAGATCCGAGCCCGGGCCCGCCCCCGGTCGCCCGACGACGCCGTTGCGCTGGACCCGTTCACCCGCCTTGAGATCCGGCCCTACTCTGGGGACCATGCCTGAAACTGCGCAGCCGCTCGATCACCAGCCGACCGCCGACGCGCCCGCGTCCGTGGAGCACCGGGTGTTCGGCCCGACCTCGACGCCCACGCACCCGCGTGCGACGGCCCCCGTCTCGTCCCCGCCGCACTCGGTGGACGGTTTCGTCCAGGAGTTCCTGCACGAACTGAACACCAACCAGGGCGTGGCCCTGTCGCGCTCGAGCGTCAACGACCAGTACCTGGCCCTGGCGAGCACGGTGAAGAACTACCTGATGGCGCGCTGGCTCGAGACCGGCGGCAAGAACCGCGAGACCCAGTCCAAGGTCGTCGGCTACCTGTCGGCGGAGTACCTGCTGGGCCGCCAGCTCGGCAACGCGCTGCTGGCGTCCGACCTGACCGAGATCGCCGAGAAGGGCCTGGCCCTGTGCGGCATCGACCTCGCGACGCTGCGCAACCAGGAGGTCGAGCCCGGCCTCGGCAACGGTGGCCTGGGCCGCCTGGCCGCGTGCTTCATCGACTCGCTGGCCACCATGAACGTGCCCTGCATCGGCTACGGCATCCGCTACGAGTACGGCATCTTCCGCCAGACGTTCGTCGACGGCCGCCAGGTCGAGCAGCCCGACACCTGGCTGCAGCTGGGCTCGCCGTGGGAGTTCCGGCACCCCGAGGCGTCCGTGCAGGTCGACTTCGGCGGCCACACCGAGAAGAAGGTCGTCGACGGCGTCGAGACGTCGGTGTGGGTGCCGTCCTGGAACGTGCTCGCCGTGCCGTACAACTACATGGTCCCCGGCTACCTCAACGGCCGCGTGAACACGCTGCGCCTGTGGAGCGCCCAGGCCACGCAGGCGTTCGACCTGCAGATCTTCAACGCCGGCGACTACGCCCAGGCCGTCCGCGCCCAGACGTTCGCCGAGAACATCTCCAAGGTGCTCTACCCGAGGACTCGACGCCGCAGGGCAAGGAGCTCCGCCTGCAGCAGCAGTACTTCTTCGTCGCCGCCTCGCTGCACGACTTCATCGACCGCGAGCTGGAGGAGGGCTTCGACCTGCACCGGCTCGCCGAGCGGATCCACTTCCAGCTCAACGACACCCACCCCGTGATCGCGGTGCCGGAGCTGATGCGCATCCTGATCGACGAGAAGGGCTTCACCTGGGACGAGGCGTGGGACGTCACCACCTCGTGCTTCGCCTACACCTGCCACACGCTGCTGCCCGAGGCCCTCGAGGTGTGGTCCACCGACCTGCTCGGCCGCCTGCTGCCGCGGCACCTCGAGATCATCTACCAGATCAACGAGGAGTTCCTCGCCCGCGTGCGCGAGGAGTACCCCGGCGACGAGCTGCGCGCCCGCCGCATGTCGATCATCGCCGAGCTGCCCGAGCGCGGCGTCCGGATGGCCTACCTGGCCACCGTGGCCGCGACGAAGGTCAACGGCGTGGCCGAGCTGCACAGCCAGCTGCTGCGCGACAAGGTGCTGCCGGACTTCTCCCAGATGATGCCCGACAAGTTCACCAACGTGACCAACGGCGTGACGCCGCGCCGCTTCGTGCGGATGGCGAACCCGAAGCTGTCCGAGCTCATCACCGACACCATCGGGTCGGGCTGGGTCACCCAGTTGGAGCGGCTCAAGGAGATGGAGCCCTACGCCGACGACGCCGACTTCCGCGCGAAGTTCCGCGAGATCAAGCAGTGGAACAAGACGCGCCTCACCGACCTGCTGAAGACCCGCGACGGCATCGAACTGCCGGAGGGCCACCTGCTCGACGTGATGGTCAAGCGGCTGCACGAGTACAAGCGCCAGTCCCTGAAGCTGCTGCACATCGTGTCGCTGTACGAGCAGGTCCTCTCGGGCAAGCTCGCCGCGTCCGACGTGACGCCGCGCACGGTGGTCTTCGGCGCCAAGGCCGCGCCGGGCTACAAGATGGCCAAGGAGACCATCCACCTCATCAACAAGGTGGCGGAGAAGGTCAACAACGACGAGCGGCTCGAGGGGCGCCTCAAGGTCGCCTTCCCGGCCAACTACAACGTCACCCTGGCCGAGAAGCTGATCCCCGCCGCCGACCTGTCCGAGCAGATCTCGCTGGCCGGCATGGAGGCGTCCGGCACCGGCAACATGAAGTTCGCCCTCAACGGCGCGCTCACGATCGGCACGGACGACGGCGCCAACGTCGAGATCCGCGAACTGGTGGGTGACAAGCACTTCTTCCTGTTCGGCATGAACGAGCCGCAGGTCGCCGAGCTGGGCGCCAAGGGTTACCACCCCAGCGAGTACTACGCGAAGAACCCGCAGCTGAAGGCCGCCCTGGACCTGATCCTGTCGGGCTACTTCGCCGACGGCGATACCCACATGTTCGCCCAGTTCGCCGAGAGCCTGCTCAACTCCGACCGGTTCATGGCCCTGGCCGACTTCGACTCCTACGTCTCGGCGCAGGCCGAGGTCGAGAAGAAGTACGCCGACACCGACGCGTGGACGCGCTCGGCGATCCTGAACGTGGCCCGGACCGGCTACTTCAGCTCCGACCGCTCGATGCGCGACTACATCCAGCGCATCTGGCACACCTCCCCGGTCCTGTGACCGGGCGCCGCGGGCCCGTCCCCCGGGCGGCCCGCGGCGTCTCCCCGCCCCCAACCCGAAGGAAACCCCGTGAAGCGCTCGCGACTCGCCGCCGTCGGCCTCCTGCTCGTCTCGGCCCTGGGGGCGAGCGGCTGCTCGGTGCTCTCGGCGTTCCCCTCAGCCCCCACCACGACCGCACCGGTCACGGGCGCGCCGACGTCGCCCGCCGCGAAGCCGTCGGCGCCCGTCCCGTCCTCCCCGGCCCCGTCCGCCACCCCGACGCCGACGCCCACGATGAACGCCGAGGGCAGGATGCAGTCCCGGCCCGAGGGGATCGCCACGTCGGTCGAGAACGAGCTGGAGAAGCAGGTGGGTCGGCGCCCGAAGGTCGACTGCGGCAGCGAACCCGTGTGGATCGCCCCCGGCGACACGCTGCCGTGCTCACTGACCGACGGCAGCGACGTCTACGACGTGGCGGTGACCATCACCCACGTCACGCCCGACGGCACGTTCGTGTTCGACTTCGAGGTCGCCCAGACCCCCCGGAAGTGATCCCCTGGGCCGCTCAGCCGAAGGGCTGCGCCCCGTCGGTGCAGCGTGTGCCGGCGGGCGGCAGCGTCCCGGCCACCAGGTAGCGGTCGGCGTGGGCGGTCGCGCACGCGGAGACGCCGTAGGCGGTGTGGCCCCAGTTGTTGCTGCTCAGCAGGCGGCTGCGCGGGATCAGCCGCGAGACCGCGACGGCCGAGGCGTACGAGGTGGCCGGATCATGCTCGTTCCCGATCACCAGCACGGGCGCTGACGTCACCTTCGTGAAGGGGCCCGCGTAGGCGTCCTCGTCGGTGGCCCGCCAGTGCTGCTGGGCGCAGTAGACCGACCCCCACAGCCAGTGGCGTCCGAAGTACGGGGCGCGGGCGTCCTCGCGGTCGGCGAGCCGCTCCCAGGCGTCGGCGCGACGCGGGTTGCGGCTGTCGCTGCACATCACGATCGGCACCTGCTCGAGGGAGTTGTCGTAGCCGCGCGCGTGCTGGACGGCGCGCCGGGTGGCGGCGCCGTACTCCCGCGCCGGCCCGGCGCCGCGCGCGGCGCGGCCGGCCGGCTCCGGCTGCTGCATCGCGTCCACCATCGCGATCAGGCCCGGGATCTCCTCGGGGCCGGCCTCGCCGTACAGGCTGTAGAGCAGCGTCGAGACGAACTGCTGGTAGGTGAGCTCCCACGGCCCGTTCTCGGGGTCGTCGATGGTGAGCGGCTGCCGCTTCAGCGCGTCGGTGACGCGCGCCAGGGTCGCGTGCGGGTCGGCGATCGGGCATGCACCGGACGCCGCGCAGCGCCGCAGCGTCTCGTCCAGCGCCGCCCAGCTCGCCGGGGCGGAGTTCATGCGCACCGAGATCGGCGTGCCGGCCGTCCGCGCCGACCCGACCCAGGCGGTCGGATCCACCACGCCGTCGATCACCAGCGCGCGCACCCGGTCGGGGAACAGGTTGGCGTAGACCTGCCCCAGGTAGGTGCCGTAGGAGAAGCCCAGGAAGGACAGCTTCCGGTCGCCGACCGCCCGGCGCAGGACGTCCATGTCGCGGGCCACCTGCGCCGTCGACATCGCCGAGGCCATCTGACGACCGGGCCCGGAGCAGGAGGTGGCGACGGCGCGGGCGCCGCGGATGAAGTCGCGCTCCTCGGTGTCGGTGACCGGGAAGCCCATGCCGGTGAGGACGCCCGTGACGGCGTCCAGCCGCTCCGGCGAGCGGAAGCACCGGCTCGTGGTGCTGTCGTTGGTCCCGCGCGGGTCCATGCCGATCAGGTCGAACCGGTCCTGGACGTCGTCGCCCAGCCACGCGAGCGCGCGCTGCGGGAACTGGGTTCCCGACATGCCGGGCCCACCCGGGTTGAGGAACAGGCTGCCGATCCGCAGGTCGGGGCGGCGCGCCGGGATCCGGGTCAGCGCGACCTCGACGCTCGCCCCGCGGGGCTGGTCGTAGTCCAGCGGCAGCCGCACCCGCGCGCACTCCCCCCACTCACACGGTCGCCAGTCCAGCGCCGGGGTGGGCACCGTGTCGACGCGGCGGCGCTCGAGCGCCGAGGTGACGTCCGGCCCGGACGCCGCGGCGGCCGGGGCTGCGAGCGGGGCCAGCCCGAGCGCCAGGACGGCCGCGATCGCGCCGGCCCAGCGCCGGCGGCGGGTGGTCTTCGTCATGATGGTTCCTTCCGATCGGCGGGGTCAGGCGGCGCGGTCGCGCCGACGGCGGGCCAGGGCTGCGGTCACCCAGTCGACGAGCGCGGAGCGGGACATGCCCGCGCCCCAGCAGTCGTGGGCGCCCTGCGGGTCGTACCAGAGCGTCGCCGGGCCGCCGAGGCCGCGGTAGCGCAGGAACCACTTCAGGCCCTGCCGCGGGTTGACGCGCACGTCGCAGGCGGCCACGACGACGAGGGCCTCGGCCCCCGAGGCGGCCGCCAGGTTGTCCACGGGCGAGATCGCGCGCAGCGTCGCGAGGTCGTTGGGGTTGCCGCGCGGGTCGCCCCACTCGTCCTGGTCGCTGGCGCGGGTGGTGGTGTCCTCGCGCAGGAGGCTCGTGAGCGGGTCGACGAAGCCGTTGACGATCACGCAGGCGTCCACGTCGCCGGGACAGGTGTTCAGCGTGGTCGCCGCCAGGAAGCCGCCGGCCGAGGCGCCCAGCACGACCAGTTCGGACGCCGTGAGCGCCCCGTCGCCGCGGCGCAGGTGCCCGATGGCGGCGACGGTGTCGGCCAGGGAGCGGTCGCGGTTGGCGCGCGTCCCGGCCAGGTGGCGCCGCTCCGGGCCGCCGCCGCGCACGTGCGGGGTGGCGACGGCGAACCCGGCGTCCAGCCAGCGGCTCAGGTCGGGATCGCTGTCGAGGTCGAGGTCGAGGCCGTAGGCGCCGTAGACCATGAGCAGCACCGGCCCGGTGAAGGCCTCCCCCGCCCGTGCCGGCCACCGGACGTCCAGATCGACCGGGTAGCCGTCGTCGGAGTGGAACGTCTCGCGCGCGGCCCGCGCCAGCCCGGCGGCCCGGCGCTCGACGCGCGCGGGGTCGTTGCGGACGGCGCCGGCGTTGTCGAAGTACCACTCGAACGGCGGGATGCCGCCGCTCATCTCCAGGGCGGCGAACCCGATGGACGGGGTGACCTGGTTGGCGGACAGGTCGAGCAGCCCGGGGGCGCGGAGCAGCGGCTCGACCCCGGAGGAGAAGCCCGCGATGCCGATCCGGTGCAGGGTCTCCTCGCCGTCGCGGGAGACCCGCACCACGGCGTACTCGGTGCCGGAGGTGACCTCGCGGGCGCGGCCCACGCCCGTCGCGCAGACCCAGGAGTGGCGCGGCTCGCCGTCCACGAGCTCGGTCGCCTGCAGCGTCCAGGCGCCGTCGCCGTTGAGGATCTGGATCAGCACCGGCGCGCCGTGCAGCAGGGCCACGTCGAACAGGTGCGGCTCGCCCGGCGCGCCCGGCACCGGGACGGGCCGCGGCGTGGGCGTCCGGACGTCGACCAGGTCCCACACCCGCTGCGACCGGACGCCGCGGCTCAGCTTGAAGAACCGCCGCACCGAGCACGGCCGGATGCCGATGCCCCCGGTCGGCGAGGACGAGATGACCGTGCGCGAGCTCTCGTACTCGGCGGCGTCGGTCCGGGCGACGACCGCGCGCTGCCCGCCGCGCACCTCGCGGTCCGGCTCGACGAACGCGAGCCGGTCGCCGTCGTCGAGCAGCGTGATGTCGGGGTAGACGCCCGGCACGGTCAGCAGCCGGGAAGGGCGCTCGGGGCCGGCGTCGTACAGCAGGGCCACGTACGCCTCCCGCTCGGGTCGGCGCATCACGCTGACCCAGCGGCGGCCCGAGCCGTCGATGTCGGCGCGCGCCGTCATCCAGCCGTCGAGGTCGGCGGCGTCGTCGTCGAGCCGCATCGGGGGGCGTCCGTCGGTGACGGCCGGGTGGGCGGCGTCCGGGATGAAGGACCCCCAGATCCGGCCGGCCGAGTCGGGGTCGAGCCGCAGCCAGGTCCGCCCCAGCGGGATCAGCTGGTAGAGGTCCTCGGGGTCCAGGTCGGCGCCCGGGTCGGCATGGGAGGGGTCGCCGTCCAGCTCGACGCCGTGGCGGCGCAGCTCGGCCACCAAGGCGTCGGCGTCGAGGTCGTCGACCCAGCCGTACTCGCTCATCGCCGGCCCCTACTGCGCGATCAGGGAGCGGAAGAGGGCCGAGCGGGCCGCGACGGCGTCGGGTTCGCCGTCCTCCACGAGCCGGCCGCGGTCCAGCACGAGGACCCGGTCGGCGCCCTGGGTGGCGAACCGCCCGTGCCCCGCCGCCAGCGTGGTGATGCCGCCCATCGTGGAGTGGATCAGCCCCATGATCTGGGTGCGGTTGAGCACGTCCAGACCCGAGGTGATCTCGTCCAGCAGCAGCAGGCGCGGACGCCGCAGCAGGGTCCGGGCGATGGCCAGGCGCTGCCGCTCCCCGCCGGAGAAGGCGTAGGCCGACTCGCCGACCGGGGCGTCCAGGCCCTCGGGGCGTTCGCCGATGACGCCGCCCAGCCCGACGCGTCCGAGCATCTCCCAGCACTCCGCGTCGTCGATGCCGTCGAGGCCGAGCAGGAGGTTGTCGCGCACCGTGCCGGCGAACAGCGGGCAGGCCTGCTCGATGTAGCCCACCTGGCTGCGGTAGACGTCCTCGTCGCGGTCCTCCAGGGGGATCCCGTCGACCAGGATGAGCCCCCGGCTGGGCACCAGGAACCGCTCCATCAGGGACAGGATGGTGGACTTGCCCGAGCCCGACGTGCCGGTGAGCGCCACCCAGGAGCCCCGCGGGACGTCGAACGAGACGTCGCTCAGCGCGTGCTCGCGCCCGCCGGCCCCCTCGCCGGCGCCGGCGTAGGTGACCGAGACGTTGCGGAAGCTGATCTCGCCCTCCAGCACGTCGGGGTCGGCCCGGGGCCGGTTGCCGTACTCCTCGAGCGTCTCGTGCTCCAGGCGCTCGCGCAGCTCCAGCGTGACGCGCGGCGTCCGCTCGGTGACCAGCCGCAGCTCGACGAGACGCTTGAGCGCGCCCAGCGTCTCGGCCATCAGCATGACGGTCTCGGTGGCGCCCGCGATCGGCCCGACGAGCATCATCGTGTAGAGGAAGAACGCCACCAGGGCGTCCACCGGCAGCGCGCCCGACTGCACCCGCACGAACGCGATGAGGACGATGGCCAGCATGGTGGCCTGGATCAGGCCCGAGACCAGCGGCTCCATGAAGGCCTGGGCGCGGGCGGTGCGGTTGGACGCGTCCTGCAGGCGCTGGCTGGTGGACGCGAGGCGTCCGATCGCGAACCGGTTCGCCACGAACGCGCGGATGGTCAGGACGGCGTCCAGGGCGCGGGTCACCTCGGCGACGTAGGCGCCCTGGGCCTCCTGGCGCTCGAACGAGATGCCCGTGAGCCGCTGCGAGGCGATCACGATGACCACCAGCGCCAGCACGCACAACCCGACGGCCGACCCGGTGAGCACCGGGTCGATGAGCAGCATCTGGACCAGCGAGCCGCCGACCAGCACGAGGCTGCCGAGCGCCTGGATGGGGCCGCGGGTGAAGACGTCGCCCATCTTCTCCGAGTCGATCGAGCAGCGGGCCACCAGGTCGGCGGTGGGGTGCTCGACCAGTTTCTCCGCCGGCACCTTCAAGGCGATGGCGGCCGACTCGTCGCGGAAGTGCCTTACGAGCCGGTTGCCGGCGTAGGCGACGACCAGGTTGACCCCGGCCGACAGCAGCGACCCCAGGACCGCGACCCCGACCAGGACACCGCCGATCCGCGCGAGCAGCTGCAGGTCCATCTGCTGCAGCGCGGCGACCATGGCGCCGGTGAGCGCCGGCTGGGCCAGGGAGGCCAGCGACGCCACGATGGTGCCGACGAACGCTACGAGCATCGCCCGTCGGTCCGAGGCCAGGATGGCGTTCAGGCGCCGCAGCGGGCTGCGGGGTGGGTCGGCCAGCAGCTCACCGATGCGCTGCGCGCCGGCGGTCGATGCGGACATCGGGGCTCCTTCCTGTCGCCGGTCGGGCCGGCTGTCCATTCACGAACGGCCACTCTCGTGGCACCATTGGTGGGGATCAGGGAGTTGCTCCGATCGGATAGGCGCCGATCGGGACGACTCCCTGACTTGTCGTCAGCGGCGGGGGAACACCGCGCACAGGGCGACGCTCACCGCGCTCCTGTGGCACTGCAGGTAGCTGAGCCTCGAGACCTTCTCCTCCCCGGCGTCGCCGGGCGGTCGTCCTCGGCCTGCAGCCGCAGCACGTCGGCCATCGCTCCTCCTTCAGCTCCAGCGCCAGCACCAGGCCTGGCTCTGGCGCGAGTTGTTGCAGGCGGCGTAGGAGAGATGGGAGTTCTTCTCCTCGTCCGGGGACTGGCAGCCCTCGCCCTGCAGGGAGATCACGTCAGCCATCTCCGTCTCCTTCGCCTTTCCCCGAACCCTTCGGGGATGCCTTCATCCAAATGCCGACGAATGCCCCGGTCAATGCGAAAAGAAACGTCCTGGCCGTTCGTTAGGAAAGCCGGGACGAATCGCCAGGGGACGCCGGCACGCGAGAACCGCCGCCGTCCCGAAAGGGACGACGGCGGTCGTCGGTGATGGTCGGATCAGCCAGATAGGCGCTGTCCGAGCCGGCCATCGAGGTGGCGATCACTCACCACTTCCAGCACCAGGCCTGGCTCTTGTAGGAGTTGCGGCAGAACGCGTAGGACACGTGCGACGCCTTCTCCTCGCCGGGAACCTGCTCGTCGCCGGCCTGCAGATCGATGATGTCAGCCATGTTCGTCACCTCCTTTCGGGAACTCGATGGGTCGGGGGCGGGTCACTGCTTGACGAAGCAGAGCGCCACGGAGATGTAGGAGTTGCGGCACCAGCGGAGGCTGATGTTGGACGCCTTCTCCTCGCGCGGCGTCTCCTGCTCGCCGTCCTGGAGATCGAGGATCTCGGCCATGGGTTCACCTCCTTCACGGGTCGACGGGGCGGGCGGTCACTTGACGAAACAGGCGACCAGGGACTTGTAGCTCTTGTGGCACACGGCGATCGACCAGCGGGACGCCTTCTCCTCGTCGGGCGTCTGGTCGTAGGCCTCCTGCAGGCTCAGGATGTCGGCCATGGGTTCACCTCCTTTCCGGGTGCGTCGGGGCGGGCGCCGGCCTCACTTGACCAGGCAGAACGCGTACGAGCGGTAGCTGTTGCGGCAGAAGCCCCAGCTCACGTTCGACGCCTTCTCCTCGCGGGGGACCTCCGGGTACTCCTCCTGCATGTTCAGGACGTCAGCCATGGTGTTCACCTCCTTTCCTTGAGTTCTCGCGCGTACTCAACAACCGATGCTGAGCTGACTCATCAGCACGCACGCGTACACGCTGTTGGTCGAGTGGTACTCCTCCGCAGGCGTCTCGACGAGGTCGATGTCCTGCAGGGACAGGGCGTCAGCCATGGCCGACCACCCCCGGGATCAGGGCCGCGGGCCGGTCGGGGACCGGCACGCCCGCGGCGTCGGGCAGCGGGAGGGCGGCGATCCGGTCGGCGGTGCCGCGCCCCAGGGGGAGCCAGTCGAACGGCCGGCCCGCGGCCAGGCAGTGCAGGCCCAGCCGGACGCCGGCGGCGCCGGTCGCCAGGTCGGAGCTCAGCCGCAGGTAGCCGTCACCGGCCACGAAGGCCATGTCGAGCCGCTTGAGGAGCGTGGCCAGCACGAGGTCGCGCTGCCGCTGCACCTCCGCCGCGTAGCGGGGGCCGGCGCCGCTGAGGACCACCGCGGTGCCGCAGCGCCCGTGGTCGAGACCCGGGTAGACGTAGAAGTCGGCGGAGCAGGAGCGGGCGAAGGCGTCCCGCTGCTCGTCGTCCAGGAGCCGCTGCCGGGCGAGCCGCTCCGCGAGCTGCACCACCGCCCAGACCCCGGCGCTGCCCCACTCGATGTAGGGCAGGGCCCGGTTGTTGTCGACGTCGCGGACCATCATCTCGCCGTCGGCGGTGACGAAGCAGGCGCCCACCTCGTCGGCCAACCGGTCGATCGCGCGGTCGAGCAGCCGCGCCTCGCCGGTGGCCAGGTGCGCCGACAGGTCCAGCAGCGCCAGCCCGGCGAGCCCGAAGTGCAGGCCGCGGCGGTGGGTGAGCGCGTCGAGGTGTCCCCCGGCCCGCGCCACGGCCCGGTGCAACCGCTCGTGACCGGCCAGCGCGTCGCGGCGCAGTTCCTCGTCGCCGGTCGCGGCCGCCACCTCGATGCCGGCCAGCAGGACGCCGACCTGGCCGCCGTACAGGTCGAGCCGGCGCCGGGCCTCGGCGCCCTGCAGCGCGCGCCGGGCGGCGGCGACGGCGGCCGAGGGGCGACCCGCGTCAGCCAGCGTGAGCGCCAGGCCGGCGAGGCCGTCGTACAGGCCCGGGATCTCCTCCGGCGACCAGTCGCGAGCCGCGGCCTCGAGGAGGTCGAGGTCGTCGGAGTGCTGAGCCGCGTCGGTGCGCAGCCGCGACCACACCACGCCGGCCCTCCCGAAGCCGAGGCTCTCGCTGACGTCGCGGGCCTGCGTCGGGTCGCCCGGGTAGGAGTTCCGCGCCGAGAAGGCCCGGGACCAGGCGACGCCGGCGTCCAGCGCGGGGATCGCCTCGTCGGCGGTCGGCGGCGTCGCGTACAGCCCGACCGTCTCCCGCGGGGACAGCAGGTGATGCTCGAGGGTCGGGAACCGGGCGGTCACCGCGTCCAGCTGGGCGCGGGCCTCGGCGCCGTACTCGGCCTCCAGCCGGCGGACGGCCTCGGCCCAGAAGGCGGGCGCGACCACCTCGAGCTCCCAGTCCGCTTCGTACAGCAGCATGATCGAGCGCGACACCGCGTACCAGTCGGCCTGCTCGGCGGTGAACTCCTCGGGGGCGCAGAACTCGAAGACGCGGAAGCCGACGGTGCGCTCGGCGTCCAGGCGGCTGGCGTCCTCGAGGTCGAGGATGACCACGTCGTCGTCGTCGGTGACCATGATGTTGCCGGGGTGCACGTCCCCGATGCACCAGCCGCGCGCGTGGATGGCGGCGACGGTGTCCACGAGCCGGCCGACGATGCGGCGGCAGCGACGCCCGTACTCGGCACGCTTGGCGCCGCCGTCGCGGGAGTCGTAGGGGCTGTTCTGCACGACCCAGGAGGTCAGCGTCCGGCCGACGACGTAGTCGAGCTCCAGGTAGCGGTGCTCCCAGGCGGTGAACGACCCGACGAGGTGCTGGACGCCGGGGAGGTCGCTCAGGTCGGTGAGGACGCGCTCCTCCTCGAGCTGGCGGGTGAGGGCGTCGCGGCCGCGGCCGTCGATGCCGGTGTGGGGCCGGGCCTCGCGCAGGACGCGGCGGGTGCCGTCGGGCAGCGTCGCGAGGTAGACCCCGCCCGCGTTGCTGAAGTGCAGCGCCGAGACGGCCTTGAACTCGCGCAGCCGCGACGGCGTGCCCTGCCGGGAGCGCTCGTACGGCGCGACCAGGCAGGCGGGCAGCTCGACGCCGGCCGGGACGGTGAACTTCGGCTGCCGCTCGTCGGGGACCAGCGTCAGGGTGTCGCCCCCGGCGAGCGCCGCGACCGGCTGGTCGCGCTCGTCGGGGTAGTGCAGCGCCATGATGCCGCCGTACCGGACGTAGACCGGGGCGTCGCCGTAGCGCAGGTCGCTGAGGATGTAGGGGCCGTCCTGGCCCGCCAGCGCGTCCTCCAGGGCGATCAGCAGCTCGGCGAACTGGGTGTCGTCGCCGGGGTAGATCGTGACGAACTTGCCCGAGGAACCGCGGTCGGCCTGCTTGCCGTTGGTGTCGGCCAGCATCGCCTCGTTGGGGAGGAACTTGAACGCCACCTCGCGCTCGACGCAGATCGACGTCACGCGCTCCAGCGTGGTGGTGGCGTGCGCCAGGGACGCGGAGACGTGGATCTTCCAGCCCTGTAGGCGGGGACGCCAGTCGCGCGGCGTCCATCCCTCCCAGACGCCGAAGGTCTGGCGCAACCAGCCGGCGGGGAGGTCGGCCGCCTGGAGGCGCTCGCCGGCGCCCATCATCTCGTCGAGGCGCTGCGGCGCGCCGTAGAAGGGGGAATCGGGGTGCGTGGCCATGAAATACTCCGGTCGAACGCCCATGGAATCCTCCTAGGTCGGGGTGAAGGGAATGTCGCTGGAAAGGGAGATCTCCGCTTTCCTGGTTCTTTTTCCTGGCTCCATCAAAACCCAGCATCGGGGGCCGGTCAATGCGTGGACGCCCCCTTTGGCCGTTCGTCCAGCGCGTCTGGTCGAAGGTGTTTCCCCGCGCGACCGCCGAGCGGCGAAGGAGAGCCGGCACCCTCGCGAACCCGGGCGACGACGAACGAGAGCCCGGCCCCCGTGACGGGGGCCGGGCTCGCGACCCGGAGGAGGGCCCGGGTCCTATTCGGCGGCCAGGCGCGCGATCACGCGCGGCTCGGGCAGGCGCAGCGCGCCGAGCGTCGGCAGCACGGTGGCCGCCATCATGATCAGGCCGGTCCCTCCGATGCTCACAGCCCAGGCGATCGCGGGCACCGCGAACGCGGGCACCATCCCGGTGGCGGTGAAGCTGAGCCCGAGGTAGCCCAGCATGACCCCCAGCGCCGCGACCGCGGGGATCGCGGCCGTCACCACGAGGATCACCGCCTCGAGCAGCGGCAGGACGCGGCGCTGGTCGGGCGTGGCGCCGGTGATGCCGAGCAGGGCGAGCTCGGCGTCGCGCTGCTTGCTCATCATGAACAGGTTGCCCACGCCGCCGGCCAGCGCGATCGCCAGCGCCGGCCCGAGCAGCGACAGGAACGCGCCGATCCCGGCCTTGTCCAGGGTGATCGGACCGCCGTCCAGGCCGCTGGCCGCGCTGGTCGCGTAGATCGTGGGGCCGAGCGCCAGCAGGCCGAGCATCAAACCGATCGTGAAGATGATGGGGATCACCGACCGGGCGAAGCGGGGGCCGCGGACGTAGATGTTCTTGCGGGCGAGCTGCCACACCGCCGCCCGGGTGGGGATCAGCGCCGTCCAGCCGCGCGCGAGCGGGCTGATGAGGATCGGCGACAGGATCGCGACCATCACCACGAACAGCACCAGCGCGACCAGGGACATCTGCAGCAGCGTGCTCACGGTCTCGCTGTCGCGCACCGAGGCGATCGGGATGATCGCCGCGAACAGCAGCGCCAGGACGCCCGCGCAGACCACGAGCATCACCCAGCTCAGCACCCGCATCCGCGGCGGCGGCGGGGCGGCGGCCTGCCGCAACGCCTCGACGGGAGGGACCGCTGCGGCCCGACGCGCCTGCCCGTAGCCGCCCAGGAGCGCGACCAGCACGACGCCCGCGTTGGCCAGCAGCACCGCCCCGAAGTCGTACACGGGGGCCGGCTGCTTGATGACCTCGCCCGAGTCGAGCCCCGTGGTGAGGAAGGCCAGCCACGGCTGCAACGTCGCCACGGCGATGAGGTCCGCGATGACCGCGGCCGCCAGCGACACCGCCAGCAGCTGGAGCATCACCGTACGCACCACCTGGGCCGGCGTTGCCCCGGCCAGCGCGAGCCGCGCCAGGCTGCCGCGGCGGGCGTCCACCACCATGCTCGCCGAGGTGGCGATCACGGTGAGACCCACCAGCCCCGAGAACACGTAGTTGGAGATGGGCACGAGCGTGAACTCGCCGCTGGCCATGAGGTCCAGCTCGCCCTTGCGCACGGCCGCCCAGCCGGACGCCTGCACGAGCGCCGAGTTGGCGAACGACAGGTTGGTCACGACGAAGGCGAGGCAGACGCCGAGCCAGGCCGTCCACGAGTCGCGGAGCTCCGCGAGGTAGAGCGTGCGCACGGCTCAGCCCTCCGAGGTGAGCGCGGCGAGCGCCTCGGCCACCGCGCGGGGGAGCCGCCGCGCAGCTCGCGCACCAGGTGGCCGTCGCGCAGGAACAGCACCCGATCGCACGCCGCGGCCACCAACGGGTCGTGGGTGACCACGAGCGCGCAGCGCCCGGGCTCGTGGGCGATCCGGACGAGTTCGGCCAGCACCATCTCGCCGGTGCGGCTGTCCAGGGCGCCGGTCGGCTCGTCCGCGAACAGCACCTGCGGCTGCTGCGCCAGCACCCGGGCCAGCGCGACGCGCTGCTGCTCGCCGCCCGACATGGAGGGCGGCCGGGCGTCGGCGCGCTCGGTCAGCCCGACCGCGGCGAGGGTGCGGGCGATCAGGTCGGCGTCCGGCCTGCGCCCGGCCAGCGTGGCGGGGAGCGCGACGTTCTCGGCGGCCGTCAGCGTCGGGATGAGGTTGTAGGACTGGAAGACGAAGCCCACCTCGGCGCGCCGCATCTTCGCCAGGTCGGTGCGGTTCAGCGCGGCCAACGGCCGGCCCGCCAGGGCCACCTCGCCGGCGCTGGGCGCCTCCAGCCCCGCGAGGCAGTAGAGCAGGGTCGACTTGCCGGAGCCCGAGGGCCCCATCACCGCGACCATCTCCTGCGGGGCGACCTGCAGGCTGATGCCGTGCAGGATCTCGTTGAACCCGTCGCCCACCTGGTAGGCCTTCCGGACGCCGCGGGCGTCGATCGGCGCGGGGGCGAACGCTTCGGGGGTCGTCATCGTTCCGGCTTCCATCTGGGTCACGTCGGACTCCTTTTCGGGAGGCGCTCCCGGGGTCGGAGCGTTCTGGCTACGAATCAAACACAGGGCCGGCGCACCGACAACGGCCGGGGGCCAACACTGGCCGAACGTGAACCCGGCCCGCCCGTGCGCTCAGTCCGGGTCGGCCAGGTGGGGATCGACCAGGCCGAGCTGGATGGCGCGGACCAGGATCTGGGTGCGGGACTTCACACCGAGCTTGTCGCCGATGTGGGCCAGGTACTGCTTGACCGACCCCTCGGAGACGTACATCTGCCGGGCGATCTGGTAGTTCGTCATGCCCTTGGTGAGCCACTGCAGCAGCTCGTGCTCGCGCGGGGTCAGCCCGACGTCGGCGCTGGGGCGCGGCGAGGACTCCTCCGAGGTCACGGTCGCCACCAGCTGCCGGCGAACGGCCGAGGACAGCGGCATGTCGCCGCGCAGCGCTTGGTGCATGCCGGCCAGCAGGTTGTCGGCGCCCGCGTCCTTCAGCAGGTAGCCCGACGCTCCCGCGCGCAGCGCCGCGACGATGTACTCGCGGGTGCCGAAGGTGGTCAGGGCGACGACGCAGGCGTCCCGCCGCTTGGCGCAGATCGCGCCGGTCGCCTCGATGCCGGACATCCCGGGCATCTGCAGGTCCATCAGCACGATGTCGGGCTCGAGGGTGGCGTAGCACTCGACGGCCTCGGTGCCGTTGCGCGCCTCCCCCACCAGCGTGAACTCGCCGCGCGCGGCGAAGAAGGCCCGGTAGGCGTCGCGCACCAGGACGTCGTCATCGGCGATCAGGACCCGGACCGCGGCGGGGGTGGAGGAGCCCATGCCCCCATCTTTCAGCCACCGGGCCCCGGTTGCCATTCACCAACGGCCAGACCGGGACGCCGGGACGACCTGACCGAAGGTGAACTGGTGGGGCCGGGGCCGTTCGGGAGAGTGTTGCGACATCACCTCCCTCGACCCGCCAAGGATGGCCGTCATGCACCAGTTGAAGCTCGCTCTCACCGCCCTCGCCCTCGCCGGGGTCCTCGGCCCGCTCGCGGCCGTCCAACCCGCGCAGCAGACCCTGATCCGGGAGCCGAAGCAGATGTGGATCTGCATCGTGTGGCCCCGGGCGTGCGGGCGCTGACCCCGATGTCCACCACGGCGTTCAGCACCGGCGAGCGGGTCGGCGTGTTCACCGCTCGCCGCGTGCGGGCGCTGAGCGGAGGCACCCAGCTGCGCCTCCTGGCGACCGCGCTCGGGGCCTTCCTGCTGATCGACTACCTGCGGCTCACCGTGGTGTCGCCGCTCACCTTCGCCGACACCCCGCTCGTGGTCGTGATGGACCTCGTCTCCTACGCGGCCCTGCTCACCCTGCTGTGGCGGCCCCGGCTGGGGATCGTCCTGGCGGCCATCCCCCTGACGGCCGCCATCTTCTGGACCCCCACCGGCCTGGAAAGCATGCTGCTGCTGCTCGTACCGGCCATCGGGCTGGCGCAGGTGGGCCGGCGCACCGCCGCCTCCGTGGCCGTGCTGCTGGTCGCCTTCGTCGTCGCGCGGGCCGCGCTCGCCGGCCCGTTCGCCACGCCCGTCGCGGCGACGCTGGGCCTCAACCTGGCGGTCGGCCTGCTGTGCGGCGCGGCGATGCGCTACGTGTCGGCGCGGCAGGAGCGCCGCGAACTGGCCGAGGGCCACGAGGCCGCCGAGAGCGCCCGCATCCGCGCCGACGAGCGTCGGACGCTGTCGCGCGAACTGCACGACGTCGTGTCGCACCACCTCTCGACCGCGTCGCTGCAGCTCATGGGCGTCGACGGCAACGAGGACGAGGCGGCCCTACGCCGCGTCCTGGCGACGGTCGGGCGCGAGACCGGTGCCGCGCTGACCGAGCTGCGGCTCCTGGTCGACGTGCTGCGCGACGACCCCAGCACCGCCGCGTCCGGCACCGAGATCCGGGAACTCGCCGAGCACCTCACCCCCACGCAGGCGGCAGCGGCCGCCCAGCAGGCGCTGGTGGCGGCCGGGTTCGACCCCAGCATCGAGGTGCCGGCCCGGGCCGACCAGCTCGAGATGACCGTGCAGCGCACCCTCAGCCGCACCCTGCGCGAGGCGGTGGCGAACGTCGTCGCCTACGCGGCCCCCCGCACGAGGTGCGCCGTCCGGATCACCGTCGACGCCCAGCTCGTCACACTCCAGGTGAGCAGCGCGCTGCCCGCCGGTTTCGCCGGCGCGCGCCTGGGCTGGGGCCTGCGCGGGCTCCGGGAGCGGGCACGCCTGACCGGGGGATCCTTCGCCTCCGGACCACAGGACGGCTCCTGGGTCGTCGCCCTCACCCTGCCCCACGAGGCCTGATCCGTGGTTTGCTAGGACCGACGCTGCTCCATCCCCCCCAGGAGACGACCATGACGCCCACAACGGCGCGGGTGCCGACGCTGCAGATCCTGCGCGTCATCCACCTGCTCGTCGCGGCGCTGGCCGCCTGGGAGGCGATCGACGTCATCGGTACCCCGGGCGTCGCGGCAGGGGTGATCGTCGTCGCGGTCGTGGCGACCGTCGCGGTCACGATCGCGCCGCGGCACCCCCGGACCGCCACCGTGCTGACCGCGGGCGTGCTGGTGGCCGGCGCGTTCCAGCCCGGCTACGCGCTCGGGATCCTTCCGTTGCTCGTGACCGTCGTGGTGGCGCTGGGGACGCTGCCCCGCCGGGACGCCCTCCTCTGCGTCGTGGCGCTGGCGGCCGCGGTTCTGGCGGGATCGGTGCTGACCACCGCCTGGGACGCCCTGGTGTCGCTGTTGTTCTTCGCGGTGTGCCTGCTCGCCGGGCTGATGCTCCGGCTCGCGCGGCGCAACGCCCGCCGCGCCTCCGCCGAGATGGACGCGCTCGCCCGGCGGGCGCGCGCCGTGCAGCAGGCCGAACGCAGCGCGTTGGCCGACGATCTGGCCACCATCCTGCGCGAGGACCTCGCCGACGCGGACGAGCGGGTGCGCACCGCCGTCCACGGCGCCGGCGACGCCGAGGTCGCCCAGACCCTCGCGGGGGTGCGGCAGGTGGCCGACGGGGCCCTGGCCCGGCTGCGCGGGCTCGTGACGACCCTTCGCGACACCACCGACGCGGCCCCCGTGTCGATCGCCGGCGTCCTGGAGGGCGTGGAGGACGTGCTGGTGGGCTACGGCTTCCCGGTGACCCTCGCGGTCGACCAGGAGGTCGGCGACATGTCGCCCGGCGTCGGGGCCGCCCTCGCGCGGACCCTGCGCGAGGGCGCCGAGGCGCTGCGGAGCCGCGGCGTCCCGGGCGGCGAGATCCTCCTGGAGTGCCGCCGCGAGGGCGGCGCCGTCTCGGTGCGGCTGAGCCAGGCGGGCGGTGAGGCGTGGGAGCGCAGCGTCCCGCTCGGCGCCGCCCCCGCGTCCGCCGTCGACCCCGGACGGGGACACTGGCTCGCACGGGTCCCGCTCGGCCCGCTGCGCTTCGGGTTCAGCGCGCTCGCGCTCGCCTGCCTGATCTCCGTCGGGGTGTCGGCGGGCGGGCTGCTGGCCTCCGGCGACGCAGGCTGGGCGGCGGCGGCGCTCTGGGCACCGCTGTGGCTCGGGCTGTCGGTGTTGCCCTGGGCCCCGCGGGTCGCGACCTGGCTGCTCGCGGCCGGGCTGGTCGTGCTGCTGCTCGGCGCCCGCCCCGACCCGTCGATCCAGCAGCCGTTGCTCCCGGCGGTCATCGCGCTGACGGCGGTGCTGGCGGCCCGCTCGTCGCGCTGGCTCGCCCCGTTCGCGATCGCGTGGACGGTGGCGGGCGTCGCGGCCGCGTGGGGGCGCCTGGAACCGGAGGCGCTCGGCGTGCTGATCTTCGTGCCGCTGACGCTGGGGCTCATCATCGGCCTGGGGGCGGGCCACCTCCTGCGGACCCGGGCCGCGCAACTCGAGGACCTCGATCAGCTGCGGACCGCCGCCGCGTCCGCCCGCAGCACCGAGCGCCGCCTGCTGGCGGGCGAACTGCACGACGTGGTGGCCCACCAGCTCACCCTGATCGGCCTCCAGGTGGACGCCCACACCCGGCGGGCTGACAGCAGCGCCGTGCGCGCGGTGGCGCGGCGGGTCTCGGACATCCTGGGCAGCGCCCGGGCCGACCTGGAGATCATCATCGCCGCCGGACGCCGCAGCGGACCGCAGCCCGCCGCGTCCGCCACCTGGCTCGCCCCCACGGTCGCCGTGGCGGCGGTCACGTCGGCGCTCACGGACGCGGGTCACGCAGTGACGAGCCACGTCGACCCCGGGGCCGACGACTGCGATCCGGTGACGCGGCGGACGGCGTCCAGGATCCTGCGCGAGGCGACCACGAACATCCTGCGCTACGGCGCCCCCGCGTCCCCCTGCCGGATCGACGTGCGGGTCTCGGCGGCCACGCTGTCCCTCACCGTGACGAGCCGACCCGCGGCGACCCCGACCCCGAATCCGTTCTCGACCGGCTACGGGCTGCTCGGCCTGAGCGAGCGCGCCGCGCTCACCGGCGGCGAGTTCTCGGCCGGGCCCGTCGGATCCGACTGGGTGGTGGCCGCGGCCCTTCCGCGCTGGGGCGGCTTCGAGGTCCCGGCCGCGGGTAGACCCGAGGGGGAGGTGCCGGCGACGGTCGTCCCTCGCCGCGAGGTCCCGCTGCCGCGGCTCGTCGTGATCGCCCCGCCCCCACGCTGACCCCGCGGTGAGGCTCGCGATCCACGCCCGGCGGACAGCCCCGTCAGCCGGTGGTGCAGTCGCAGGGGGCACCGTCTGCCGGTGGTGCGGTCGCAGGCGTCAGCCGATGGTGCGGTCGCGGGGGTGGTCGGCGCGAGCCGTCAGCTCGGGGTGCGGCCTCCGGGGGCGGCCACCACGGCCAGCAGCCCACCGGCCATGCCGAGGTTCTTCAGCGCCTGGGTGAGTTGAGCGGCCCGCGCCTGCGGGTCGGTCTCCTTCCAGAACGGGTGGCCGGCGATCGTGGTGGGCACCAGGGCGGCGAGCACGCCCGCGGCGCCGAGCCGGGGCAGGATGCCGGTCGCGACGGACAGGCCGCCGGCGACCATCGCCGCGCCGTTGGCCCGCACGGCCAGATCCGACAGGTCGGCGGGGATGCCGAAGGCCTCGGCGGCCTTCACCCGCCCGCCGGGCTGACGGGCGGCCTGCCAGCCCAGGTAGACGAACGGCGCGGCGACCGCGACGCGGGATGCGAGGGTGAACACGTTCATCCCTCGAGGGTAATCGCGTGTCCCCGCCGGCGGAACCGGGTCGGGCCCCTCCGCTGCCGACGGGTGCCGCCGCCGGCGCCCCACGCGCCCCTGATACCGCTTTCACGTGACTGCTAGGGCAATCGGCGCCGAAGTCGTACACATTCGTACGCCCGTGAGCGTGGACCGCGTGGCACATATCGGCACGATTGGTTGATACTACAAGCATGGACGGACCCCGGCCCCCCTACCCAGAGATCGGGCGGCTCATCAACGAGGCGCGCATCCGCAAGCACTTGTCGATCCGCGCCGCGGCCCGGGTCGCGGGGGTCCCGCCGGCCACGCTGCAGGGCTGGCTGAACGGGCGCCACCTCCCCACCCCGGCCCTGCGCGGGAACTTCGAGACGCTGCTCCAGGCGCTCGACCTCACGTGCGCGCAACTCGTCGACTGGACCGCGCCGCCCGAGGGCCGCTCGCTCGTGGGGCGGACGCCGCGCGACCCGGAACCGTGGCGCTTCGCGGTCGACGAGGCCACCCTGTCGAGGCTGGACGCCGCCGTCGGCTGAGCGTCCGGCCGATCCTCACGGCCGGTGCGCCGCCGCCGCGGCGCCGGCTACAGGCCCTCCTCCGCGGCGGCCTCCGTGGTGTTCTCCGGACGCCTCCGCGCGGTCCGCACCACGCCGATGGACGCCGCGACGACGCACGCCATCGCGAGCACCTCGACCGGACGCAGCGTCTCGCCCAGCAGGATCAGCGCCGCCAGGGCGGCGACGGCGGGTTCGAGGCTCATCAGGATGCCGAAGATGCGGGGCTCGATGCGCCGCAGCACCACCATCTCGATGCCGTAGGGGATGACCGAGCTGAGCAGGCCGACGGCGGCGCCGACCAGCCAGACCCGGACGATCGGGTCGGGGAAGGCGTCCAGCGCCAGCATGATCGGGGTGACGCCGAGGAAGCCGACCCAGAAGGCGACGGCGACGCCGTCGACGCCGGACCAGCGGCGTCCGGTCGGCCCGGCGAGCAGGATGTAGGCCGCCCACAGCGCGGCGGCGGCCAGCGCCCACAGGACGCCGATCGGGTCGAGATCCCCCGGCGAGAAGCCCAGCAGCGCGACGCCCAGGGCGGCGAGGCCGACCCAGAGCAGGTCGCGCCAGCGCCGCGACAGCGCCACCGAAACCCCCAGCGGGCCCAGGAACTCCAGCGTGACCGCCATCCCGACGGGGATCCGCTGGATCGCCTCGTAGAAGGTGACGTTCATCGCGGCCATGCTGGCGCCGTAGCCGACCACCCAGCCCCAGTCGGACGCCGACCGCCCGGTCAGCTTGGGCCGGGTGAGCACCCCCAGGATGATCGCGGCGGCGCCGAGCCGCAGCCACGCCACCGACAGCGGTGCCGCCAGCGAGTAGAGGTCCTTGGCGATGGAGGAGCCCAGCTGCACCGTGGTGATCGAGATCAGCAGCAGCGCGATCGGCGCCGCCGACAACCGGGCCACCCCCGACCTCAACCGCTCCCGCACCGCACTTCCCTTCGCCTCGACGTCCCCGCCATGCTCTCACCGCGGGGCCGCGCCGCCGCATCCGGCGTCCGGGGTTGCCATCGGCGCGGCCGAGGGTGCCCGGGGGCGGCGGCGCGGCGTCCGCGCGGCCCGGGATGTCGTTCTGGTGCCCCCAGCGCCCGGCCTGGCCGGCATCACCCCTGGTCGCGGCGATCGGCACCGGCTCTCGGGGCACCAGGACGACATCCGCCCCCCGAGGAGCAGCCCGCGGAGCCCGGGCTCGCGGGCGTGCTCAGTGCTCCTGGTCGGCCCACCAGGCGAGCAGTTCGGCCGTGGCACGCTCCTCGCCCAGCGGGCCCTCTTCCAGGCGGCGCTCCATCAGGAACCCGTAGGCCCGGCCGACGACCGGGCCGGGCTTGATCCCCAGGATCGCCATGATCTGCGTGCCGTCCAGGTCGGGCCGGATGGCGTCCAGCTCCTCCTGGGCCGCGAGCTCGTCGATGCGCCACTCGAGCTGCTCGTAGGCGGTCCGCAGCCGGTTGGCCTTGCGCTGGTTGCGGGTGGTGCAGTCGGCGCGGGTCAGGATGTGGAGCCGCTCGAGCTGATCGCCGGCGTCGCGCACGTAGCGGCGGACCGCGGAGTCGGTCCAGTCGGTGTCGGCGTAGCCGTGGAAGCGCAGGTGCAGCTCGACCAGCTTGGCGACCGCCTTGATCTGGTCGGTGGAGAACCGCAGCTCGGCGAGCCGCTTCCTCGTCATCTTGGCGCCGACGACGTCGTGGTGGTGGAACGAGACCTTGCCGCCGCCCTCGAACCGCTTGGTGCGGGGCTTGCCGACGTCGTGGAAGATCGCGGCGAGCCGCCCCACCAGGTCGGGCGCGTGGCCCCGCGCCTTCTCGAGGTCGATCGACTGCTCGAGCACGGTGAGCGTGTGCTCGTAGATGTCCTTGTGACGGCCGTGCTCGTCCACCTCCCGCACCAGCGCCGACACCTCGGGGATGACGCGGTCGGCGAGCCCGGTGCGCACCAGGAGGTCCAGGCCGGGACGCGGGGCGTCCGACAGCAGCGTGCGCGACAGTTCGTCGCGGACCCGCTCGGCGGAGATGATGTCGATCCGCTTCGCCATGGACTCCATGGCCGCGACGACCTCCGGCGCGGGCGTGAAGCCGAGCTGCGAGGTGAAGCGGGCCGCGCGCATCATGCGCAGGGGGTCGTCGCCGAAGGAGACCTCGGGCGGCGACGGCGTCCGCAGCACGCCCGCGGCCAGGTCGCCCAGGCCGCCGTGCGGGTCGGAGAAGGCGCCGTTGACGACCGACAGCGCCATGGCGTTCACGGTGAAGTCGCGGCGGATCAGGTCGTCGGTGAGGGAATCGCCGAACTCGACGGTCGGCTTGCGGGAGGCCGGGTCGTAGGAGTCGGCCCGGTAGGTCGTCACCTCGACGATGTCCTCCCGGCCGCCGTCGCGCAGCGCGGCGCCGATGGTGCCGAACGCGCGGCCGATGTCCCAGGTCGCGGGCGTCAGCGTCCGCAGGATCGCCTCGATCGCGTCCGGGCGGGCGTCGGTGGTGAAGTCCAGGTCGTGCACGCCGCGCCCCATGAGCGCGTCCCGCACCGGGCCGCCGACCAGGTGCAGGTCGTACCCGGACGCCGCGAAGGCGTCGCCGACCCGGCGGATCGCCGGGGTCGCGAGCACCGCCTCGGAGAGGGCGCGACGCTGGTCTACGGAGAGGGAGGACACGTTGATCGAGCTTAGCGGCCTACGATGGACAGGTGACTGCGAACCGGCCCGGCCCCTGCCGCCGCCGGATCCTCGGACCCCTGCTCAGCCTGCTGTTGCTGGTCGCGCTCACGCTGACCGGCCCGCCGGCGCACGCGGCGGAGCAGGCCGTCTCCCTCACCCTGAGCCGCGCCGAGGTCGTCGACGGCCGCCTGCACCTGGCCGGCACGGTCACCAACACCTCCGACGCGCCGCTGCGCACCCTGACCGTCTCGCTGTGGCGCTCGTCGCGGCCGCTCGTGTCCCGCGAGGCCGTCGAGAAGGCCCTGACCGAGAAGACCACCACCGAGGGGGGCACGGTCGGCGGGCAGACGGCCACCGTCACCCTCACCGCTGCCGACCAGGAGATCCAGCCCGGCCAGACCACCGCGTTCTCCGTGGACGCCGCCACCAGCAACCTCGGCCTGGGCGCGACGGCCTCCTACTGGGTGGGGGTGGACGCCGCGGGCCGCGCCGTCGGGGAGACCCCGATCCGGACGCTGGGGACGCTGCGCACGCTGGCGCAGGTGCCCCGCCAGGACGTCCCGGTGGCGTCGGTCGTGGAACTCTCCTCGCGGCCGCGGCAGATCAAGGCCGACCTGTTCACCGATGACGGGCTCGCCGAGGAACTCTCCACCGGACGCCTCCGCGCACTCCTGGACGCCGCCGCGGCCCGCGACACCGACTGGTTCGTGGATCCCGGCCTGCTCGCCGAGGTCCGCGACATGGCCGACGGCTACTTCGTCACCTCCGGCACCGAGCGCGTGCGCGGCGAGGGCGAGGCGGCCGCCGCGGCGTGGCTCGAGGCGTTCGAGGCGCTCGACGCGTCCCGGGGGCACACGGGCCTGTTCGGGACGCCCGACCTGTCCGCGTCCGGGACGGCCCGCTTCCCCGCGCTGCAGGAGGACGCCGTGACGGCCGGCGCCCGGGTGGAGAGCCCGGGCTCCCGCGCGGTCCTGCTGGTCTCCCCGGACGCGGCCGCGCTGAAGCGGGTCGAGCCCCTCGGCGCCCCCGTCCTCGCGCTCGGCGTCCGGCTTCCCGCCGCCGTCTCCCGCGCCGGCGGGGTCACCGTCGTCGAGGTGGATCCCCCCTCGTTCAGCCCCACGGCCCTGCTGCCGGACACGCCGGTGAACCGGCGCAACACCCTCGCCGCCCAGGCCCTCGCCGGCGGGGGCCAGGTCCGCTGGCTCCGCACCGCCGCGGACGTCGCCTCCGACGCCGACCCGCTGCCCGCCGGCTTCCGCCGCGCTCCGCTCGCCGACGTGCTGGGGACGCCGCCCGCCGAGTGGACCCCCACTCGCCCCCGCGCACCGGCGTCCTCACGCGCGACGTGGTCGCGCGGCTCGAGCGCCTCGGCGAGCGGCTCCGCGTCTACGGCGCGCTGGCCCCCTCGACGGGCATCGCCGACATCGCGGACGCCCAGGTGGCCCGCGGCGGCTCGCTGCGGTGGGAGGACGCCGAGACGCAGCAGCAGGCGTGGTTCGACGCGATCGACCGGCGGCTCGCGGCGACCGCCGAGCCCCCCGTGACCCTGGACGCGCTGCCCCGCTTCTCGATGACCGGCGCCACGAGCGACTTCCCCGTCACCGTGACCAACCACCTCACCGACCCGGCCGTCGTCCGGGTGGCGGTCAGTACCGACAACCCCCAGCGCATCCGTTTCACCGCCCCCGAGCCCGTCACGGTGCAGGCGGGTGCCAGCAGCACCGTCATGCTCGCCGCGACCGCGGCCGGCGGCGGGGTGGTGACCGCGCAGGTGCACCTGGAATCCGTGGACGGTCGTCGGCTCACCCCCGACACTGAGATCACGGTGGAGACCACCAACTTCGGCGCGATCGCGTGGACGCTGGTCATCGTCTCGGGCATCGTGCTGGTCGTGAGCACCGCGCTGCGCATCAAGAAGGTGCGCGCGCGCCAGAAGGGGGTGGGACATGGCTGAGCCGACGCGTTCGCCCGCGCCCACCGCGTCCCCGACGCCCGAGGCATCCAGCCGGCGGCTGCTCAACGCGACCGCGGTGATGGCGTCCGGGACGCTCATCAGCCGCGTGCTCGGCTTCCTGCGCGCCGGGTTGCTCGTGATCGTGCTGGGCTCGGCCAACCCGCAGGTCGAGACGTTCACCCTCGCGACGCTGGTGCCCAACTCGCTGTACATGCTGTTCGCCGGCGGCGCGCTCAACACGGTGCTGGTCCCGCAGATCGTCCGGCACACCCGGAACGACGCCGACGCGGGCGAGGCGTTCATCAACCGGATCATGACCGCCTTCACGCTCGTCCTGCTCGGGGTGACGGCCGTCGCCATGCTGCTCACGCCGCAGGTGATGAGCCTGTGGACGGCCGGCGTGTGGCGCACCCCCGCGATGGCCGGGCACTGGCAGCAACTGGTGCTGATGGCCCTGCTGACGATGCCGCAGCTGTTCTTCTTCGGCGCGTTCTTCCTCATCGGCCAGGTGCTCAACGCCCGCGACCGGTTCGGCCCGATGATGTGGGCGCCCATCCTCAACAACGTGGTCGGGATCGGGGTGCTGGGGCTCTACCTCGCGATCTGGGGCACGTCGGGCGACCGGTCGGCGCCGTTCTCCGACCAGCAGGTCCTGGTGCTCGGCATCGGCTCCACGATCGGCATTCTGGTGCAGACGCTGGCGCTCATCCCGAGCATGCGGGCCACGGGCCTCACCTTCCGGCCCCGCTTCGACCTGAAGGGCCAGGGGCTCGGAGAGACGTTCCACCTCGCCAAGTGGATGCTCGGCTACGTGCTGCTGACCACGCTGGTGCAGGTCGTCGTCAGCCGGCTCGCGAGCGGGGCGACCGTTGAGCAGGCGGGCGTCCCGGGCGCCGGACTGACGGCCTACAACACCGCCTACCTGGTGTGGATCCTGCCCCACTCGCTGCTGACGGTCTCGCTGGCCACGGCGATGCTGCCCTCGGCGTCCCGGCTCGCGGCCGCGCACGACCTGCCCGGGGTCGCCGCCGAGACGATGCGCACCATGCGGCTCGCGCTGACGTTCCTGGTGCCCGCCGCGGTGGCCTTCCTCGTGCTCGGCCTGCCGTTCGCGCGGCTCGCGTTCGGCCACGGCGCCAACGCCGACACCTGGGCGTTCATCGGCTGGACGCTGATGGCGTTCGCGCTGGGGCTGGTGCCGTTCACGGTCCAGTACGTCCACCTGCGGGGGTTCTACGCGCTGGAGGACACCCGCACCCCGTTCTTCGTGCAGGTGGGGATCGCGCTGGTCAACGTCGCCCTGGCGGTCGGGCTGGTCGCGCTCGTGCAGGACCCCGCCACCGTCGCGCCGCGGCTGGCGATCGCCTACGCGGTGGCCTACCTGGTCGGCGCCCTGCTGACGCATCGGCTGCTCGCGCGCCGGCTGCCCACCCTGTCCGGCGCGCCGCTGGTGCGGCTGCTCACCCAGCTCTTCCTGTCGGTGCTGCCCGGAGCGCTGCTGGCCGCCGGCATCGCCTGGTGGACGCGCGAGGCGTCCTTCGGGGTGACCTTGGGTGCGTTCCTGGGAGCGCTCGCCCTCGCCGGCGCCACCTTCTTCGGCATGGCGCGCCTGCTGCACATCCCCGAGGCCGGGCAACTGCTGGCCGTCCTGCGGCGCCGCGGGGACTCCCTGCCGACCGAGCTCGCCGAGGCCGAGGAGGCCGTCACGATCGAGGGCGCCGCCGAGCGGGACGCCGTCGTCCTGGCCTATCCGGACCCGTCGAGCACCCCGGCCGACCCCGACTTCGACCCGCGCGACGCCCAGGGCGACATCCTCGAGAGCCGTTACCGGCTCGAGGAACCCCTCAACCGCCGCGGCTCGACCGTCACCTGGCGGGCGCTCGACCTCAAGCTCGGCCGCCCGGTGCTGATCCACATCCTCGACCCGCACGACCCGCGCGCCCTCGACGTCCTCGACCAGGCCCGCCGCGCGGCCCCCGCCATCGACAACCGGTTCCTACGGGTGTGGGACGCCGTGCTCGACGAGTCGGGCGGCGCCGGCAGCTTCGTCGTCTGCGAGTACGCCCCCGGACGCTCGCTCGAACTGCTGCTGCACGACGGCCCGCTGTCGGACCTCGAGGCGGCCTGGCTGGTGCGCGAGCTCGCGGCCGGGCTGGCCGGCATGCACGCCCAGGGGCTGCACCACCGGGTCCTGAACCCCGACACCATCGTCGTCACCACCAGCGGCAACCCGAAGATCGTCGGCTTCCTGGTCGAGCACGCGCTGCACCCGGACGCCGCCGACAGCGACCCGGAGCGCGCCGACGTCCAGGCGCTCGGCGAGGTGCTGTACGCGTCCCTGACCGCCCGCTGGCCCGGGCCGAGCCGGTACGGGCTCCCGGCGGCCACCACCGACCGGCACGGCCGCCCACTGCCGCCCGACCAGGCGTCCACCCGGGTGTCGGTCGAGGTGTCCGACATCGCCGAGCGGATCCTCTCCAGCGCGCCGCGCGGCCGGGGCACGCCCCTGACCACCGCCGCCGACATCGCCGAGGCGCTCTCGGCGCTGCTCGGGGGCGCCGACGCCGCCCACCTGCTCGAACTGCGGCTCGAGGGTCCGGTCGAACTGGTGCGGATCCCCGCGGGGACGCCGCAGGGGCTGCCCGGGGCGTCCGGACGCGGACCGCTGGGGCGTCCGGAAGGTCGGGCGGCCGAACCCGCTCCCGTCGACGGATCGCCCGCCGCGCGGCCGCACGCCCCCGGTGCGCAGCCACCCGCGTCCGGCGCGCAACCACCCGCGTCCGGCGGACAGCCCCCGGCCGGCCGCCCGGGGGCGTCGCCGCCGTTCCTCCCGCCGCCTCCGGTGGAGCGCCCGCGAGCGCCGCCCGTCTGAGCGTCAGCCAGGACGTCCCGTTCGAGCGCCGACGCCGGGTGTTCGGATCGCGGCCCTCGGCCGACGACGAGCCGGTCGAGGACGATCCCGGCGAGCCCACCGGCGCCCTGCATCACCGCGCGGACGCGCCCGCCTCGCCGTGGGGCAGCCCGGACCACGAGGAGGCCACCCAGTCGATCTGGTCCGACGTCGACGACGAGGAGCCGGCGCCCGGACAGCCCTACACGCCGATCCCCCCGCCGTCGGAGCAGCTGCGCGTCTCGGAGCAGGCACCCTCGCGCGACCCCTCCCGACGCTGGCAGGGCGCGCTGCTCGCGCTGGTCGTCATCGCCCTGGTGGTCGGGCTGGTCGGCGTCTTCGTGAACCAGTTCAACCGGACCAGCGCGATGCCGGCGGCACCCCAGCAGGCCTACGTGCTCGCGGGCGCCCGCGACTTCGACCCCAGCGCCGACGGGGGCGACGACCGCGAGAACCCCGACCTGGCACAGCTCACGATCGACGGGAACCCGGCGACCGCCTGGACCACCGAGCGGTACGGCAGGTCGGCCGACTTCAACGGACGCAAGCCCGGCGCCGGCGTCGTCGTCGACCTGGGCGAGCCGAAGCCGGTGTCGTGGATCGTCCTGACGCTCGGGGACGCCCCGACGACCGGCGAGGTGCGCGTCCCGGTGCAGGCGGACGTGACGAGCCCGCCCCTGGACGCGGCGTCCTCGTGGCGGCGCGTGGCCTCGTTCGAGCCGTCGACGGGCCACGTCCAACTTCACCTGGACCGCCCCGTGACGACGCGGTTCGTCCTGGTGTACCTCACCGCGCTGCCCCGGGTGGGCCCGAACTACCAGGGCACGATCGCGGAGATCCAGGTCACGCCCTGAGACGGCCGGCCGGGAATGCCCGGCGGCGCGGCGGGGTTGAGGGGGCGCGGCCAGTAGGCTGACCCCACACGCCCACACGAGGAAAGCAGCATGAGCGACGTTCGCGAAGTCATCATCATCGGCTCCGGCCCCACCGGCTACACCGCGGCCATCTACACCGCCCGCGCGGCGCTGGAGCCGCTCATGTTCACCGGATCGGTCGAGGCCGGCGGCGCGCTGATGAACACGACCGAGGTCGAGAACTTCCCCGGCTTCCCCGAGGGCATCATGGGCCCCGACCTGATGATGAACATGCGCGGCCAGGCCGAGCGGTTCGGCGCCGAGCTCGTCGAGGAGGACGTCGTCGAGGTCGACCTGACCGGCCCCATCAAGGTCGTGAAGGACGCCAACGGCGTCGAGTACCGCGCCAAGGCCGTGATCCTCGCCATGGGTTCGGGCTACCGCCGGCTGGGGATCCCCGGCGAGGACAAGCTCTCCGGCAAGGGCGTCTCGTGGTGCGCGACCTGCGACGGCTTCTTCTTCCGCAACAAGCCGATCGCGGTCATCGGCGGTGGTGACTCCGCCGTGGAGGAGGCGACCTTCCTCAGCCGCTTCGGCGAGACCGTGACGATGGTCGTGCGCCGCGACGAGCTGCGCGCCAGCAAGATCATGGCCGCCCGCGCGGAGGCCGACCCCAAGGTCAGCATGCTCTGGGACTCGGTCGTCGAGTCCATCAACGGCGACGTGTCGGTGGAGTCGATCACCGTGCGCAACGTCAAGACCGGCGAGACGAGCGACGTCGCCGTGCAGGGCGTGTTCGTGGCGATCGGCCACGACCCCCGCTCCGAACTCGTCCGCGGCCAGGTCGACCTGGACGCCGGCGGCTACGTGCTGGTCAAGCCCGGCACGCAGGAGACCAACCTGCCCGGCGTGTTCGCCGCGGGCGACCTCGTCGACCACACCTACCGGCAGGCGATCACCGCGGCCGGCACAGGCTGCGCCGCTGCGCTGGACGCCGAGCGCTACCTCGCCGCCCTGGCCGACGCGGTGCTCACCGACAAGGCCATCGCGCGCGCCTGATCCTTCGCCACCCGGACCGGCGACCCGACGTCATGGCCCGCAGCGCCGCGCCGACGCATCACTCGTTGGTGCCCTTGATCGACCCGGTGAGTACGGGGAGGTTCGTGATGTCGTGGATGTCGGCGAAGGCGAGGCACACGCCCTCACGGCCGCCCCGCTCGTAGCTCGCCACGCCGGGCACCCCCCCGTACCACCCGTACTTGGAATCGCGCTCCTCCATACCGACGTACCGTGTGAACGCCTCATCGCAGGCACCCCGGAGGAACTTCTGCAGGGCGGCCTCGTCGGGATAGCCGCCGTCGGGGAACTCGAAGAAGCCGAAGACCTCCTCCTCGTGCGCCTCGGAACACGGAACAGGGGGAACCAGGTACTGGGCGTCTCCCGTGAGCGCCAGGCAGCTGCCGATCTGGTACGCATCCGAGTACTTGGGCAACCGTGCGGTGGCCGTCGACTCCGCTCCGGGCGTTCCCGTCTCCGCAGCGGCGGGCTGCTCCGTCGCCGGGGGTCCCGGCGCTCCGCTCGGGGCGGCGGGCGACACCAAGCTGCATCCGGCCAGCGTCAGCGCCGCAGCGACGGCCACCGCGGCCGATCCAGCGCGGGCGAGTGCGGTGCGACTCATCATCGGTCCTTCTGTCACGGGGGCGGCTGATCCTCGTCGAGGAGCGCGGGGGTGCGCGTAGGCGGCGAGCTTAGCCAGTGCGTTTGACCTTCACGCGACGTGAACGTCTACCGTCGAGGATCAGGAGGTGGGAACGACCCATGAACGACACCAACACCGATCAGCTGATCACCCTGCTGTCCCACCCGGACGGCACGACCCGGCGCCAGGCCGCCCTGGCCCTCGGGGTGCGCCACGACGGTACCCCCGCCGCCGCGAGCGCGCTCATCGAGCGGCTCGTGGTCGAGGGCGACAGCTGCGTCCGCGAGGACCTCACCTGGGCGACCGTCCAGCACATCGACCAGGCCCTGCCGCAGGTCCTGGGCATGCTGGACGCCGAGTCGGCGGACACCCGCCGCACCGGCGCGCACGTGCTGAGCAAGGCCGCCGACCCGGCGCACCTGGACGCGCTCGCGCCGCTGCTGGCCGACCCGCACGCCGACGTCGCCATCAAGGCCTACCGCGCCGTGGCGAACACCGGCCGCCCCGAGGCGCTGCCGCTGCTCGCCACCCGGCTCGGCGACGGCGACGCCCTGCAGAAGGACGCCCTCACCGGGGCCTTCTTCCGCTTCGGCGCCGACGCCGTCCCCGCGCTGGTGACGGCGCTCGGCTCCGACGCCGCCCGGGTGCGCGAGCACGCCGCCGACGCCCTGGGCCACCTGGGCGAGGACGCCGCCGGCGGCGCGGACGCGCTCGCCGCGCTGGCCTCCGACCCGGAGGCCGACGTCCGCCTGGCCGCGCTCGCCGCGCTGAGCCAACTCGGCGAGGAAGCGGCTGCGCAGGCCGCCGCGTTCGCCGGCGACCCCGACCCGCGCGTGGCCGCCGTCGCGTCCCGGCTGGGCTGACCACCGAGAAATCAAGAACGACGCACTCGAACCCGAGCGCGCCGGCATTTCCCCTTGTGGGATTTGCGGCCCGCCCCTCGAGTGCGTCGTTCTTGATTTCTAGGGGGCGACCCGATTTCTCAGGGGCGACCCGTGGTCTGGGGGCGACCCCGCCTGCCGGCCGGTCCTCACCTCGGTGCGGCGATCAGCGCGCGCGGGCCGCGAGCGCCCGGGCGAGCATCCCGGTGCGACCCTCGGCGTCGGCCCGGGCGGCCAACGTCGGGGCAGCCCCCGGCAGAGACGCCAGCGCCATCAGGGCGGCGAGGCGGACCTCCTCCACCGGATCGGACGCGGCCGCCGCGAGCGCGCCGAGTGCGGCCGGGTCGTCCAGCAGTCCCAGTGTTTCGGCGGCGTCGGCGCGCGCCGCAGGGTCCCCGAAGGCGAGGACCGCCACCGCCGCCCGGGCCGCGTCCGACCGCGGGCCGCGGGCGCCTTGCCGGTCGAGGCCGCCCTGCCGGTCGTGGACGTCCGCGACCGCGGGCGCCGCCCCGAGCGCGTCCGGCCGCGACGCCCGGAGGGAGCCGAGGCGACCCAGGGCAGTGACGACGGTGGCGCGCTGGGTGGCGGTGCCGCGTCCCAGCGCGCCGGCCAGCGCGGCGACGGCGTCCTCCCCGCCGAGCTGACCCAGCGCGAAGGCGGCCTTGGCGGCCACCTCCGGCGCGGGGTCGGACAGTAGCGCCGCGAGCGGATCGACACCCCGAGGGTCGGCCAGCTTGCCCAGCACGTGCGCCATCTGGCGGCGCACGTCGGCGTCCGGGTCGGCCAGGTGCCCGGCGACGGCGTCGAACGCCTCGGGGCCTCGCTGGACGAGCGCCCAGCTCGCGACCTCGCGCACCCCCGGCTCGGGGTCGCCGCGCAGCAACTCGATCAGGTCCGGCGTGGGGATGTCGGCGGGGCGTCGAGGGTGGCTCGGAACCGGACGGCCGCCTCGGGGTGGCGCAGCCTCTCGCTCAGGGCGATGGCCACCAGGACGTCGTCCCAGTCCTCGTGCGGGGCGGCCACCAGCGACGTCAGGCGGTGCAGGAGGTCCTGCTCGGCGGCGATCCGGTCCTCGACCGCCTCGATGTGGCGGCGCAGCGTGGCGGTCGGGTCGAAGCCGGGGTCGTCGAGCGCGGCGGCGATCTCGGCCAGCCCGAGCCCCAGCGACTTCAGGTGCTGGATCGCGAGCAGCCGCTGCACGTCCTCCAGGGTGTACATCCGGTAGTCGGTGTCGGTGCGTCCGCTGGGGACGAGCAGGCCGAGTTCGTCGTAGTGACGCAGCGTCCGCGTGGTCAGCCCCGTGCGGCGCGCCACCTCGCCGATCCGCATCCACTCCATGAGGCGAGCGTAACCACCGCGCCGGGACGCCTGCGGGCCTGATCCCGCGTCGGACCCTCGTCGCGTGCCAGGATGCTCCCCGCACGGGCATGCGGCCGCCACCATGGCGCGGTTCGATACCGGCGCGCGGGTCGGCGGCGCCTCGGTCGGGACGCTGACCCGCGCCTCGGTCGGGACGCTGATCCGCGCCTCTGTCGGGACGCCGGGCCGGGCCGGGCCGGACCTCGGTCGGGACGCCGGGAAGAACCGGACGCATCGGCGGCGTTTAGGATGGCACCGACACGATCACCGATCGACCCACCATTGAGGAGAGACCATGGGCAACGTCCCCGCCGTCACCGATGCCACGTTCGACCAGGAGGTCCTGAAGTCGTCCAAGCCCGTGCTCGTGGACTACTGGGCCGACTGGTGCACCCCGTGCAAGCAGCTCTCCCCGATCATCGAGGAGCTCGCCGCAGAGCACGGCGACAAGATCGACTTCGTGAAGCTCGACACCAACGACAACCCCACGACGCCGGCGCGCTACGGGATCATGAGCATCCCGGTCCTGCAGCTCTTCGTGGACGGCGAGCTGGCCACCGAGATCAAGGGCGCCCGTTCCAAGGGCGCGATCCTCAAGGCGCTCGACACCTACCTCTGAGCAGAACCCGGGGCCGGGAGCGGCCCTGACGTCGCGGCTTCGACGGCCGCCGCAGACGTGAGGGTCAGGAGGGGACGGGGCCGGCCGGCACGCTGACGACGGGGTTCACCCGGCCATGGCGCAGGCGGTCGATCCGACACGCCAGCGCCAGGTGCAGGAACGCGGACGCCGCGAGGGCTGCGAGCAGCACGGGCAGCGAGTTCATGGCGATCCCGACGATCGTGGCCACCGCGCCCAGCGAACCGACGACCATGAGGGCCACCGCGGCGGCGTCCCGGTGCCAGGGGATCCGCAGTTGCGCCACGTGGAGGTGGAACACGACCCAGGCGGCGGCGACGACGCTCGCCGCGATCACGGGCACGAAGTGCACCGCGGACGCCACCGGCTCGGCCGAGGACGGGCCGCCGAACGCGGCCGGGGGGAACAGCACGACGAGGCCGGCACCGGCGGCGGTGAGTACCATCCACCGGGCCAGGGCATCCTTGGCCGTCCTGTTGCGCATATGTGAAGTTTATGAAAATTCCTCATACTTCCCCAAGGTCCGACACGGAACCCCGGGCAGATTCATCCCTACGGTGGACACCCCCGGGAGTGTGCCTGTACGAAAGTATGAGCGGGGAACGCGCGGCGCGGCTATCGGAACCCACCCCGCCAGCGCTAATTCACCACTCGGCCCTGTAGCCAGGGTGCCGCGCCGACGTCGGTCCAGCTTCCTGAACGTTCTCAACTCCCGGGCAGCCTCGCAGGCGCCGTGAGGACGAGCCGCTGGCTGACGGTCCACAGCCCCCAGCACCACCGCGGCCGGCCCTCTCAGACCCCGGCGTGGAGTGGCCGGCGGTTGGGGGCCGGAGTCCGAGGCACTCGCCGTGACCCCGCCCTCTCGCAGGCCTCGGCGTGGACCGGGCAGGCTTCCCCAGCGGCCCGACGAGAACGACGCGGACACCACGTCCTCTCCTCAGCCCGCCCGCCTCTCCGACCCGCCCGCAAGGCAGACCCCCGCCTGGGCGCCGTCCGATCCGTGGGCCGCGCGGCGGACCTCGCTGCACCCCGGGTGGTGCGACGATAGAGGCGTGATGCCCGACGTCTGGGGCGCGCTCGTCGCCGCGCTGCAACTGGTGGGCGACGTCCTGCGGCAGGACGCCGACCTGACCGGACGGCTCGGCACGCTCCCGTTGCTCTGGTCATCCATCGGGGTGGCGGCGCTGGCACTGCTGTCGATCGGGGTCGGGCAGAGCGGCGTGTTGTTCCTGAACCGCATCCGCGGCGTCCGGGCGCTGATCTCCGGGGCGCTCGCGCTGGTCTACCTCATCGCGCTGCGGCTGCTGGAAGCACTGGTGACCTGGGGCGTCGCGCTCGCGGTCACCGGGCTGCCCCTCCCGGTGACGACGATCCTGACGGTCTTCCTGCTCGCGCTGGCGCCGCACGTGTTCAACGCACTGACGTTCCTCCCCTACGTCGGGCTGGGGATCGGCCGGGTCCTGGAGGTCTGGTCCTTCCTCCTGCTGTTCCTGCTGCTGGGGGCGGCCTACGACCTCCCCGCGTGGCTCGCGCTGCTCATCACCGGCTCGGGCTGGTTCCTGATGCAGCTGCTCGCCCGGCTGCTCGGCGCCCCGCTGGGGTGGGTGTCGTCGCGGCTGTGGACGCTGGCGACCGGCGAGCCGGTGCTCGTCACGTCCGCGAACATCCTGACCGGCGGCCCGTTCGTCCCGGTGCTGGCGAGCCGGCACCGGGAGCCCCGCCCCGCCGCGAGCGCCGTCGAGGCCCCCTCCCCGGACGCGTCGCCCCCCGACGCACCGGACGCGGAGAACGGCGGCCGGCCATGATGGTGTTCTGGCTGCTCGGCGTCCTGCTGTGCCTGCTGGTGGCGTTCGCCCTGCTGGCGCCGCTGGAGTCGCTGCGGTGGTGGTCCTCCCAGGGCGCGGTCGAGGCGCGCCGCACCATGGCGCTCAGCGCGAAGCCGGCCCCGGCGGCCGCCGCCCCGCGGACGGCCCGGAGCGCTACGTGGTCTACCTGTCCGGGATCGGCGTGGTGGAGGGGAAGGGCATCTCGCAGCGGGAGCAGGCCGTGTGGCGCCGCGTCGCCGACGACCTGCCGCGCGTCGAGGTGATCGCGGACGTCTTCCCCTACGCCGCGGACGACCGCAACCTGCTGCAGCGCGCCACCTCGTGGCTGTGGTCGTCGCTGGCCCGGCTGCGCCGCGTCCGCCGCGAGAGCCTGGCCCCCTACCTCATCAACCTGCGCAACGTGCTCCAGGTTCTCGTCTCGGCCGACCCGCGGTACGGCCCCACCTTCAACGCCGGGCTGGCGCTGGCGATCTGGGACGCCCTCCTGGCGCACGGCTACACCCCCGGAAGCCGGGTTCCCGTCACCCTGGTCGGCTTCAGCGGCGGCGGCCAGATGGCGCTGGGGGCGTCCTCGATGCTGTCGCTGCTGGGCGCGCCCGTCAGCGTGGTCTCGATCGGCGGCGTGTTCAGCGCCGACCCCGGCTTCGACCACCTGCAGCACTTCTGGGACATCCGCGGCAGCCGCGACCGCTCGCGCCTGCTGGGCCCGCTCGCGTTCCCCGGCCGCTGGCCGATCACCGCGAGCTCGCCGTGGCACCGCGCGGTCGACGAGGGCCGCGTCACGATCGTGGACGGCGGGCCCGTCGTCCACGAGGGGCGGGGCGGCTACTTCGAGGGACGGCGTCCCGGGCCCGACGGCGTGATCCCCGCGGAGCGGCTCACCGGCATCCTCGAGCACATCCTGAGCCGCCCGGTCCCCCGGACGCCGCTGCCCCCGCCCGCCGAGCGCGGCATCGAGCGCGCCCACCGCCGCTGGGCGCTCCAGCGCGGCCGGGCCGAGGTGGACGCCGCCGCGCCGGGGAGCGGGGCGGACCTGCCACCGACCGGGTCGCGCGACGCCGGCTGACCCGACGCGGCGGGGATCAGCGCGGCGCCGGGCTGGCGACGAGGGGCGCCCGCGTGGGCTGGTGGGCGCAGAACGGCTCTTCGGCCAGGTAGTCGCCGGTCATCGCGTAGGCGCGCGCCCGCGAGCCGCCGCACGCGTCCCGGTAGGCGCACACGCCGCACTTGCCCTTGAGCTGGGTGCGGTCGCGCAGCGCCCGGAACACCGGCGAGCTGCGGTAGATGTCGATGATGTCGTCGTCGCGGATGTTGCCGGCCGTCACGGGCAGGAACCCGGAGGGGTACACGTCGCCGGTGTGGGAGATGAACACGAACCCGTCGCCGTCGTTGACGTTGCGGGCGCGTCCGATGCCGTCGGACTGCGAGTAGTGCATGCCGCGGGTCATCACCTCGGTGACGTCCTCGTCGGCGCCCGCGCGCACCTCGGCGCGCTTGCGCTGCATCACGACGCGCGAGTACTGCGGGGCCGCGGTGGCCTTGATGTCGAAGGGCGCGGTCTTCGACAGGTCGTAGAGCTGGTGGAACACCGCCTCGAACTCGTCGGCGGACGCCACGTCCTCGGCCTTCGCGCGCCCCATCGGGACCAGGAAGAAGACCTCCCAGAACACCACCCCGAGCGTGGTCATCAGCTCGGTCATGGCGTCCATGTCGTCGATGTTCGCCTTGCGGATCACCGTGTTGACCTGCGTGGACAGCCCGACCTCCTGGGCCTCCCGCAGGATCCGCAGCCCGTGGTCGAACGAGCCCTGCACGCGCCGGAACTCGTCGTGGATCGCGGCGTTCGAGCCGTCCAGGGAGATCGCGACCCGGGTCAGGCCGACGTCGCGGAGCTGGATCAGCAGGTCCTTGGTGGCCAGCGACGTGGTGGCGGGCGTGATGCCCATCCGCAGCCCCAGCTTCGCGCCGAACTCCACCAGTTCGACGATGTCCGGACGCTTGAAGCAGTCGCCCCCGGAGAACACGAACACGATCGGCCCGAACTCGCGCAGCCGCGTCATGAGCGCCTTGGCCTCGTCGGTGGTCAGCTCGCCGCTGTCGCGCAGCGGTTGGGCCATGGCGCGGCAGTGCTTGCACGCCAGGTCGCAGGCCTGGGTCGTCTCCCAGATCGCGATGAAGGGGCCGAGTCGAAGTCGAGGTGCCGGCGCGACGGCGCCGCGTGCGGGTGCCCGCCGGGATGACCTCCCGGGTGCCCGCCGCGTCCTGCTGGGTGGGAGGGGTGGCCGGGTGCGGGACGGGGGGTGCGCGCGGCCTCGCCGGCGGTGTCGGTCATGTCCACGACATTACTACGACACCCAGTAGTACAGGGGCGCTCCTAGACTGCACGGGTGAAAAGGCGATCGTTCCTGGCCGCGGGCGGCGCGCTGCTGCTCGCCGGCTGCACCACCCCCGCGCCCGCTCCCCCGCCCGGGACGGCCGGGCCGGCGCTCGAGCCGGCCTCCCCGCGCCGAGCACCCCCACCCCGACCCCCACGCCGACGCGGCCCACGCCTCCGCCGGACGACCGGACGGGGCCGGCGCTGGCCACGCCGTACACCGTCCAGGGCCTCGTCGTGGTGAGCAAGACCCACCGCGTCTCGGCGGGCTACGTCCCGGACTGGGCCGGCCGCAGCAACGGGCTGCATCCCGACGCCACGGCGGGGTTCGGCCGGCTCGCCGCGGCCGCGAAGGCGGACGGGCTGACCATGAGCATCCGGTCGGGCTACCGCAGCTTCGCGACCCAGAAGGCCAGCTTCGACAAGGCGATGCGCACCTATCCCGAGGCCACGGCGCGGCGGTACTACGCCGAACCGGGGGCCTCGGAGCACCAGACGGGCCTGTCGCTGGACGCCTGGGACGGGCGGAACCGCGGCTCGGCGTTCGCCCGCACGCCGCACGCCGCCTGGCTGGCCAAGCACGCCTTCGAGCACGGTTTCATCGTCCGCTACCCCGACGGCAAGACCGACATCACGGGGTACGCGTGGGAGTCCTGGCACCTGCGCTGGGTCGGCGTCGAGGTGGCGGCGGCGTTCGGTCCGGACTCATCCTTGACCCTCGAGGAATATCTCGGGTTAGCCTGAGCCATGGACCTCGACCGACTGATCAGCGACACGAGCCAGCGCCTGCGCGGCCGCGGCGAACGGATGACCGCCCCGCGGCGGGCCGTCCTGGTCTTCCTGGCCGAACACCCGGACGCCGCCCCGCGGGCCGAACTGACCGCGGCGGTGATCGGCAACGATCCGGGGCTGACCGCCGAGGGGGTCGCGCACGCGCTGGCCACCTTCGAGGCGATGGGGGTGGTGACCCGCGAGGGCGACGGCGAGGCGGCCCGCTTCCGGCTGCACCCGGCCGCGTGCGGCGGCGCGGGGCTGCCCAAGCAGACCCTCGGCGTCCCCTTGGTGACGATCTTCGAGCAGTACGGCGCCGGCGCCGAGGCGATCGGGCAGCGGGTCGCCGCCCAGCTGGGCGTCCCCTACATCGGGCAGGCGGTGAGCTCGGAGACCTTCGAGGCGGCCGCCGAGCGCGACGCCGCGGAGGCCAACTTCTTCGAGCGCTTCCTGCGCTCCCTCACCCCCATGCCCACCGACGCCGACCTGACGTGGGATCTGGCCTCCCGCACCGACCACGAGATCGTCACGGAGAACACCGAGTCGCTGCTGGAGTTGGCCGGGCGCGGCGCGGTGATCCTCGGCCGCAACGCCACCAAGATCTTCGCCCGCGAACCCAAGGCGCTGCACGTGAAGCTGACCGGGCCCGCGGACGCACGGGTCGCCTACGCGGCGGCGCAGGCGGGCATCCCCCTGGACCAGGCGCGCAAGCGGCAGGAGCGGGAGGATCGCGTCCGCGCCGACCTGGCCCGCCGCCTGTACCGCTGGGATCCGACCCAGACCCAGCCGTTCGACCTCATCGTCAACACCGCGTCGTTCACGGCCGACCACGCCGCCGACGTCATCGTGCTGGCGTTCAAGTACGCGGTCGAGGACTTCCCCCGGCCGCAGCCGCCCTCGGCGGCCCCGCTGGAGGAACCCCGCCCTGACGCCGGGCACACTCCGTGATCGGGGCGGGCGCCCCGATCACCGGAGGCGTCAGCCCTGCAGCACCGCCGCGATCGACTCGCTGACGTAGGCGACGTTGTCGTCGTTGAGGGCCGCAACGCAGATCCGGCCGGTGTCGGTGCCGTAGACGGCGTACTCGGCGCGCAGCCGCTGCATCTGCTCCTTGGTCAGGCCCGAGAAGCTGAACATGCCGACCTGGTCGGTGATGTAGCCCATCCCCTCGACGCCGGCGGCCGCCAGGCCGTCGACGAGCTTGGTGCGCATCGCCTTGATCCGGTCGCGCATCTCGCCGAGCTCGGCCACCCACTGGGCGCGCAGTTCGGGGTCCTCCAGGACCGTCTCGACCAGCGCCGCGCCGTGCGTGGGCGGGTTGGAGTAGTTGGTGCGGATGACGATCTTGAGCTGCGACAGGACGCGGGCCGCCTCGGCGGCGTCGGAGCACACCACCGACAGGGCACCCACGCGCTCGCCGTACAGCGAGAAGCTCTTGCTGAACGAGGTGGACACCAGGAACGACGGGACCCGCTCGGCGAACGCGCGCACGACGGCGCCGTCCTCCTCGATGCCCTGGCTGAAGCCCTGGTAGGCCATGTCCAGGAACGCGGTCAGCCCGCCCTCGACGACCGCGTCGATCACGCGCTGCCAGTCGGCGGGGGCCAGATCGTAGCCGGTCGGGTTGTGGCAGCAGGCGTGCAGCACCACGATCGTGCCGGGCGCCGCGGCGCGCAGGTCCTCGATCATGCCGTCGACGTCGACGCCCTTGCGTGCGGCGTCGTAGTAGCGGTACTTCTCCACGGTGAAGCCGGCGCGCGTGAACAGCGCCAGGTGGTTCTCCCAGCTCGGCGTCGAGATCAGCACCGTCGCGTCCGGGGTGACCTGACGCATCAGGTCCGCGCCCAGCTTCAGCGCCCCCGTGCCGCCGAGCGCCTGCGCCGTCACGACGCGGCCCTGCTCGAGCAGCGGCGAGTCCGCGCCGAAGACCAGTTCCTTGACCTCGCGGCCGTACGTGGGGATGCCGTCGATGGCGAGGTAGCCCTTCGCGGTCGGGGTGGCGGCGAGGCGCTGCTCGGCGGCGGCCACGCAGCGCAGCAGCGGCAGCTTCCCGGTGGCGTCCTGGTAGACCCCGACGCCCAGGTTCACCTTGCGCGGGTTGGTGTCGGCCTTGAACTGCTCGGTGAGGCCCAGAATGGCGTCCGGCGGGGCCTGCTCTACCCGGGAAAACAGCGACATGGGAGGATCCTTCTTTCCGTTGGCCCTCAGCCTAACGGGCGTTCGCCTTTCCGCTCCCCGGCGACCACTCCGGGCTAGTGTGGGTTGGGAATCCGGTTCCGAGCAAGGACGCTTACATGAATCGCCCACCGACCTCGAACGTCTCGGTCGACGCCATCACGCTCCGCTACAACGCGCCGCTGCGGCGCGTGGAGTTGGCCCTGGTCCGCCGCTCCGCGGCCCCCTTCGCGGGCCACCTGGCCCTGCCGGGGGTGACGCTGTGGGAGGGCGAGCGCCTCGCGGACGCCGCGGAGCGGGCCGTTCGGACCAAGGTGGGCCTCGGCGTGCGGGGCCAGGGCCAGTTGACCGTGTTCGACGAGCCGCACCGCGACCCGCGCGGCGCCACGCTGTCGGTCGTGCTCTGGGCCGTCGCAGAGGAGGGCGAGGCGACCGGGCCGGTCGAATGGCACTCCTTCGACGACGTCCCGACGCTCGCGTTCGACCACAACCAGATGGTGGAGGTGGGTCGCCCGCTGCTGGTGGACCGGCTGTGGCGCAACGAGGCCTTCACCCGCGCGATCACCGGGCCGGAGTTCCCGGTGAGCAAGGCGGTGGCCCTGACCGAGTCGCTCGCCGGCGCCGCCCCGGACCGGGGCAACCTGAACCGCCGCCTCGGCGGGATCGCCGGGCTGCGGGTCAGCAGCCGCAAGGTCGTCGCGGGGCGCGGCCGGCCGGGCTCACTGTGGGAGTGGCACGGGGCCCCCGCGCTCAACGGCGCCGCGCACGAAGCCGGAACCGTCGCGCCCCAGGGAGCCGCCGTCCGCGGCACCGGCCAGGACGCCCCCGGTCAGGAAGCGCCGGCCCGCGCGAACGGCCTGCACCCGCACGCGCTGCACCCCCAGGGCGGTGCCGCCGAGGGCCGCGCCAACGGCGCCGCGCACGCCGAGGCCGCGCTGCACCGGGCGGGCAACCTCGAGACCGACCTCGACTGAGCCCGGCTCAGGCGAACCGGACCCAGTTCGGGCCGGCGCCGGTCTCGACCCGCTGCCGCGGCGTCACCGACCCGTCGGGGTCGACCGTCCCCAGCGCCACGGCCCCGGACGCCTCGCCGGCCACCACGACCGCGACGCCGTCGGGGGCCACGCCGAAGCCGCGGGGCTGCTGCTCGGTCGACCACAGGGCCACGACCCGCCCCAGGACGCCGCCCTCGTCGAGTTCGACGGTGGCGACGGTGCTGCCCGAGCGCTCGGACGCCAGCAGGTACCGCTCGTCGCGGGCCAGGTGCAGGTCGGCGCCCCAGATCAGGTGCTCGGCGCGCGGGTCGGCACCGAAGCGGCTGTGCTTCAGCCCGATCGTCGGATCGAACACCTCCAGCACCTCCTGCGCCGTCAGGACGCCGGAGGAGCGGTCGCGGGCGTAGCGGATGACCTCGCCGGAGTACTCGGTGACGAGGTAGGCGTCGGTGCCCGCACCGCCCAGGATCAGGTGGCGCGGCCCCGAACCCTCGGGCGCCGCGACGGTCGAGGGGGACAGCGGCGCGAGCCGGCCGTCGGCGTCCAGCTCGTACTGGGCGATCAGCCCGGCCCCGAGCGAGACGAAGTAGGCGTGCAGGCCGGCGGGGTCGGTGATGACGCAGTGCAGGTTGGCGTACTCGACCCGCGCCGTCGCCTCCCCCACGGTGCCCTCGGTGATGGGCCAGACCGCGCCCCAGCCGCCGTGGTAGGAGGCGCCGAGCAGCAGCGTCCCCTCGCGGGACAGGGTCAGGTACGCCAGGGCGTCCGGGATGTCGGTGCGGGCGATCTCGGCGAGTTCGCCGGTGGCCGCATCGAGGGTGAGCGTGATGATTGCGGGCGTCGGCGCGGTGGTGGCGCTGTAGACCAGCCCGCGCGCGGCGTCCACCGCGAAGGTGCTGCACCCCGCCCCCACCGAGTTGGTGAGCAGGGGGACGAGTTCGCCCTCGTGCAGCCGCAGCACGCTGATGGTGCCGCCCTTGGCGTTGCCGACCAGGGTCAGGGGTTCGCGCGTCATGGCCCCCATCGTAGGAGCCGGGCGCGCGGGCGCGGCAGCCCCGCGTCGTCAGGCGGACGGGTCATGCGAGGCACGGGCCGGGGGCCCCGACCGCGACCGTCCTACGGCGCGTTGAACAGCGCGCTGACCGACTCGCCGGTGTGGATGTGGTGGATCGCCTTGGCGAACGCGGGCGCGACGGTGAGGATCGTCAGCTTCGGGTCGTGCTTGGACTCAGCGATGGGCACCGTGTTGGTGCACACGATCTCGGTGACGCTCGGGTCGGCCGCGATCCGCTGCACCGCCCCGTTGGAGAAGATGCCGTGCGTGCACGCCACCTTGACGCTCCCGGCGCCCTCCTCGCGGAGCAGCCGCAGCACCTCCAGGATGGTCGAGCCGTTGGCGATCTCGTCGTCCAGCACGATGACGTCGCGGCCGTGGACGTCGCCGATGATGCTCGTGATCCGCACCTGGTCGTTCTCGAAGCGCTGCTTGGCGCCGGCCGCGACCGGCGTGCCGAGCATCCGGGAGAAGGTGGTGGCGACCTTGGCGTTGCCCAGGTCCGGCGACACCACGATGGTGTTGGACAGGTCCTCGCGGCGGAAGTGCTCGGCCATCTCGTTGAGGGCGTGGAGCTGGTCGACCGGGATCCGGAAGAACGCCTGCACCTGGGGCGAGTGCAGCGTCATCGTGAGGACGCGGTCGGCGCCGGACGCCTTCAGCAGGTCCGCCACGAGCCGGCCGCCGATCGAGATCCGGGGGGCGTCCTTCTTGTCGGAGCGCGCGTAGGAGTAGTGCGGGATGACGGCGGTGATGCGTCCGGCGGAGGCGCCGCGCGCCGCGTCGATCATCATCAGCAGCTCCATCAGGTTCTCCTGCACCGGGGCGACCAGCGGCTGCACGATGAACACGTCGCGCTGGCGGCAGTTGGTGAGCAGCTGCGCCTCGAGGCAGTCGTTGGCGAACCGCTGGATCCGGGACGGCTTGAGCTCGACCCCGAGCTCGGCACACATCTGGTGGGCGAACTCCACGCCGGCGCTGCCGGCGAAAACCGCGATCTCGTTCATGGGCTGGGCCGGTGCCTCCGTGCTCGGGCGATGGGTGCTCCGCACACTACACGGACGCCGCCCCGGCGTCGTCCCCCACCAGCAGGCCGTCGGCCAGCGTGAGGCGCCGGTGCGCGTACGCGGCCGCCGCCGGGTCGTGGGTGACCATGATGATCGTCTGGCCGTCCTCGTCCACGGCGCGGCGAAGCTCGGCGAGCAGGGCATGCCCGGTGACCGAATCCAGCGCCCCGGTGGGCTCGTCGGCGAAGACCACGTCGGGCCGGGCGATCAGCGCCCGGGCGATGGCGACGCGCTGCTGCTGCCCGCCCGAGAGTTCCGAGGGCCGGTGGTCGACGCGGTCGGCCAGGCCCAGCTGGTCGACGACGGCCGCGAGGGCGTCCGGGTCGACGCGGCGGCCGGCCAACTCCAGCGGCAGGGTGATGTTCTGCGCGGCCGTGAGCGTCGGGAGCAGGTTGAACGCTTGGAAGACGAACCCCACCTTGTCGCGCCGCAGCCGGGTCAGGTCGTCGTCGCCGAGGGTGCCCAGCTCCACGCCGCCGATGCTCACCGAGCCCGCGCTGGCCCGATCGAGCCCCGCGAGGCAGTGCATCAGCGTCGACTTCCCCGACCCGGACGCCCCCATGACGGCGGTGAAGGTGCCCCGGGCGAAGGAGACGTCGACGCCGCGCAGCGCCTCGACCGCCGTGTCGCCCTCCCCGTAGACCTTCCGCAGAGCGCGCGCCTCGACGGCGGGCGGAGGCGTGCCCGGCGCGATGGCGCGGCGCGGGGAGGCGTCCCGTTCGGCGTGCCGCGGCGCGGCGCTCCTCCGCGCATGCCGCGGCGCGACCACCGGACGCACCGCCCCGTCGTCCGGCAGCGCGCGGCTGGGAACGGGCTCGGTCATGGCTGCCTCCTTGATCTAGCCGACATCGGCGAGCGCCTCCACGGGCGCGGTGCTCGCGGCGCGGCGTCCGGGCAGCACGGACGCCAGCGCCCCGGCCACCAGCACCACCGCGGCGGTGATCGCGAGCGGGGCGGCGTCCAGGGTGAGCGGCGGTGCGGGCAGGGCGAGGCTGTCCGCGATCAGCCGCGCCGCCGCCCACCCCAGCCCGACGCCCGCGGCCACCCCGATCACGACGGCGATGACGGCGAGCAGCACCGACTCGACCAGCAGCATCCGCTTCAGCCCGCCCCGGGTGACCCCCAGCGCGCGGAGCAGCGCATGCTCCCGCGTGCGCTCGATCACCGACAGGCTCAGGGTGTTGCCGACGCCGATCATCGCGACCAGCGCGGCGACGCCGAGCAGCCCGGTGATGACGGCCGTCAGGTCGTTGAGGACGGCGCGCAGGGCCGCCTTCTGCTCGGCGCTGCCGCCCAGCGCCATCCCGGGGTTCGCCTGGGTGAGGCGCGCCCGCAGCGTGTCCCCGACCGAGTCGCCGTCGTCGGGGTCGGTGAGCGTGACGAGGATGAGGCCGTCGCGGGTGGGGGTCTGCATCGCGGCGAACGTCTCGGGCCGGACGACGAGGACGTCCGGCCCGACGTCGGCGCGCACCATCGTGAGGTTCTGGTACTCCCCGACCATGAGGATGATCTGGACCCGCGTCCCGACGTCGCCGCGCAGGTCCGCCATGGCGTCGGTGGGGAACCCCACCTCGCCCCGCTCCAGGGTGAGGGGGCTCCGGAGGGCCGCCGCCGCCTCGGGGGTGAGGGGCGCGACGGGATACTCGCCGACCGTGTTCGTGCCGGTGATCGCGAGGGCCGTGTCGCTCATCGGGACCATCACCGCGCTCGCGACCCCGGGAGTGGCGCGGACGATGTCGAGGGCGTCGGGCTGGAAGCCGATGAGGCGTCCGCTCGCGTCGCGGTACGTTTCCGGCCCGCTGCCGTTGGGGTTCATCAGGTCGGGGCCCCGGACGGCGGACTGCAGCGCGATGTCGATCGGGTAGCGCCGATCGATCTCGGCGAACGCGGCGGCCCGCACGCCCGCCACGGTGACCTGGACGACGACGATCAGCCCGACCGCGACGAGGAGCGCGGACGCCGCCGCCCCGACGCGCCCGGGGTTCCGGGTGGCGTCCGCGACGGCGACGCGCGCGAGCGGGCTGCGGCGGGTGAGCGGGGCGGCGACCAGCCGCATCAGGGCGGGCACGTACAGCGGCGTCGCGACGAGGCCCGCGCCGGCGGCGAGGAGGCCGCCCGCGAGCCCGACCCACAGGCGCCGGTCGGCGGGCGCGCCGCCGGCGAGCAGCGCCCACGTCAGCGCCCCGGCCCCAGCGCGCCCACGAGGGCGCAGGCCAGCGCGCGCCGCCGGGCGTGCGCCGCCGCCCGGCTGACCGGGACGGCGGGCTGCAGCGCCTCGAGCGGCGAGACCCGGGTGACCCGCAGCACCGGGCCGACAGCGGCCACCACGGTGATGAGGAAGCCCAGCCCGACCGCGCCGGCCACCGCGCCCCACGGCACCACGAGCCCGAAGTCGAGCGAGTGGGTCGCCCACCCCGCGATGACGGCCGCCGCAGCGACCGCGAGCGGCACGGCGACCAGCGAGCCGACCGCCCCGAGCAGCACGGCCTCGGCCAGCACCCGCTCCAGCACCTGGCGGCGGGTGGCCCCCACCGCCCGCAGCAGCCCGATGGACCGCCGCCGCTGGGTCAGCAGGATGGTGAGCGTGTTGCCGATGATGAGGGCGCCCACGAGCAGCGCGACCCCCGCCGCGGCCGTCACGAGCAGCGGCGTCGCCGACTCCGAGCGTCCCTCCGCCTCGGCGGCCTGGGCGCGGACCGTCGAGGCGAGCTTCGCCTCCGCGACGACGCGCAGGTGCCCGGCCGCGTAGAGCGCGTCGGCGACGTCAGCGGCCACGGCCGGCGCCTGGGACGGGTCGGCGGTACGGACCAGCAGCCGGACGCCGACGGTGCCGCCGGAAGAGCCGGGGGTCTTCTCCGCGGCGTCCCGGGGGTTGATGATGACGCGGGGGTCGGCCGGCGGCAGCGCCTTCCCGGCCTCGGCGATCGTGGAGGCGGGCACGTAGGCGGGCGGCGTCCCGTAGCCGCGCTCGCGGGTCAGCCCGACGACCGTCAGCGGCGCCGCCCCGACGATGTTGAGCTGGACGGGATCGCCCACCCGCAGCCCGAGCTGCGCGGCGGTCTCCTGGGCCAGGAGCGTCTCGCCGGGGCCGTCCGGCAGGCGTCCCTCGACCGGCTCGGCCCAGCGCAGAGCGGGGCTGCTCAACGCCGAGGTGAGCATGACCCCCGCGACCCTCTCGCCGTTGACGAGTTCGCCGCGCACCTGGCTGAAGGGCTCGACCACGACCACCGCGGGGTCCGCCTTCAGCGCGGTCTCGGCCACGCTCAGGGCGCCGTCGCGCTGCGCGACGGCCCCGCCCCAGTTCCAGACGTAGGTGTCCACAATCACGTCCGCCCGGGACGCGTACAGGACGCTGCGGGCCGCCAGTGCGTGGGACTCGGTGGCCAGCACGACCTGGCTCGCCGCCAGGAACGTGACCGACACCACGACCGCCAGCAGCATGGCCGCGTACCGCGCCGGGTGCTGCCGCAGCTCCCGCGCGGCGTGGGCCAGCGCCGCGCCCCGGGTGGGCGACGCGCGGGCGACGTGACGCGGGGGGCGGCTCATCGGCCTGGGTCAGCGGCGCTTGTCGTCGCGCCCCCAGGAGCGGCCGTTGCCGCCGCGTCCGCCGCGGTCGTCGTCCCAGCCGCCGCGGCCCCTGCCACCCTGGTGGCCGCGGTCGTTGCCCTTGAAGCCGCCGCCCTTGCCCCGGCGGTCCCTGCCGCCGAAGCCGTCCTTGCCGCGCGGCTTCTCGCCGCGGGAGCCGCCGCCGCTGTCGGGCCGCAGCTCGATGAGCTGGCCCGAGATCCGGGTGCGGGCGAGCTTGCGCTGCACCTCCTCCGACAACTGCGCGGGCAGGTCCACCAGCGAGTGGTCGCCGCGGATGTCGATGCGTCCGAAGTCCTCGCGCCCGAGGCCGCCCTCGTTGGCGAGCGCCCCGACGATCTGGCGGGGCGTCACCTTCTGGCGGCGGCCCACGGCGATCCGGTAGGTCGCCAGGTGGCTGTCGCCGCCCGCGGCCCGGCGCGGCCGCTCGGACCCGCCCGGGCGGACGTCGTCGTCGCGGTCGCGGCGCGAGCCCTTGAACTGTTCGGGCTTGAACTCGGACGACTCGTCCAGCAGCAGCGGCTCCTCGCCCTGACCGACGGCGGCCAGCGCGGCGGCGACGTCCACCTCGGGAACGTCGAACTCCCGCACGTAGTGGCTCACCACGTCGCGGAAGAAGTCGATCCGCTCGGTGTCGGCCAGCGCCTCGGTGATCGCCGTGTCGAAGCGCGACAGGCGCGTGGCGTTGATGTCGTCGACGGTCGGCAGGTCCATCTGCGCCAGCGACTGCCCGGTCACCCGCTCGATCGAGCGCAGCAGGTGCCGCTCGCGGGGGTGACGAACGAGATGGCGGCGCCGCTGCGGCCGGCGCGGCCGGTGCGCCCGATGCGGTGGACGTAGCTCTCGGTGTCGGTGGGGATGTCGAAGTTCACCACGTGGCTGATGCGGTCGACGTCCAGGCCGCGCGCGGCGACATCGGTGGCGACCAGGATGTCGAGCTTGCCGGACTTGAGCTGGTTGATGGTGCGCTCGCGGGCCGCCTGGGGCAGGTCGCCGTTGATCGCCGCCGCGGACCAGCCGCGGGCGCGCAGCTTCTCGGCCAGCGTCTCGGTCTCGTTCTTGGTGCGGACGAAGACGATCATGCCGTCGAAGTCCTCGACCTCGAGGATCCGGGTCATCGCGTCCAGCTTGCGCGGGTAGGACACCACGGCGTAGCGGTGGGTCACGTTGGTGGCGGTCGCCGTCTTGCCCTTGACCATGATCTCGAGCGGGTCGACCAGGTAGGTGCTGGCCAGCGACCGGATCTGCCGCGGCATCGTCGCGGAGAACAGCGCGACCTGCTTGTCGGCGGGGGTGTCGGCCAGGATGCGCTCGACGTCCTCGGCGAAGCCCATGTTGAGCATCTCGTCGGCCTCGTCCAGGACGAGGAACCGCAGCTCCGACAGGTCGAGGGTGCCGCGCTCGAGGTGGTCGATGACCCGGCCCGGCGTCCCGACGACGACGTCCACGCCGCGCGACAGGGCGGCCAGCTGCACGCCGTACCCCTGCCCGCCGTAGACCGGCAGCAGCCGCACCTTCATGTGCGTGGCGTAGGTCTCGAACGCCTCCGACACCTGCAGCGCGAGCTCGCGGGTGGGCGCGAGCACCAGCGCCTGGGGCACCTTGTGCTTGCGCTCGAGCCGCTGGAGGATCGGCAGCGCGAACGCCGCCGTCTTGCCGGTGCCGGTCTGGGCGAGGCCCACGACGTCGCGGCCCTCCAGCAGCGCCGGGATGGTCTCGGCCTGGATCGGCGAGGGACGCTCGTAGCCGAGGTCCTTCAGCGACTTGAGGATCTTGGGCTCCAGGCCCAGCGCGGCGAAGCCGTCGAGCTCGGGCTCGGGGGCCGGCTGCGGCGTCTCGATCGCGTGCTGCTGCTGGGCCGACTCGTCGGACTCGTCCCCGTGCGCGGGAGCCGGATCCTGCTCGGGCTCGGCGGGCTGACGGGACGCCTCGGTCTCCTCGGGCGTCGCGTCGGACGCGTCGGGCTGCTCCTGTGCCTCGGTCGGGCTCTTCCCCGGGCCGTCCGCCGCCGGGGCCTCCTCCGCCGTCGCGGCGGCCTCCTCCGAGGTCGGATCGGCCGGATCCTGCGCGGCCGTCACCTCGTCGACGTCCGGCGTGTCCTGCTCCTGCGTGGGATCGATCCCCGTGCCCTGCTCTTCGCTCACCCGTGAACCCTAGTGCGTGCGAGCCGCCGGGGCACAGGCCCCGCTCCGGAGCGGGGTTACGCTGTTCCCATGGACGCCGGGGCGCACCCCTCCTGGCGCGGGCGGCTGGCGGCCGCCTGGCGCCGGATGGGCGAGCGGATGCAGCGCGTGGACGCGCTGGGGCTGAGCGCGGTCAACCCCAACTGTGCGGCCCGGGCGCGCGAGTACCGCGCCGCCCACCTTCCGGGCGTCGGCACGCCCCTGGGACCCTCCTGAGCAGCCGCGCCGACACGCGCCGAGGTGCCGTACCTCGCGGTGAGTCCGACCGTCAGTAGAGGACGACGTAGGTGTCATGCCGTACGAAGCCGTTCAGCCGCGTGTAGAAGGAATCCCTCGAGATCAGCGTCCGGCCGGAGTGGATCCCGTAGGCGGTGTGGCCGGAGAACCAAGGGCCACCCGAGTCGCCGTGATCCGACTTCCCCTGCCGCATCTTCACCAGTTCCCCGGTGCCCATGTGGGTGAAGCCGGTCCGGTCGACCACGTCACAGGTGAAGCCCGTGGTCACACCGAACTTGCACAGCGAGGTCCCCTTGGCGGACCAGCGGTTCCAGCCCCGCACGCTGACCTTGAGTGATGACTTGGCGTAGAACACCGCCATCGGCTTGAAGGTGCCCAACGTGAAGAGCGCCAGGTCTCCGTCCCGATTGTCCCAGCTGATCGTCTCGCGGACAGGCGCCGAGTTGCCGCCGTCGATGGCGCGCAGCCGCAGCAGCGCTCCGGCCTGCATCGCTTGGCCGCAGTGCCCGGCCGAGGACATCCGCCGTCCGCCCGTCGAGGTCTTCATGATGAACCCGCCGGTGCAGGTTCCCTGCGGCTTGCCCGAGTTGTGCCCCTTCACGGTCATGCCCCCGCGGGCGTAGCCGTCCTCGGCTGTGACGCCGCCGGGCTCGATCGAGGCGTCCAGCGCCACCCCTGCGCGGCCCGCGATCCCTCGCGCGCGTTCGAGCGCCGCCCGCCGCAGTGCGGGGTCACCGCCGTGAACGCGGTACACGAGTCGTTGCGCGTCGAACTCCGGCCACGAGGAGGACGCGATGCTCAGGCCGCTGGTGAGATCGAGCGCCAGCGCCTCGAGGCGGGCCCGCGAGTGCGCGAGCCCGGAGGTCACGTCGCTGGGGGCCGGAAGCGCCGCGATCCGGGTCAACGCCGCTTCCGGGACGTCGCCCACGAAGCCGAACCAGTTCGATCCATCGGCCCGGTTGAGCTCCGCCCCGACGAAGGTCTCGGGATAGTCGGTGGCGAGTGCATCGGCGGCCGCCGCGGTCGCGTCCTGGGCGCCGTACTGCCGGATCACGTCGGGCGCGCTGCGCCCGTCGTCGCGGGCGAGTTGGAGCAGGCCCATCAGCTCGGCGGCGTCCAGGTTGTCCAGGATCGGGGTGTCGTCGAGCAGGGCGGGTGTCCCGGCCTCCAGGGGGGCGGACGTCAGGGCCGCGTCCACCAGGGCGGCCAGCGCCGCGTCCGGATCGGTGGGGTGGGCCGTCTCCAGCGCACCGAGATCGGCGAGATCGCGCGCCTGTCCGGCGACGCGCTGCGTGGTCCCCGGCGGCGCTTCCGCAGCCGGGGCCTCTCGTGGTGCTCCCAGGTGCAGCGAGGCCACGAGGGCCACCGTCACGGCCGTGGCCGTGAACTGCAGAAGGTGGGGCCGCATGGGCATTTCCTCTCGTCAGCGGATCGAGCCACGGATCAACCTAGCCGCGCACAACGCCGTTCGGCCAGGGTCGACCATCGCCGGCGGGCGCATCCGGACGCGACGACGCCCGCCGCCCTCGGGAGGGACGGCGGGCGTCGGGGACGCTCAGGCGAAGGCCCGGTGGCCCGCGGCGTGGCGGGCATCTCCGCTGAGGGCGGCCAGCACGCGTCGCACGCCGGCGGCCTCCTCGTGGCGCCCCTGACGCTCCAGCGCGCGGGCCAGGAGCATCTGCACGTACTCGTTCGTGGGGTCGACCTCGAGGATGCGGCGGGCCTCCTGCTCGGCGGGGCCCAGCGAGGCGCGGTGGTACTGCGCCCGGGCCAGGTACTCCCGGCAGTTCAGGTTGCCCGGCTCGGCGGCCAGCACCTGCGAGAAGTGCTCGACCGCCGCGCCGTAGTCCTTGCGGTCGAAGGCGTACACGCCCTGCGTCCAGGTCAGCATCGTGTCGGTCATCGGGGGTTCTCCTTCCCTCCCGCGCCGGGAGCGGCAACGGGTCACCCCCTCCACAACATGAAGCTTCAATTATTCCCGCCCTCGAGCGGGCCCGGACGCCGGGCCCCGTCACCCGGCGGGAGGCGTCCGTCGGCCCCGGCGCGGCGGCCGGGCGGCGGGATCGAACAGCGCCCCCGCCGCGCGCAGCCACCCGACGAACTCCGCAGCGTCCCGCCGCTCGACCAGACCCTTGAAGTCGACCCGCTCGGTGAACAGCAGCCGGCCGCGCGCCACCTCGCCGTGGAGCACGGTCGCCCCTCGGGCGAAGGCGCCCCTCTCGGCCGTCAGCCAGATGTCCGGGACGCCGTTGCGGGACGCCAGCCCGACGCGGAGGTCGGCGACCGGCACGCTCCAGGCGTGGCCGAAGCCCTGGGGCGCGAAGCTCAACACGCCGTCGGCCAGCGTGAGGGTGCCGACGCCCTCCAGGTGGGGCAAGCGCCGGCCCGGCGGCCACACGTGCGCGTTCCAGACCCGTTTCCCCTTGTCCGCCGGCTCGCGCGGCGACACGTCGGGGACGACGACGTCGGGATCCAGCCGACTGAACCAGAGGTACGTGGCCACGCCGCCCAGGACGATCAGGACGGCGGGGCCGACGCCGAACAGCCACGTCATCGCCGGCTCCCTCCGGTGCGGGCCCGGGAGGTCGGGCCCCTCACCCGCGAGGCTAGCGGGCGGCCCGCTCGGCGCGCTCGGCCTCGGCGGCCCGGAGCTTCATGTCCTCGATGTCCTTCATCTTGCGCTGCGTCCAGGGCACCAGCGCGAACAGGCCGACCGCGCAGACCAGGGTGACGGCGCCCAGCACGTAGTAGTAGGTGGCGTCGGACAGCCCGGCCATCGCCTTGATGACCAGCGCCGCGATCCCCTGGCCGGCGGCCGAGGTGAGGAACCACAGCGCCATCGCCTGGGACGCGAACGCCTTGGGCGCCAGCAGCGTGGTGGCCGACAGGCCCACCGGGGAGAGGAACAGTTCGCCGACGGTCTGCAGCAGGAAGACCAGCGCCAGCACGTAGAACGGCGCCAGCATGTCCCCGCCGGGGAACGCCTGGAACGCGGCGCCCATCGCGACGGCCGAGATGCCGATCAGGAACACGGCGAACGCGAACTTCGCGGCCGTGTTCGGGAACTTGCCCGCCCGCGCGGTGAAGAAGGCGCCGACGATCGGCGCGAGGATCACGATGCCGAACGGGTTGATCGACTGGTACCACGAGGGGTCGATCGTCAGCGCGCCGAGGTGCAGGTCGGTGTTCTTCATCGCGAACGTCGCCATCTTGCCGGCGGCCTGCTCGAAGATCATGAAGAACAACATGGCGCCGATCCACAGCGGGATGTACGCCTTGACGTGGCTGCGCTCGGGCGCAGTGACGCGCGGGCTGCGCAGCATCGCCACGAAGTAGCCGACCGACGCGATGATCGAGATCGCCGCGACGGTGTCGATGATGGCGGCCGGGATGTCGCCCTCCAGGGCGTTGAAGAGCACGAACAGCAGCGCCGCGCCCGCGAGGATGCCGAGCGAGATGATGCCGAGCCGGCGGCGTCCCTCGGCGGTCAGGGGGTCGGGCACCTGGTTGCCGATGCCGTGCAGCGCCTTGCGCCCGATGAGGAAGGCGGTCAGGGCGAACGCCATGCCGACCGCGGCGGCGGCGAAGCCGGCGTGGTAGCCCCAGTTGCCGCGCAGGAACGCGACGACGAGCGGGGAGAAGAAGCTGCCGACGTTGATCGACATGTAGAAGATCTGGAAGCCGGCGTCGCGACGCGGATCCTCCTCGTCGTAGAGCTCGCCGACCATCGTGGAGAGGTTCGGCTTGATGAAGCCGGTGCCGATCGCGACGAGGCAGATGCCGATCCACGCGGTCGCCACGCTCGGGATCGAGAGGCAGATGTGGCCCGCCATGATGACGATGCCGCCGTACAGCGTCGCCTTCCAGGGGCCGATGACGCGGTCGGCGATGAAGCCGCCCGGGATCGCCAGCAGGTAGACGGCCGCGCCGTACGTCGCGACGACCGCCTGGCCCGTCGTCTCGGGCAGCCCGAGGCCGCCGTTGGCGAACGTGTCGACCAGGAAGTACAGCAGGATCGCGCGCATGCCGTAGTAGGAGAAGCGCTCCCACATCTCGACCTGGAACAGCCACCCGAGTCCGGCCGGGTGGCCGAAGAACTTGCGGTCGCTGCGTGACGATATGGGCGCGGACGCCTCCGGTGCGGACGCTGACATGTGGATTGTCTCCTTGACGCCACCACGGTCTCACCCTGACGCGCGGGGCGGATTCAGCCCCACGTGCGGAACACTATGGCGTGTAGTAGTTCTCTCAGAGTAGACCCGTTCGGGGCGTCCGCGCGAGCAGAACGCTGTCAATCCCGCCGAAAGTGCAGGGCCGGCGCCCCGGGCGAGCGGGGACGCCGAGCCTGGTGGGGGTGGGAACGGTCACCGGGCGACGAGCGAGGCGACCATCACCAGGGGCAGCGACACCAACGACGCGATGCTCGTCACGGTCGTCATCGTCTTCAGCGAACCCTGCGTGGACAGCCCCAGCAGCGACTTGAACATCCAGAAGAAGTTGCTGTTGACCTGCAGCGCGAACAGCGACCCCGACGCGATCGCCAGGCCGAGCGCCACGGGCGCGATGGGCAACTGGCCGGCGATCGGCGCGATGATGCCGGCCGCGGTGATGGCCGCGACCGAGACCGACCCGATCGCCAGGTGCAGCAGCGCCGCGATGAACCAGGCCAGCAGCAGCGACAGGATCACCGGCGCGCCGGCGTCCACCGAGAACAGGCCGCCGAGCAGCTTGGCCAGGCCGGTGGCCTTGATGACCGCGCCCAGCGAACCGCCCACGCCGGTGACCAGCAGGATCTCGCCGGTGGTCTGCAGCCCCTCGGTGAAGGCCTGCGTGGAGCGCTCGAGGCCGACGTACCGGCGGGCCATCACGTAGGCGCCCAGCAGGCCGATGAACAGCGCCACGTTGGCGTCGCCGAGGAAGTTGATGAAGGCGTTCTCGATCCCGGCGAGCTGGCAGAAGGCGCCGGTCGCGATCATGATCAGGGGGACGACGATGGGTGCCAGGCACAGCGCCAGCGACGGCCGCTTCTCGGGGGCGACGCTCTCCTCGGCCTGCTCGATGTCCTCGGCGTTGGACTCCTCCTCGTCCTTGGCCGCGTTCCACCAGCCGCGGTTGAGCATCCGGCGGAACAGCCAGGTCGTGATGACGGCGGTCACCGGGCCGATCACGATGCCGAACAGCAGGTAGGTGCCCAGCGGCACCTGGAGCAGGCCGGCGATCGAGATGGCGGACAGGCCGGGGACGACGAACACGTAGCCGCAGAAGATGCCCGTGCCGAGCGCGCCGGCGAGCCAGGCCAGCCCGTTCTTGCCGAGGAACTTCGAGGACGACCGGGCGACGGGGGCCGCCAGCACGACCTGGACGTCGACGTAGATCGAGGGGGCGATCGTGCTCAGCGCGAGGGTGAGCGCGTAGGGCAGCCGGTTGGGCGGGACGACGCGCACGAGCGCCTCGACCATCACCTTGAAGGCCCCCATCGAGTGCAGCAGGGCCCCCATCAGGACGCCGAACCCGATGAGCAGGCCGATCTTGGTCATGATGTCGCCGAAGCCGGCGGTGATGGCGTCCACGGTCTCGGCGAAGCCGATCCCCGAGGCCAGCCCCAGGTAGAGACAGCCGAGGATCAGGGCGATGATCGGGTCGACCTTCACCTTGATGATGAGCAGGATGATCGCGACGATCGCGATCCCGGTGTGCAGGGCAATCATGGGTACAACTCCGTCCGGGGAGCGGGCCACCACGGCGTGACCCGTCGTCAGCGTCCCGCGCGGCCCCGGTCGGAGGCATCCTTGTGTTCATAGTGTTCACCCGCGGCGGGTCATGCCGCGGTCCGCCGACGAAGGAGTCGCATGTCGCACTGGTTCACCGACGCCCGGTTCGGGCTGTTCGTCCACTTCGGCCTGTACTCGGCGGCGGCGCGCCACGAGTGGGTGCAGAACCGCGAGCGCCTCAGCGAGGAGGACTACCGGCCCTACCTCGAGCATTTCGACCCCGACCGGTTCGACGCCCCCGCCCTCGCCCGCGCCGCGCGCGAGGCGGGCATGGGGTACGCCGTGCTGACCAGCAAGCACCACGAGGGGTTCGCGCTGTGGGACACCGCGCTGAGCGACTTCAGTTCCCCGGCGGTCTGCGGGCGCGACCTGGTGCGCGAGTTCGTGGACGCCTGCCGCGCCGAGGGGCTGCGGGTCGGGCTGTACCACTCGCTGATCGACTGGCACCACCCCGACTTCACGGTCGACGAGCACCACCCCCTGCGCGACGCGCCCGACCGCGACGCTCTCAACGCCGGCCGGGACATGGACCGCTACCGCACCTTCCTCCACGGTCAGGTCCGCGAGTTGCTCACCGGCTACGGCCCCCTGGACTACCTGTTCTTCGACTTCTCCTACCCGGGGCAGGACGGCAAGGGCGCCGCCGACTGGGACGCCGAGCGGCTGCTGGCCCTGTGCCGCGAACTGCAGCCCGGGATGCTCGTCAACGACCGCCTCGGCATCCCCGGGGACCTCGTGACCCCCGAGCAGTACCAGCCGACCTCGCCGCTGACCGACGCGTCCGGCGCGCCGCAGCTGTGGGAGGCGTGCCAGACGATGAACGGGTCGTGGGGTTATGACCGCGACAACGTCGACCACAAGCCCGCCGACCTGCTGGTGCGGATGCTCGCCGACTCCGTGTCCATGGACGGCAACATGCTGCTCAACGTCGGCCCGGACGGCCGGGGCGCCCTCACGGCGCGCGACGCGGCCACCCTCGCCGAGATCGGGACCTGGATGGACCTGCACCGCGACGCGATCGTCGGCGCGGGGCACGCCCCGTTCACGCCGCCCCGCGAGGGCGTCTACACGGCGTCCGGATCGAGGCTGTACCTGTTCCTGCACACGTGGCCGCTGGGGTACGTCCACCTGCCCGGCCTCGCGGGACGCGTCAGCTACGCCCGCCTGCTCAACGACGGTTCCTGGCTGCGGACGTCCGTCAGTGACCCCGGCCGGCGCCCCTCGAACATGACGCCCGCGGGCGAGCCCGCCGGGACGCTGACGGTGCACCTGCCGGTGCGGCGTCCGGACGTCGCGGTGCCCGTCGTGGAACTCACGCTGGTCTGACATGGCCTCCCCGCAGCGCAGCGTCGCGTCGCACGTCCTGGCGGTGCTGGGCGTGGTCGCGGTCCTCGTGGTGGGGGCGTCGGTCGCCCTGGGGTTCTGGCGCGCCAGCGTCCAGGTCGAGGACGCCGCCGCCGACCAGGTGACCGACGTGGCGCGCACCGTCGCGGCGTCCGACGAGGTTCGGGACGCGCTCGCGGCCGGCGGGCCGACCGCGGAGCTCACCGACTTCGCCGAGCGGACGCGGGACGCGACCGGCACCGACTTCGTCGTCGTGATGACGCCCGAGGGCGTCCGGTACACCCACCCGAACCAGGCGCTGGTGGGCGGGACGTTCCTCGGCACCACCGACGCCGCCCGGCGCGGCGGGATCGTGGTGGAGCAGTACACCGGGACGCTGGGGCCCTCCACCCGCGCGGTCGTGCCCGTGCTGGACGACGGCCGCGTCGTCGGCCTGGTGTCGGTGGGGATCGTCCGGGCGAAGGTGTCGCAGGCGCTGTGGGCGATGTGGCCGCAGATGGTCGTGCCGGGCGTGGTCGCCGCCCTCGTCGCCGGAACCGGCGCCTGGGTGGTCGCCCGCCAGGTGCGCCGCGAGACGCTGGGGCTGAACGCGTCCGAGGTGCGGCGGCTGCACGACCACCACGACGCGCTGCTGCACGCGGTCCGCGAGGGCCTCGTCATCGCCGACACCTCCGGGCGGGTGCAGGTCATCAACGACGAGGCGGTCCGGCTGCTCGGGCTCGGCCCGGACGCCGTCGGCCGCCCGGTCGCCGACCTGGGGCTCGCACCCGACCTGGCGGCGCTGCTGGTCGGGGACGCGCAGCAGGTCGACGTCGCCCACGCCACGGGCGCGCGGCTGCTGCTGGTCTCCAGCGACGCGGTCGTCCGGGACGGCCGGCGCGTCGCCACCCTGACCACGCTGCGCGACCGCACCGAACTGGAGTCCCTCACCGGACGCCTCAGCGCCACCCAGGGCCTCGCGGACGCGCTGCACGCCCGCAGCCACGAGGCCGCGAACCGGCTGCACACGGTCGTCACGCTGATCGAGCTGGGGCGTGCGGAGGAGGCGGTCGCCTTCGCGACGGGCCGGCTGCGCGGCGAGCGGGACGCCGACGCGGCGATCCTCGCGGCGATCGAGCCACCCGCCGTCGCGGCGCTGCTGCTGGGCAAGTCGGCGCAGGCGTCCGAGCGCGGCGTCCGGCTGACGCTCGACCCGGACGCCCACCTGCCGGCCGGGACCGCGCCCGAGCAGGCGCTGGTGACGGTGCTGGGGAACTTGATCGACAACGCGCTGGACGCCGTCGCCGGCCGGCAGGGCGCCGTCGTCGAGGTCGACGCCCAGGTCGATGACGGCCTGCTCCTGACGGTGAGCGACAACGGCCCCGGCGTCCCGGACCCGGCGCGCGTGTTCGAGCGCGGCTTCACCACCAAGGACGCCGACGGCCCGGCCGGCCGGGGCATCGGCCTGACGCTGACCCGGCAGGTCGTCGAGGCGCTGGGCGGCACGGTCACGGTGGGTCGGGGTCCGGGCGCGACGTTCGAGGTGCGGCTCCCGGGGGCCGGCGGGTTGGGCACGACTGAGCCCGGGGGCGTGGCGGGGATCGGGGGCCGGGATGGCTGAGCTGGCCGTGCTGATCGTGGAGGACGAGCCCCTGGTCGCGGCCGCCCACGCGGAGTACGTCGCGCGGGTTCCCGGCTTCGAGGTGGTGGGGTCCGCGGCGTCGGTGCACGAGGCGGCCTGCGCGCTGGCCCGCCGGCCGGTGGACCTCGTGCTGCTCGACCTCAACCTGCCCGACGGCAGCGGGCTCGACGTGCTGCGCGGCGTCCGCGCCGCGGGGCGTCCCGTGGACATCCTCACCATCACGGCGGCGCGGGAGGTCGAGCCGGTCCGCACGGCGCTGACGCTCGGGGTGGTGGGCTACCTGCTCAAGCCGTTCACGTTCGCCGACCTGCGCGACCGCCTCGAGGCGTACCGCGCCTACCGCGCGGGCCTCGACGCTGTGCCGGCGGCGAGCCAAGCGGCGGTGGACGCCATGATCGGGCAGTTGCGGCGTCCCACGGACCCGGCGAACGCCCCCAAGGGGCTGGACCGCGGCGTCCTGGACGACGTGATCGCCGCGCTCCGCGGCTCGCCGGGCGGCGCGTCGGCGTCCGAGGTCGGGCGGGCGCTCGGGCTCTCGCGGGTGACCGCCCGGCGCTACCTGCAGTACCTCACCGAGCAGGGCCGCGCCACGCGCGCACAGCGACTGGGCGGCTCGGGGCGTCCGGAGATCATCTTCACCTGGCGGGCCTGACCTTCGTCGGTTCGGGGCGTGCCGGGGCGGTGCGCTCTACGCGGCGGTGTCGCTCTGGTGCCCCCAGCGCTGGTTCGCGGCGGCATCACCCCTGGTCGCCGTTGCGGGCACGCGCGCTCGGGACACCACGACGACACACCGCCCCGGGTCGCGGGCGCTGGTCACTCGCCGCGTGGCGCCGCCCGACCGCGGCACCAAGAAACGTCGCGCTGGCGCCCGAACGTCCCGGCCGCGGTGAGCTTCACACGCCGAAGTGCCGAACCCGGGCCCCGCGCGCGGCGGAACCCGGGTTCGTGGAGCGGACTCAGGCGTCGAACTCCTGCCATTCGGGCTTGTGCTCGTAGGTGACGTCGTAGTACTCGCGCAGCTTCAGCTTGGACGCCGCCGCCTCGTCCACGACGACGGTGACCGTGCGGTGCATCTGCAGGATGGAGCCGGGGCACATGGTGCTGACCGGGCCCTCGGCGAGCGCCGCGACGGCGTCCGCCTTGCCCTCGCCCTGCGCGACCAGCACGACGGCGCGGGCATCCATGATGGTGCCCAGGCCCTGGGTGAGGCAGTGGCGCGGCACGTCGTCGATGGACGCGAAGTAGCGGGCGTTGTCCTCGCGGGTGCGCTCGTTCAGCGTCTTGATCCGGGTGCGGGACGCCAGCGACGACGACGGCTCGTTGAAGCCGATATGGCCGTTGGAGCCGATGCCCAGGATCTGCACGTCGACGCCGCCGGCGGCCTTGATCGCGGCCTCGTAGTCCTCGCACGCCTGCTTGAGGTCCTCGGCGGCGCCGTCGGGGACGTGGACGTTCGCCGGGTTCATCTTCAGCGGCACGGTGACGGTCTTGTCGATCGTGGCCGCGTAGCTGTTCGGGTCACCCGCGGGGAGCCCGACGTACTCGTCGAGCGCGAACGCGGACGCCTCCGAGAGGTCGAGGGTGCCCTCCTCGACGCGCCGGGTCAGGCCCTCGTACAGGGCCAGCGGCGACGAACCGGTGGCGACGCCGAGCACCGCGCGGGGACCGGCCTCCTTCACCACCTGCGCGACGCGGGCCGCGGCGACCTCGCCGGCCTCCTCGGGAGTGCTGCAGATCACGATCTCCATGTCGTTCCTTCCGGTGTCTCGGCCGGTCGTCGCGACCGGCCAGCGCGTTACCTACGGCGTGCGCCCGCTCCCCCGCCCCGGCGGAACGGGCTGCGGCCGCCGCCCCGGGCGATGGGACCGGCATGCGGCCTCGCCCCCATCATCCCGCATCGGGGCCGTCGGCACCGCCCCTGCGCGGCAGGTTCTCCGATGCAGGGGACGTCCGGTCACTCGCGACGCCGATGGTGCGTCGGGTCCCGGGGCCGAGCCGTCTCTGAGCCGAGCAGTGGCTCGCCGCCCGACCGCGGTCACAGGGACGCGAGCGGGCGGCAGGCGCCGCCTCGGCTCGCGTCCGGCCTGTCCACCGAGGCCCAGGCCACCGAGGTGTCGGGCACGGCGGGACCGAGCACGGCGAGACCGGGCCCCGTGGGAGGATCGGCCGGTGACAGGACTCCTCGTGGCGGGCACCTCGTCGGACGCCGGCAAGTCGCTGATCGTGGCCGGGCTGTGTCGGGCGTGGGCGCGCCGCGGCGTCCGGGTGGCGCCGTTCAAGGCGCAGAACATGTCGAACAACTCCATGGTCTGCCCGGACGGCTCGGAGATCGGGCGCGCCCAGTACCTGCAGGCGCTCGCCGCCGGGGTGGAACCGTCCGCGATCCACAACCCCGTGCTGCTGAAGCCGGCCACCGACCGGCGCTCGTTCGTCGTCCTCAACGGACGCCCCGGCGGGACGCTGGAGGCCGGACAGTACGCCACCGGACGCGCCGCCCTCGCGCAGGCGGCCTTCGCCGCATTCGAGGAACTCGCGGCCACCCACGACGTGGTGGTCGCCGAGGGCGCCGGGTCCCCGGCCGAGATCAACCTGCGCGCCGGCGACTACGTGAACCTGGGGCTGGCCACGCGCTTCAGCCTGCCGACGCTGCTGGTCGGGGACATCGACCGCGGCGGCGTCCTGGCCTCGATCTTCGGGCACTGGGCGATCGTCGACGACGCTGACCGGGCCCGCTTCGCGGGATACCTGATCAACAAGTTCCGCGGCGACCAAGCGGTGCTCGAGCCGGGACTCGCCGAACTGACGGCCCGCACCGGGCTGCGGTGCTTCGGCGTCCTGCCGTGGCTGGAGCAGGTGTGGCTCGACTCGGAGGACGCGCTGGCGTTCGCGCGCTGGCCGCGCACGCCGGGCGCCGCCGGGACGCTGCGGGTCGCGGCCGTCCGGTTCCCGCGGATCTCGAACGCCACCGACCTGGACGCGCTGGCCGCCGAGCCCGGCATCGACGTGTTCGTCGCGGACCGCCCCGACGACCTCGCTCGCGCCGACCTCGTGGTGCTGCCCGGCTCCCGGTCGACGCTGGCCGACCTGGGCTGGCTGTGCGCGCGGGGTCTGGACGCCGCGCTGCGGGAGCGCGCGGCGTCGGGCGGCGCGATCCTGGGCATCTGCGGCGGCTACCAGATGCTGGCGCGGGTGATCGACGACCCGGTCGAGTCCGGCGACGGCGCCGTGACCGGTCTGGGGCTGCTGCCGACCCGGGTCGACTTCCGCCCCGACAAGACGCTGGGCCGCCCGTCGGGTTCCTGGGAGGGCCACCCGGTCACCGGGTACGAGATCCACCACGGGGTCGTCACCGTCGACGGCGGCGACGAGCCGTTCCTGGACGGCGTGCGGGTCGGCAACACCTGGGGCACCATCTGGCACGGCGCCCTGGAGAACGACGGCTTCCGCCGGGCGTGGCTCGCGCGCGTCGCGGACGCCGCGGGCTCGGCGTGGCGCCCCGATCCGAGCGCGGTGGACTTCGCCGTCCGTCGCGAACAGATGCTCGACGAGGTCGCCGACGCCCTCGAGGCCCACGCGGACCTGGACGCGCTGCTCACCCTGGCCCGCTGACAGCAGGTCGACGGTCCTTTGGTTGATCTCTTCCCCTTCCGCGCGTTCGCCGTGCGCCCGACTCCGACCGCGACTTCCCGCCCCGAGCCCCTCCGGGCGCGGCCATCATGTGGGCGGTCACCTCGCGTCCGCCCTCCACGAGGTGGACGGCGTTGACGGGCAGGTCGGTGCCCCCACGGCTCCGCGACCTCGGCCGGCCTCGTCACGCGCCAGTCCCGCTGACCTCGACTGGCCGGCGGCTCGACCCGCGCGGTGGAGGTCGGCCAGTAAATCACCATCAACGCACTCGCGGCCCCCGAAAGCCGTCGGATCACCCCGAATCGGGGCTCGAGTGCGTCGTTGTTGATTTTTCGGGCCGCTGACGCAGCCACGGCTCGCGCCAGGGTCGCCGCTCAGCGGAGGCCCGGGGGTCCGGCTTGGCCCGCCGAGTGCGACGTAGCCAGGGTGTGCCGGAGCCGCAGGGTGTGCCGGTGCTGCGGCACAATCGTCACCCGGGACGTGAGGGGGTCCGATGCAGCAGGTCCGGGACGCACCGCCCGCGCCGTCGACGGCGGGCGCGACGCCGACGAGGTCGGGCGCGGGGGTGACGCTCCCGCGGTTGGTGATCGCGGCGGCCGCGTCCTCGGCGGGGAAGACGACCGTCACCACGGGGCTGCTGGCGGCCCTGACGGCCCGCGGCGTCCGGGCGGCGGGCTTCAAGGTCGGACCCGACTTCATCGACCCCGGCTACCACGCGCTGGCGACCGGACGGCCCGGCCGTAACCTCGACCCGGTGCTGGTGGGCGAGGAGCGGATCGTGCCCCTGCTGCTGCACGGCTGCCGCGTCCCCGAGCCCGCCGAGGTGGCGCTGATCGAGGGCGTCATGGGGCTGTTCGACGGGCGCCTGGGCACCGACGGGCACGGGTCCACCGCGCACGTGGCGACGCTCACCGGCTCCCCCGTCCTGCTCGTCGTGGACGCCGCCGGCTCGTCGCGGACGGCCGCCGCGGCCGCGCTCGGCCTGGCCGCGTTCGACCCGACCGTCCGGATCGCCGGGGTCCTCATCAACCGCACCGCGAGCCCGCGCCACGGGGCCGAGCTGTCCCGCGTGTTCGCGGACGCGGGCGTCCCGGTGGTCGGCGTCCTGCCGCGGGACGCGTCGGTGGCCGCGCCCTCGCGGCACCTGGGGCTGGTCCCCGCCGGCGAACGCGCCGGGTCGGCCGCCACCATCGCGGCCCTCGCCGCCCACCTCGGCGCCCACGTCGACCTGGATGGCGTGCTCGCGCTGGCCGCCGACGCCGCCCCGCTGCACGCCACCGCCTGGGACCCGGCCGCCGAGGTGCGCGCCGTCCCCGGACGGCCGCGGATCGCCGTGTTCGGCGGACGCGCCTTCACCTTCCGCTACCCCGAGACCACCGAACTGCTCGCCGCGGCCGGGTGCGAAGTCGTCGAGGTCGACCCGCTGCTGGACGCGGCCCTGCCGCCGCGGACGTCCGCGCTCTACATCGGGGGCGGCTTCCCCGAGGTGCACGCGCCCGACCTGAGCGCCAACGAGCCGCTACGCGCCGCCGTGGCCGCCGCCGTGGCGTCCGGGGTGCCGACGGTGGCCGAGTGCGCGGGCCAGCTGTACCTGGGCGAGCACCTGGACGGACACCCGATGGTGGGGGCGCTGCCCTCCTCGGCGCGGATGACGCCGCCGCTCACCCTCGGCTACCGGTCCGCCACCGCACCGACCCCGACTCTGCTCGCCGACGCCGGCGCCACCACGCTGGGCCACGAGTTCCACCGCACGCGGACGAGCCCCGGGCACGGGCCCGAGCCCGCCTGGGAGTGGGACGCGGCGGCCGAGGGCTTCTCCCTCGACCCCGCGGGCACCGGGACGCCGACCCTGCACAGCTCCTACCTGCACCTGCACTGGGCAGGAGTCCCCGACGCCGCGCAGCGCTTCGCCGACGCGGCCGCCCGGTACGCCGCGGCTCGTCCGGAGGCCGAGCCGGACGCCGTCGCATCGCTGCTCGTGCCCGCCCGCCACCCTGATGCAGCGGCGCCGCTCGATGCCGGACGGTCGGACGCGGCCCCGCCGGCTGTCGGCGGGATCGACCTGCACCACCACGGGGACGCCGATGTCGCGCCCGGGCTGGTCGACCTGGCCGTCAACGTCCAGTCGGCGGGTCCGCCGCCCTGGCTGGCCACGATCATCCACGACGCGACGGCCACCCTCGGGGCCTACCCGCGCCTGGACGAGGCCCGCGAGGCGATCGCCGCCGCCCACGGCGTCCCGCCCGAGATGGTGCTGCCGACCGCCGGGGGCGCGGAGGCGTTCTCCCTGGTCGCGCGCACGATTGAGGCGGCGCATCCGCTGGTGGTGCATCCGCAGTTCACCGAGCCGGAGGCCGCCCTGCGGGCCGCGGGCCGCGCGGTGCAGCGGTGGCTGCTGCCGGTGCACACCGGGGACATGGGGGGCGCCGCGACGGGGGCGCTCGCCGCGGAGTCGCGACCCGACGGCGCGCGGCCGCGGAATGAAGGCGCGCGGGCGTGGAACGACGGCGCGCGGGCGCGGAACGACGGAGCACGGGCGGGAGTGGAGCCGGGGAGTCGGACCGGCTACGCGCCCGCGCTGGGCGCGCTGCCCAGTTGGGCGGACGCGCTGTTCGTGGGCAACCCGACCAACCCGACCGGCTGGCTGCACGCCCGCGACGACCTGCTCGCGGCCGGACGCGGGCGCCTGCTCGTGGTCGACGAGGCCTTCATGGACGCCGCCGACGAGGCCGAGTCGCTGATCGAGCCGACGATGCCCGGACGCCTCGTGCTGCGGTCGCTGTCCAAGACCTGGGGACTCGCCGGGCTGCGCGTCGGGTACATCGTGGGCGATCCCGCGCTGATCGCCCGGCTCGCGGCGGCCCAGCCGCCGTGGCCGGTGTCCAGCCCCGCGCTGGCCGCGATGGTCGCGGTGTCGTCGCAGGCTTCCCGCGCCGAGGCGTCCGAGCGCTACCGGACTGTGCGCCGGCACCGCGACCATCTGGTCGCCGCCCTGGAGGCGTCCGGGTTCGGCGTGGTCGCCGGCCACGCCCCGTTCGTGCTGGTCGACACCGCCGAGCTCGGCCCGGACTCGGTGCGCCCGGCGCTGGCCGCCCGCGGCTTCGCGGTGCGGCGCGGCGAATCCTTCCCCGGGCTGGGGCGCTCCTGGATCCGCGTCCGGGTCCCCGACCCGCAGATCTCGGACGCCTTCGTCGCGGCCCTCGCGTCCCTGCGGGCCTCAGCCCCGCGAGTGGACTGAGCTCACAGCACCGATCCGAGCGAGAGAGCCGAGGGCCAGTGCCTGGGCACCAGGCGGCGCGTGCTCGAGCGGTCGGGGCGGCGTGTCCCGACGCCGCTTGCACCCTCTGACAGAGGACCGGCCGGCGTCCCGCCCCAGACGCCGTCAGACTGGTTCAGTTGCGGGCGCGGAGGCGGCCTTCCACGACCTGCTGGCACACGTCCACGGTCTCGGGCAGCAGGTCGAGCCCGAGGGCCCGGGCGGTGCGGGTGACGCGCTGGACCAGCCGGCGCGCGTCGTCGGGACGACCGGCGCGATGCTCCGTGCGGATGCGCTCCACCATGAGCAACTCGTCGTCGGGGGCGGCGACCAGCGCGCGGCCGGCGGCCCAGCGCGCGGTATCCATGTCGCCGTCCTCGAGCGCCCGGCGGGCGGCCACGACCCCGATGTCGCGGATCAACGCGCCGGCGTCGGCCCGCAGTTCCTCGGCCCAGCCCCACTGTCCCGGAGCCGCGTCGGCCAGGGGCGCGCCCCGCACCAGGCGCAGCGCCGCCAGGAGCCGGTCGAGCGGCAGCGCGTTAAGACCGCCGGAGGTGAGCAGGAGCAGGTCGCCCCAGTCGGAGGTCACGTCCTCCGACAGCCAGATCCGTCCGGAGTAGGCATCCGGGAGGTACAACTCCCCCGCGTCCGAAGAGCCCAGCCAGGTCCGCAGCCGGCTCAGGTTGGAGCGTCGGGTGCCCTCCGCGACGAGCAGCGAGCGGCCCATCTGCTGCGGCGAGGCGCCCGGATGCAGGTGGAGCCAGGCGCAGTACTCGACGCACTGGCGCTGCGCCCGGGACGGAGGGTCGCCGGCGCAGCCGGTCAGCTCGACGGGCCCCAGCAGGTGCAGGCGCGGCCCGATCCGCTCGCCGGCGAGGGTGTCGCCCCGGAGCGACCCGGGGCGGCTCCACCGCACCTCGGCGCGTTGTTGGGCGCCCTCGGGGGCGGGTTCGATCGCGACGATGTCCATGTCTGCCTCTTCCTCGGGCCACCAGGGCGCGGGTTCGGTGGAGGTCGTGGTGGCCAGGGCGAACAGCCCGGTGACGGCGGCGCGGGTGTCGTCGGAGACCGCCTGGGGTGTGACGCTGATGCCGCCGGCTTCGACGAGCGGGGGTGGTGGCGGCGGCGCGCCGGTGGCCGGGGCGGGCGGCGACCAGGTCAGGGTCCAGTCCGCCGCGCCGGCCGGGGCGTCGACGCCCACGATCGCCGCGAGACCGTCGCCGCGCCCGTCGAGTGCCGCCCGCAGGCGCCCGAGGTCGTCGGCGCCAAGGGGCTGCTCCCACAGGACGATCACGGGGGCCCACGCGTCGGTCAGGTCGGGGTCGAGCCGGCGATCGCGCCAGGAACGGCCGTCGGCCCCCTCGGCCCGAGCCCGGGCGAGCGTCTCGATCCGGGCGAGGGCGGCGGCGGCGTCGGCCTCGGTGGCGATCCGGGAGGCCGCCGTCGCCCGCGCGAAGTCGGGATCGCCGGTGACGACGAGCAGCTCCAGCTCGTCGGCCCACGGGGCGCAGCCCAGCTCGATCAGGATCGCCGAGAGGACCTCGCCGCGGCCCTGCTCCGCGCGACAGGCGATGCCGAGGACGCCCGACTCCATCGCGTCCAGCATCACGTGGGCGCCCGACGCCTCGCGTCCCAGCGTCACGAGGGCGGGGAACGCCGCCGGCCCGTCGACGTCCGGTGAGGCGGCGAGTTGCTCCCAGGAGATGGCCAGCGTGTCCCCGATCCGGGCGAAGCCCGCCGGGGCAGCGGACGGCGGTTCGGCGAACGCGAAGGCCACGCCCTGGTCGTCGACGGTGGCGCGGGCGAGCGGTACGGCGCGCTGCCCCGGACGCCGCCACGCGTCCGCCAGCAGGCGTTGCGCCCTGGCCAGGAGTTCGTCGCGTCCGGAGGTGGTGCGCTCCCCGGCGAGGGCCGCGGCGCCCGCGCCCGCCTGCTGCAGCGCGGATTCGTAGCGGGAGAGGTCCTCCCCCGGCTGGACGAACCGGCGCCCCACGGGTCGGGAGTGGCGTTGCAGCCGGCGCTGCAGGCCGATCCCACCCACGATGGCGGCCGCGGCGAGCGAGGTGACCCCGGCGATGAGCAGATCAGCAGGCGCGGGCGCCCCCTGCACCGGATCGGAGGCTGCTCCCGCGTCGGGCGCGCGGACGCCGGCGGCCGGGGTGCTCGCCTCAGCCGGGGTGCTCGCCTCGCCGGGCGTGGCCGCATCGGGCGCCTGGGCCTCCGCCGCGGGGACGTCCGCTTCGGCGGGCAATCCACGGGGCGCCCCGCGTTCCTCCCGGGCCGCGTCGGGCCCCTGAGCAGGCGTGCCTGGGGCCGCGGCGGCCGCCTCTTGCGGAGGCTGGCTCTGGTCTCCCATGTCGGCCTCCTCGCGCGCCGGATCAGGCACTCCGGCGTCCGGCGCCTGCGGTGCCGCGGCGCCCGTCCCGGACGCGATCACCCAGGGCAGCCGCAGCGTCCAGCCGATGTCGATGACGTCGGGGTCCTGGATCCGGGAGGCGTTCAGAGCGTGGATCTCGGGCCAGCGGTGGGCGTCCCCCAGGTGCCGCAGGGCGATCCCGGAGAGGGTGTCGCCGCGCTGGACGGTCACCAGCCGCACGGGGTCGGCGATGATCAGCTTCTCCCCGACGACCAGGGGCGCCAGCGGGTCGGTGGCCAGGGCCGGGTTGGCGGCCACGATCTGTCGCCACTGCGTCCCGTCGCCGTAGTAGTGGGCGGCGAGGGACCACAGGTCGTCTCCGGCCCGGACCAGGTGGACGAGCGAGCCGGCGGCCTCGGGGCCGGCCACCGGCTGCTCGAGCACGCGCGCGGCCTGAACGACCGCGGGAGCAGGCGCCGGAGCGGCGTGGGCCGCGGGCGCCGCCGAGGCGAAGGCCGCGGCGAGCAGCGTCGCCGCCAGGGCACGCGGGAGCGACAGCGCCGGCAGCCGCAGCCGCGGACGCCGCCCCACCAGGGACGCGGCCTCGATCGCCACGGCCAGCGCCCACCACGCCCAGGCCGCCCAGGCGAGCGCGGTGAGGAGGAGCAGGAGGATCCGGACGTCCGAGACGGTCCACACGGTGATGGCTCCGACGTCGGTGAACCCCACGCGGAGCAGCACCAGCGGCGGTGCGATCACCAGCACGAGCAGTGTGGCGGCGGCCAGGATGCGACGCAGCATCATCGTCTCCCTCGGTAGCGATCGAGCGTGGAACTGGACTCGGCCCGCACGGACACCGAGCCGGGGAACCCCGGGACCAGCAGGTCGGCCAGGGGGATGGGACACACGACGCTCGCGCGGACCACGCCGGGGGTGCCCACCGGCCGGGCGAACGCGGAGGTGTCCAACTCGAGCGTCCAGCCGGGACGACACCGAACGCCGGACGCCGCGGCGTCGCTCGCGATCACGGCGCGGGCCTGGGACTGCGCCGTGGCGGCGTCGCGGGCCAGCGACGCCGTGCGGGCGCTCGAGTCGGCCCACTGCTGGACGGCCACCTGGGCGTTGGCGAGCCGTCCCGCGCCGATCAGCAGCCCGGCGATCAGCAGGAGCGCGGGAACCACCACGGCGAACTCCACCGCCGCGGCGCCCCGCTCGTCGCGGCGTGGGCACCTGCGGCGCCGCGGCCGATCGAACCACTGGCGGCGGCCCGCGAGGACTCCGAGGAACGGGCGCTCCTTGCCGTGCCTGGGGGCGAAGGGGAGCCCGCTCCGGTACCTCGAGGTGGCGGGTCGATCACGCGGGCCGACCTCACCGATACCGGCGCGACCGCGCGCGGGGCGGGCCGCGTGCGCGGGCAACGGCAGCCGAGGCCGGCTGGCAAGCGGAGTCATGGCCGCGTCACCCGCTCCCGCGGTCGCGAGGCCTGTTCCTCGACCCGGGTCTGGCCGAGATCGAAGAAGGTCGGCATGCGGCCCGCCACGCGCACCGTGATCTGGTCGGCGGACTCGACCAGCGACACCTCGAGGTCGACCAGGCCGCCGTGCTGGGCCACCCGGGCGGCCGTCGCCCGGGCGTCCGCCGTCGACGCTCGGTACAGCGCTGCCCGCTCCGCGGCGGCCACGGCCGCGTTGGTCGCGACGGTCCGGCCGTGCGCCCACAGGCCCACCTGGATGATGCCCAGGACGCTGAGCAGGACGGCCGGCAGCAGGATCGCCCACTGGACGGAGTCCGTGACGCCCCGCTCGTCCCGGCGGGTCATTTCGGGATCGCGGCCAGCTTCGACTGGACCAGCGCGGTCACGACGCCGACGATCGCGAGCGCGACGGCGGCGGCGCACGCCAGCAGGATCGCCTGCTCGGTCGACTGCGAGACCCCGCGCTCGTCGCGGAGCCTGCGGCCGCGGTGGGCCAGGTCGAGGGTCAGTCCGATCAGCAGGTAGAGGTAGGTCTTCATTGATCTCTCCTTGGGGTGTGGGTGGTGCTCGGTTCGGGGTTGGGTGGTGCTCGGTCGGGGTGTCGCTGGGCCGCCGCTGGCCTGCGCGGGGCTCAGCCGGCGGCCGCCAGGGTCAGCAGCGGGGGGACGAGGAAGAACAGGCCCAGGACGAGGCTGGGCAGCACCATCCACAGGGTCATGCGCTCGGAGAGCTGTGTGGCCGCGACCTTGGCCTGCGTGAGGTGCGCGTCGCGCAACTCCCGGACGCGGGCGCGCAGCGTGGTGGCCAGGGACGCTCCCGACTCGTCGAGTCGCATCACGTCGGCCAGGTCGGCCAGCGCCGGGAGATCGAGCCGGCGTGCGAGCGCCTTGAGGTCGCCGTAGGGGGCGCGCTGTTCGAGGCGCGCCCGGTCGAGGACGCGACGGATCCATCGGAACACCGGCGTGTCCGACAGTTCCGCCGCGGCGTGGAGCGACTGGATCGCCGAGCGGTTCGCCAGCCGCTCCAGCGTGACCAGGTCGAAGTACGTCAGCAGCGCCTCGCCCGCATCGTCGGCGATCGTGCGGTCCGCCCCGCGGAGCCGCAGGTCGGGCCAGAGGAAGCCGAGGGCGGCGCCGGCGACCGAGGCGAGCAGCGGGACTGTGGGCACCACGCCGGCCGCGAACCACAGCGCCGCGCCGACGACGATCGGGACCGCGAAGCCGACACCCAGGCCGACGAGCTTGTGCGCGTAGTGCCGGGTGAGCGACCGCCCGGTCAGCGCGAGCTGGCGCGACCGCGTGCCGTCGGCGGCGACACCCCGCATCCGCACCCACCAGGCACCCAGCCGGTCGAGGCCGACAGCCGGCGCGGCGCTGGGAGCGGTCGCCACGTCAAGCGCGCCGAGGGCGTCCGCCAGCCGCGGATGCTGGGGGCGGAAGGCGAGGACGCAGGCCACGAGCCCCAGCGCCACGAGGACGCCGGGCAGCACCATCGCCGCCCCGTTCATGGCCGGCTCCGCAGGATGCGGGCGCGCTGCCGCGGGATGGTCATGCGCCGCAGGCGCAGTAGCGAGCCGGCGTACAGGGCGACGAGCGCGACCAGGGCGACCTGCCCCGCCGGCGTCCCGTAGGGCCGGAAGAACTCGCGTCCGAACAGCGCCGCCGCGGTGAGCACGACCAGGGTGATGAGCGTGACCTGCCGGACGACGTACCGCGGCTTGGCGCGCTCCGCCTCCACCTCGCGCATGACCCGGAGCCGGTCCTGGATCGAGTCGGCGAGGGCGGCCAGGGTGGCGACGGCGCCCTGCCCGCCGCGCTGGACCGCCAGCACCAGGCTGGCGATCACCGCGTCGGCGTCCGGCGAGGCGAGGTCGTCCGCCATCGCGAGCAGTGCGGTCGGCGCCGGCCAGCGGTCGTCGAGGCGCTGCACGAGCCTGACCAACGGCTCGCGGAGCTGGTCGGGGGCGTTGCGCGCACCGGCGCGCAACGCGTCGGTGATCGACCGGCCCGCCCCCATCGTGGCGGCCAGCCCCCGCACCCAGCGATCGAGGGCCTCGAGCAGCTCCAGCTCGCGGGGAGGCGGCGAACGCAGCAGTTCGGGGATGCCGACCACGGCGACGGGGACGATCAGGAGCATGATCGGCCACCCGGTCCACAGGGTGACCGCGACGGCCGACACGGCCGCGAGAAGGAGCAGCACCCAGGTGCGCCGCGGCACGGCGCGGACGTTGTCCACAGTCTTCGTCCACAGACCTGTGGATGATGGGGACGCCGGCGTCTGCACCAGCACCCCCGCGGCGACGGCGGCCAGCACGACCGCCCCGGCCACGGCGAGGCAGACTCCCAGCACGCCGAGGGGGATCATCGACCCCTCCAGTCGGCCCAGAATGGCTCCAGATCGGCCCAGAGCCGGGTCTCCGCGTTGAGGGTCGGCGCCAGATCGGCGTCGTAGACACGGTGCGTGACCGGGCGGTCGTTCTCCAGGGCGCCGGTCAGGGCCACGACCTCGGACACCGCGCGGGTGCGGACACCACCGCGCCAGGTGTCGTCCTGCAGCCGGACGTGGACGATCAGCGCGACGTGGTGCGCGATCTGGCGGTACGCCTCCCCCACCGTCAGGACGCCGCCCTGGGCGACGCGCGCGGCCAGCCGGTCGATCGTGGAGTCCGCGGAATGCGAGTGGGTCGTGCTCATCGTTCCGGCTCCGGACTGCATCGCTTCGAACATCGCGCCCGCCTCCGCGCCGCGCACCTCGCCGACGATGAGGCGCGACAGGTTCTGCCGCAGCGCCTCGGGGATGAGCTCCGCGACGCTGAACTCGCCGAGGTGCCGCCCGTCGGCGACCTCCCCGAGCCCGACGCGCGCCTGCAGGGCCAGGATGTTGCGCCGGCCGGGCTGCAGGTGGGTGAGGAGTTCGTAGTCGGTCTCGAGGGTGCCGAAGCGCTCGTTCTCGGGGATCGAGGCGATCAGGGCCCGCAGCAGGGTGGTCTTGCCCGCGCCCTGGTCGCCGGCGATCACGATCGACTTGCGCCCCAGCACCGCGGCGTGGAGCAGGCGGCCCACCTCATCGGGCAGCATGCCGCCGTCCACGAGTTCGGGCAGGGTGATCGAGGTCAGGATGTGCTGGCGGATCGTGATCGAGGGCCGGTACGACAGGCCGAAGCCGATCGCGTGCAGGCGGTGCGAGTCGCCCAGGGCGAGCGTCATCGTCGGGTGGGCGTCGTCGAACGGACGCGGCGGGCTCACCGACTCGCCGAGGAAGCGCACCGCCTCCACGAGTTCCTCGTCGCTGTCCGCGACGGGCGGCAGCGCCTCGCGGTGGCCGTCGCCGTACTGTGCGACCACGCTGTCGTGGCCGTGGATCTCGATGTTCTCGGCGCCCGCGAGCTCGAACAGGGGCTGCATGCGCCCGAACCCGAAGATGGCGTCCTCCAGGGCGCTCGCGTAGCGCTGCTCGCGGTCGACCGTCCAGAGATCGCCGAGCCTGCTGCGCTCCTCGGCGTGCCCGCGGACGACCTCCCGCAGCACCGAGCGGGCCATCAGCCGGCGGTCGGCGTCGCCGAGCGGCACGCCCGTGCGCTCGGCGTGCTCGAGGGCCGCCTCTGCCACCTGGTCCGACGCCCGGCGCCGCAGGGCGACGACGAGGCCCCAATCAACCTCGTCCGCGGGCAGCGGCGCGACCACCCGTCGGGCCTCGGCGAGGGAGACGGTGAAGGCGGGGACCGCCTGCAGCAGCGGCACGTCGGCGAGCCTGCGCATCCCGGTCTCGGTCATGGCGCCACCCGGACTTCCTCGCGCCGGGTCGCCGCGTGCAGGCGGGTGGCCGCCCGTGCAAACGAGCGCGCGAGCGCACCGCGGGGCCAACGTCTACCCATGGACGCGTGGCCGGCGTGCAGGTCGTCGGCCGAGGCCGGGTCCCAGGCGATCTCCGCCAGCACCGGGACGCCGAACTGCTCGGCCACTTCGGCCGCCGGGTACGGACGCCCGGGCCCCACGAGGATCAGGCCGACCCGGTCGAGGGGCCCGTGGTCGAGCAGCGCCGCGAGGTGGAGCCGGGCGCCCGCCAACCCGATCAGCGACGTCCGGCACACCAGCGCGACCAGCCCGGCGTCCCGCAGCAGGGCCTCGGGCAGGCCGCGGTGGCCGGTGCGTCCGGCGTCGATGACGACGTCGCGGTCCTGGGCCGCGAACTCGGCGAGCAGTGGCTGCCACGCCTGGTCGAACAGGTCCACGGCGCCGAGGTGGCTGAACCCTGGGAGGAAGCCGCGACGTCCCGCGTCGCCCGGGGGCCCGGGGATCGGGCGAATCGCCCCGTCGAGGGCCTCCGCCAGCGGCGTCCGTTCCCGGTGCGCCTGCAGCACCGCCTCCAGCCCGGCCGTCGCCGCCTGACCCTGCAGGTAGCCCGCGAGCAGCGTCTGCGGCGCCGAGCGATCGGCGTCCACGAGGAGGCAGTCGCCGGGCCAGGCGAGCGTGAGGCCGAGCGCTGTGGTGGTCACGCCGGGCGCACCGCTGGCCCCGGCCAGGACCACGGCGCTCACCGGTTGCTCCCCTGCTGGACCAGCGAGATCCGGTCGGCGGCGGCCAATCGGCTGACGAGTTCGGCCTGCTCGGTGGGCACGTACAGGTCGAAGGCCAGCGAGCCGTCCGGCTGCGCCGCCGGGGCCGCGACCAGCGTCGCCGCAACGCTGGCCGGCAGGTCGGCGGGCGCGGCGGCCGCCTCGGGCAACGCCACCATCAGGAACGGCGTGCCCGGCCGCAGGTCTCCGCCCGGGAACCGGCCCGGGCTCAGCCGGACGCCCACGCGTGCCACGCCGGTCGGCTGGGCGGCCGCACCCCACGTTCCGTCGATCAGCAGCGACCCGGCGGGAATGTCGGTGATGGCCGCCTGGCCGACCACTTCCCCGATGCGGCGATCGGGCACGGTGCGCAGGTCGAGGCCCGATCCCACCTGCACAACATCGAGATCGGCGGCCGCCAACACCTCGCCCCGGTACACGGTGCGATTCACCCGAAGAACCGGCTGGGATTCGACCGCATTCAGATACACGAATGCGGACAACAATCCGCCCAGGCACACGGCCACCACGCCGAAGGCCAGCCAGGCGGGGCTGCGGCGCAGCCTCACGAGGGGTCGCGAAGGTGGCGAAGGGTGAGCATCCATGGGGGTGGGTCCTCGTCGTCCGGGGGTGTGGGACGAGCCCGACTCTAAGGAACGCCGCCCCTTTCGCGCCAGTTGTCCACCATTCGAATGTGGACAACCGCCGCATTTCCACGATTTCTGTGGATAAGTCGGAAGGGACTCACAACCACCCTGAAAGAATCCTGAGAAACCGCGATGGATCCCCGAATGCCTTGTGGCGGGGCAGATCCCGCCGGGGAAATCGCCTTCCTCAGCGCGGCCGGTGCCGCGGCCACAGCGCCGGCGCGAGGCGTCCGAGCACCGTGGCGGCGAGCGCGCCGGCGGACACCGCGCCCGCCAGCCGGGTGGCGCGCGGCACGTCCTCCGGGGTCGGCGGGTCGCCGTAGCCGAGTTCGCCGCGGTCCTCGACGACGCCCCCGTAGACGTTGCGTCCCCCCAGTCGCACCCCCAGGGCCCCGCGAAGGCGGCCTCGACCACGCCGGCGTTGGGGCTCGGATGCGCGGACGCCTGCTCCCGCACCGCCCTCACGGCGGCGGCGCGGCTCCCGCCCACCAGCGGCGCGCACGCCACCGCCAGCGCGCCGGCCAACCGCGCCGGCACCCAGTTGGCCACGTCGTCGACGCGCGCGGCGGCCCACCCGAAGCGCTCGTAGCGCGCGTTGCGGTAGCCGACCATCGCGTCGAGGGTGTTGATCGCGCGGTAGCCCAGCAGCCCCGGGACGCCGGCGACCGCGCCCCAGAACAGCGGCGCCACCACCGCGTCGGAGGTGTTCTCGGCGACCGACTCAACCGTCGCGCGGGCGATGCCGGCGGCGTCCAGGGTCGCCGGGTCGCGGCTGACCAGGTTCCGGACGCGCCCGCGCGCGGCGGTGATGTCGTCGGCCGCGAGGGCGTCCGCGATCGCCTCGGCCTCGGCCGCGAGCGAGCGCCCACCCAGCACGGCCCAGGTCGCCACCCCGGTCAGCGCGGCGCGCAGCAGCGGTCGCTCGCGCACGCAGCGCTCGGCGACGACGCCCAGGGCCACCGCGCCCCCGACGAGGACGGCCTCGTGCGCGGCACCCCGGACGCGGGAGTCGGCGTACCAGCGCTCCTCCAGCATCCCGGCGGCGCGCCCGAAGCCGGCGACGGGATGGAACCGGCGGGGGTCGCCGAGCGCCCGGTCGGCCAGCCAGCCCAGCAGCAGTCCGGCCGCGGTGGCGAGGGGGAGGCGCATGGCGTCGGCGTCCTTTCGGCCCGGGGAGTCGGGGGCGAGTGTGCCATACTGACGCCCGCAGCGACGTGCTGAGGAACTCCGGTGAGCGACAGCGATTCCGGGACGGTCCCGCCACTGTGAGCGGCCCCCACCAGGGCCGTGAGTCAGGAACTCGCCCCGCTGCCGAGCTACGCATTCGGGCGAGGAAACCTGAGGAGGCTCCGTGGCGCTTCATGCCCCGGTCCAGAACCATCCCGCGGCGGACGGCCGCACCGCTCCCCCCACGGCGACGCCTATGCGCGTCGGCCAGGTCGTGCTGGTCGGCGGCGGCCCGGGGATCCCGATCTGCTCACCGTCGGCGGGCTGCGGGCGCTGCGCGAGGCCGATGTCGTGCTGTACGACCACCTCGCCCCGGCGGCCTGCCTCGAAGAGTGCCGCCCGGGCGCGACGCTGATCGACGTGGCGAAGTTCCCGCGCGGCGCTCAGACCGCGCAGGACCGCATCAACGACCTGCTCGTGGAGCACGCCCGCACCGGCGCGACCGTCGTGCGCTTTAAGGGCGGTGACCCGTTCGTGTTCGGGCGCGGCAGCGAGGAGTGGCTGGCGTGCGCCGCGGCGGGCATCCCGGTGCGCGTCATCCCAGGGGTGTCGTCGGCGATCGCGGGGCCCGAACTCGCGGGCATCCCCGTCACGCACCGCGGCATCACGCAGCAGTTCACGGTCGTGACCGGGCACGTCGGACCCGATCACCCCGCCTCGACGGTCGACTGGGACGCCCTGGCCCGCTTCGCCGGGACGCTGGTCATCCTGATGGGCGTCAAGGCGCTGCCCGCGATCAGCGCCGGGCTGATCGCGCGCGGGATGGCCGCCGACACCCCGGCCGCGATCGTCGCCGACGCGGGGCTCCCCGGCCAGACGGTGGTCCGCGGGACGCTGGGGTCGCTGCCCGCGCTCGCGGACGCCGCGGGCGTCCGGCCGCCGGCGCTGACGGTCATCGGCGAGGTCGTCGGGCTCGAGCTCCCCTGACGCTCTGGCGCGGGGAAGCCGCGTGTGACAGCGTCGGACGCATGGGACGCATCATCTTCGACACCGCCACCACCCTCAACGGCTTCATCGCCGACGAGGACAACTCGCTGGCCTGGCTCTTCGCGGTCGAGAACGGCACCCAGCCCGACGAGGGCCTGTTCCCCGCGGACCCCGGCGTCATGGTCGAGGGCTCGACCACCTACGAGTGGGTGCTGGAGGAGTCCGACATCCTCGCCCACCCGGAGCGCTGGGCCGAGTTCCACGGCGAGCGTCCGTGCTTCGTCTTCACGTCCCGGACGTTGCCCGTCCCGCGGGGCACCGACATCCGGTTCGTGTCCGGCCCGGTGAGCGACGCGCTGCCGGCGATCCGGGAGGCGGCCGGCGACCGGGACATCTGGGTCGTCGGGGGCGGGGACCTCGCCGGGCAGTTCCTCGACGCGGACGCCCTGGACGAGATCGCGATCTCGGTTGCGCCGGTCGCCCTGGCGGGCGGCGCCCCGCTGCTGCCGCGGCGCGTGGAGTCCGACCGGCTGCGGCTGGAGTCGGCGACCAGGGTCGGCCAGTTCGCGCGGCTGGTCTACACGGTGCTTCCGCGGGCCTGACCGGCGCCGCGGCGTCCGCTCACTTCGCTGCGGCGTCCGCCCACCGGGAACCCGCCCAGCCGCGGCGTCACCATACCCAGCGGGCGGCCGCCTCCCAGGTGTCCTCGGGCGTGGCGTTGAACGCGATGGCCGCGCCCGGCGCGTGCACCCGCACCAGGTTGGTGACCCGCTCGAACAGCCCGTGCCCGCCGCGCGCCCAGGCATCGGCCGGCCGCGGGCTGGCCGCCCCGGGGACGGGTGCCGTAGCGTCGCAGTCCCGAGGCAGGAGGCCCGTCATGGACCAGACCCCACCCGAAGCCCGCTATGTCGCCGCCGGACACATCGAGGGGAAGGCCGCGCTCCAGGTGCGCGCGGCGGCGTCCTCGGGCGGCACGATCCACCACAACAATCCGTTCGGGACGTGCATCTACTGCCAGCAGCAGGTCCCGACCCTGCTGCCGGACGGCGCCCGCCTGACCGCGGAGCCGCCTGCGCAGGCGCGGCCCCGCAGCGCGTGGTGGTCCCCGCCCGGCCCCGTCACGATGGTGGGCAACGTCGCCGACCCGGCGTCCCACCCCGTCGCGACCGCGCAGTCACCGCACCCCGCCACGACGGAGTCGGGGCACCTGGGGATCCAGGCGGCGGGGCGAGGGTCGGTGCAGCCTCACGGCGGGCATCGGGCCGGCGAGCCGGCGCGGCACGAGGATGGACGCCCGCTCGACGTCTTCGACCTGGCCGGCTACCACCACGTGCCGGACGCCGCCGCGCTGGACGCGTTGCTGGCCGGCCGCGGAAGCGCCGACCACTACGAGATCTCGGCCTCGCCGCCGGCCTACCCGCTGCTGACGGCCGCCTTCAACGGCGAGGACGCCGTGCTGCACTGGTTCGCCGGGCCCGGGCACCCGGGGCTGCAATCGGTCGGTCCCGACCGCGACGGGCCGTCGCGTCACTTCCCCGACCCGGCCGGGCAGGACATCACGCTCCCCGCGGACACCGTCGTCCCCGCCGCGGACGCCGAGCGCGCCGTCCGCCAGTTCGCCGCTTCGGGTTCCCGCCCGGACGCCGTGGGCTGGCGCGAGCTCTGAGCCGGCCACGGCCGGCCGCACCGGAAGGACCGCCTCAGAGCTCGGCGCGCGACCACACCGTTCCGGAGGGGGCCACCAGTTCGACGCCGCGCACGGTGGCGCCGCCCGTGGGGACGACCCAGATCGCCGACCCCGGACCGTAGTCCCCCAGCGTCCACACGCCCCCGCTGACGCGGGAGCCGTCCCCGATGACCAGCACGCACTCGTAGCTGGCCCCGGGCCGCGCCTGCACCGTGATGACCAGCACGTCCCCCGACTCCAGCGCCGTGCGGTCGACCGAGCCGACCCGCTCGCCGGTCCCGGTCACCAGCGCGGACGCCGGCCGCGGGTTCGGGGACGCCGGCGGCGGCGCGGCGAGGCCGCCCGGCACCAGCGCGACCCAGGTGACCAGGGCGCCCAGCAGCAGGCCGGCCGCGGCGGCCGCGACGAGCGGCCACACGCCAGATCCCGGCCCCCGCACGGCCCCCGCAGGGAGGGTCGGCCGCTCCGCCCGGCCCCCGTCCGCCTGAGCGCGGGGGCGGGCCCGGTGGGAATGGTCGCGCCGCCGGCGCCGAAGGACACGTCTCCGCCGGACGGGACGCCTCCGCCGAAGGGGACGCCCCCGGCCGGCTGGTCCGCGTCGAGGTTCATCGCGGCCAGCACCCGCCCGGAGAACCCGGCCGGCGGCGCGAGCGGCGGGGACGCGGCGAGCGTGAGCCGCACCGCGACCTCGACGTCGGTGTAGGCGCTGTGACAGGGCGGGCAGACGTCCAGGTGGGCGCTCAGGCGGTCCCGCTCCTCGGGCTCGACGTCGGCGAGCGCCAGCGCGACCAGGGCGTCGTCGTCGATGTGCTCAGTCATGTTCGGCCTCCACGGCTCGTCGCAGGTGGCGCAGTCCGGACCGGATCCGCGTCTTGGCCGTCCCGAGCGGGATGTGCTCGTGGTCGGCGACCTCCTGGGCCGTGCACCCACCGACGACGGCCAGGACCAGCGCGCGCGCCTGCTCCGGCGGGAGGTCGCGCAGGTGGGTGGCCGCGCCCGCGGCGTCCAGGCGGGTGTCGGCGTCGGCGGTCGGGTCCGGCGCCGAGGTGGCCAGCAGCCGTTCGAGCGCGTCGGCGTCCGTCGGGGAGGACCGGCGCTTCCGGATCGCGTCGATGGCGAGGTTGCGGGTGATCACGAGCAGCCAGGTGAGCACCGACCCCTTCCGGACGTCGTAGGTGGCCGCCGCGCGCCACGCCCGCAGGAACGCCTCCTGGCTGACCTCCTCGGCCAGGCCCCGGTCGCGTGTCACGGACACCGCCAGCCCGAAGACCCGGTGCTCGAAGCGCCGCACGAAGGCGACCGCCGCCGCCTCGTCGCCGACCGCCAGGCCGGCGACCAGCGCTGCGTCCGGGGCGCGGTCGGCCAGCGAGAACAGCTCCATGCGTGGAGGTACGGCCGCGGGGGCGCCAGGGATTGCGCCCGCGGCCAATCCCTCGCCCCGCTCCGGCCGTATCACCGGTATCCCTTTCGGGAGCCGGGCCCTCCCATCGCGGGTCCACGACCACGAGGAGTCGACATGACCACGAACACAGCTTCCCTCATCCGGCGCACGGCGGTCACCCTCGCCGGCCTGGCACTGCTGGCGGCCTGCAGCACGCCGGGATCCCCGGGCCCGCAGGCGGGCGCCGGCGACTACGGCGCCTCCCCATGCCCGCCGCGACCTCGACGCCGGCGGGCGGCACCCCGAGCGCGGCCCCGGTCGGCGCGGACGCCGGCACCCTGGCCCTCACGCTCACCGACACCGCCCAGCTCGGCATGATCCTCACCGACGGTCGGGGGATGACCCTCTACCTGTTCACCAAGGACAGCCCCAACCAGAGCGCCTGTGAGGGCCAGTGCCTCAAGAACTGGCCGCCGCTGATCGGCAAGCCCACCGCCGGCCAGGGCGTGGACGACTCGAAGCTGGGCTCGTTCCAGCGCGCGGACGGCCGCACGCAGGCCACCTACAACGGCTGGCCGCTGTACTACTGGAAGGACGACGCCGCCCCGCGCGACGTCGCCGGTGCCGGCCTCCAGGGCGTCTGGTTCGTGCTGAACCGCGACGGCGACGCCATCAAGGCCTGATCGTGGACGTGCTCGGTCTCCCGCTGCACCCCCTCATCGTGCACGCGGCCGTCATCCTCGTCCCGCTCGCGGCCCTGGGGGCGCTGACGATCGTCGTCTCCGCCCGGGCGCGGGCGCGGTTCGGAACGCTGGTGGCCGGCGTGGCGGTGGTGGCGGCCGCGTCCGCCTTCGCGGCGATGCTGACCGGGCCCCTGCTGGCCGACGAGATCGGGGTCGCCGGGTCGACCCGGATCGCCCGCCACCAGCAGTTCGGCACCTGGACGCCGTGGCCCACGCTGGTCCTCGCGCTCGCCGTCCCGCTTCACCTGTGGGTGCGGCGTCCCGGCGGTGAGCGGGGTGCCGCAGCGGTGCTGGTCGGCGGGGTGATCGTGGTGGCGTCGCTGGCGGCGCTGGTTCTGATCGTCCTCACCGGTCACGCCGGGGCCACGGCCGTCTGGGGCTCCTGACGCGGGTCCGACGTCAGGCGAGCGGCGGCGGGGTGCGGTGGGCGCGCCACAGCGGCAGCCGGCGCTGCTCGGCCCGCCCGATCATCTCGGCGAAGGCGGCCAGCCCGTGCCGTCCCGCCTCGTCGAGATCCGCGTCCCGCGGGGGCGGGTCGTGGGCGAGGGCGTCCGCCAGATCGTCCGGCCGCAGACCCGCGGCGGCGACCAGGTCGTCCACCTCCCGCCGCAGGGACGCGAGCGACCCGAAGCGCATCATCCGGCCGTCGGGGCCGACGAGCTGGAACACCGTCGGACCGGGGACGGGCAGCCAGACGGGCACGCCGCCCAGCAGCGTCGGGAACCTCTGCCGGTGGGGGTACGCCGAGGCCACCGCCACCGCCGCGGCGCGGGTTCCCGGAGCGTCCGCGGGCAGGCCGCGGCGGCGGGGATCCAGCTCCGGGCGTTCGAGGTAGGCGGCCAGCAGGTGCACCGCCTCGACGCCGCACTCCCCCGGCTTGAGGCGGTCGCCGCGCACGCCGGCGGCCTCGTCCCACAGCCGGACGCCGAGCTGGGTGCACAGCCCGACCTGCCACCTGCGGACGGCCGCGACGACCTCCTCGGGCGGCTGATCAGCGACCGCGGCGTCGGGGGCCGGCCCTGCGCCCGGCTCCCCCGCCGGCATGAGCCGTGGTGTGGAGCCGTCCCGCTCTCGAAGGTCCTCGGCGTAGAACTCCGTCAGCGTCCCGACGACCAGGACCTCAGCCACGCGGTGCCCCCGCGGGCGCCGCGCTGCCGGCGTGCCGGGCGGACAGATCCGCGAACGCCCGCTCGACCATGACCGCGTACTGCGCGGCCCCGCGCGCGCTGGGGTGCTGCCGATCCGACTGCACCGCCCGAGGGTCCGCGCGCACCAGCGCCTCCCAGTCGGCGACGATCACGTTGGGACGCCCCTGGACGGCCTCGGCGAGCGCGGCGTTGTCGGCCTTCACCCGGGCGAACGTCCCGTACAGGTTGACGATGACGACCATCCGGTCGGGGCCCAGCGCGTCGAGGGCGGCGGTGACGTCGGAGGGGTGCGTGCCCCAGTTGAGTCCCAGGTGGATCACCACGGCGCGGCGGATGTCGGTGCCGCGCGCGACGATCCGCTCCTGACCCTGGGACCAGCGCCGGTTCGACTTGGCGTCCAGCCGGATGCCCGGCAGCTGCTTCTTCAGCGCCGCCGCCGAGGCCACCATCATCGAGTCGCCGAAGCCGTCGATCTCGGCGCCGGCGGGCACCGACCAGTCCTGGGCGGGCGGCGCGGCGGGCGCGGACGGGGCCGCGGGAGCCGCCGGGGCCGACGGCACGCCGCCCGGCGCGGCGCTCGGGCCGGCCGTGGGGGCTGCTGCCCCTGCCCGGGGGCGGTGGCGGCTGTGCCGGTGGCGGCTGTGCCGGTGTCCGCGTCGCTCTGCCCGGGCGCGGGCGCGCCGGCCGGACCCGGCTCGGGGGCGCCGGGGGCGGGCTCGCCGGAGCCGGCGGCCGGGCCGGGCGCGCCGAGGGTCGGCTCCGCGGCCACGGCGTTCTCCACCAGGACGCGGGCGGTCTCCGACTGCAGCGGCGCCGTCGCGACGAGCGCGCCGAACGCGAGCGCGCCGACGAGGCTGAGCGCCACCCAGGCGCGGGCGCGGGCGACGCCGATCCGGCGCAGCCGCCCGACGGCGTCCGCCGCGACCGCGCGGTAGCCGCGGGCGAGGACCGGCGCCTCCACGAACCGGAAGGACGCCTCGGCCACCAGGACGGTCGCCAGCACCGCCGCGACGCGGGAGAGCCCGAACTCGACCGATCCGGGGGCGCCGGGCAGGAGGGCGTCCGCGACGACGATGGCGGGCCAGTGCCACAGGTAGAGCCCGTAGGACCGGCGTCCGATCCAGGTCGGGACGCGGGCGTCCAGGAGGCGCTGCAGCGGGGTGGGAGCGCCGAGCCCGCGCGCGATCGTCGCGAGCACCAGCACGCCGGTCAGCACCGAGACCACCGCGAACCCGCCGCGGTAGGTCAGCGGGGAGGACTCGTCGAGCAGCACCATGGCCGCCAGCAGCCCGGCGAGCGCGACCGGGCCCAGCCAGGCGCGGTGCCGCAGGGCGAACGCCTCGACCGGGGCGCGCCGCGGGCCGGTCCACGTGAACGCCAGCGCGGCCCCGAGCATCAGTCCCATCAGGTGCGTGTCGGTGCCGTAGTAGACGCGGGTCGCGTCCTGCCCGGGAGCGAACAGGGCGGCCATCAGCACGGTCGAGGCCGCCGCCACCGTGAGCGGGACCAGGTAGCGCGCGCCCGGACGCAGCCGCACCAGCAGCACGAACGCCACGATCGGCCACAGCAGGTAGAACTGCTCCTCCACGGCCAGCGACCACAGGTTCATGAACAGGATCGGGGCGGTCTGGTCGAAGTAGCTCTGCCCGGACGCGATCTCCAGCCAGTTCGTGGAGAACGTCGCCGCGCCCGCGAGCTGGCGGCCGATCCCGACGACGAGTTCGGGGCTGACGAGCCGGGCGATCAGCGTGGCCAGCAACAGGCACAGCGCCAGGGCCGGCAGCAGCCGGCGGGCCCGCCGGACGTAGAAGCCGCGCAGGTCGATCCGGCCGCGGTCGTTGATCTCGCGGACCAGCAGGGCCGTGATGAGGAACCCCGACAGCACGAAGAAGACGTCCACCCCGAGGAAGCCGCCGGGCAGCCAGCCGTCGTGCAGGTGGAAGACGAACACGGCGAGGATGGCGAGCGCCCGCAGCCCGTCCAGCCCCGCGAATCGCTCGCGCGGCGTCGTCGGCTTCGAGGCGGTCGCCGGCCGGGGAAGGACCTGCGAGGTCGACATGACGCGAGCGTAAATCCCGCCCCCGACAATTCCCGCGCGCCGCGCCGCCGGGGCGTCCGGGGCGGGGACCCCGCGGCGGGCGTCGTCAGGTGGCCGCGAGCACCGGGACGCGGCCGGGGCTCGGCGTGCGGACGTCGGGACCCTCCCACCGGATGAGCTCCCGCCGGCGGACGAACCAGGCGATCGCGACGGGCGTGACCGCTCCGATCCACGCCAGCGGCGCGGCGATCGCCACGCCGAAGAAGCCGAGCGGCCCGACCAGGAGCAGGCCGGCCACGGCGCGGAAGACGAGCTCCATGAAGCCGGCCAGCGTGGGCATCAGGTTCGAGCCGAGGCCCTGCACGGCGTTGCGGAGCACGAACAGGGAGGCCAGCACGGGGTACAGCGCCGCCTGCACGACGAGGTAGTCGTGGGCCAGCGAGACGACCGCCTCGTTGCCGGCGCCGACGAACACCTGGGCGACCGGCGTCCCGAACAGGTAGATCAGGCCGCCCATCAGCAGCGAGACGAGCCAGGTCAGCAGGCTGATCTCCCAGACGCCCACCCGGATCCGGCGCCAGTGGCCGGCGCCGCGGTTCTGCGCGACGAACGTGGTGAGCGCCAGCCCGAAGGACGCCAGCGGCGCGACGGCGACCTGGTCGACGCGCACCGCCGCGGTGGCTGCGGCGACGGCGTCCGGGCCGAGCCCGTTGATGGCGTACTGCAGGATGACCGCGCCGATCGCGATCACCGACATCTGGAAGCCCATCGCCAGCCCCGGGCGCACCGACTCGCCCGTCTCGCCGCGCTTGGGCAGCCAGTCCTCGCGCCACAGCCACAGCTGCGGCATCCGGACGCGGATCAGCCACAGGCAGGCCACCACCGACGCCAACTGCGAGATCGCGGTCGCCCACGCGGCGCCGCCGACGCCCCAGCCGAAGCTCCCGATGAACAGGACGACCAGGCCGACGTTCACGAAGCACGCCAGCATCAGGAAGATCAGCGGGGTCCGGCTGTCGCCCAGCGCGCGGATGATCGCGGCGAGGTAGTTGAACGCCATGGTCACCGGCGCGGCGGCGAAGGTGATCATCAGGAACGCGGCGGCGTCCTCCATCAGGACGTCGGGGGTCTGCATGAGCGCCAGCATCGGGCGGGTGTAGCGCAGTCCGATGAGCACGATGACCGCCGAGATCGCCGCCGACGCCAGCGTGCCGAGGGCGACGTGGCGACGCATGGCGGGCATGTCGCCGGAGCCGAACGCGCGCGCCACCGGGATGGCGAGCCCGTTGGCGGCGCCCAGGGTGAAGCCGAGGAGGAGGAACACCAGCGAGCCGGAGGCGCCGACGGCCGCGAGCGCGTCGACACCCACCATGCGTCCGACGACCGCGGCGTCGGTGAACTGGTAGGCCTGCTGGAAGAGGTTGCCGATGAGGAGGGGAAGGGTGAACGCGACGATCACGCGGGTGGGCGCGCCGACGGTCAGGGTCCTGGTCATGTTGAGTTGTCTCCGGGCGCGCGGCTGCGCGTCGAATCGTCGGGTTGGTGAGCCTCGCTCGAGGTGGCGGTCTGGGACGGGCGAGTGCCCACGAGCCTATCGATAACGCTTTCGAAAGTGGTAGAGGGTTGTCCTCATTTGCCTCCGCGCGGGTCCGATCGCGGCCAAACCCCGGCAAGGCGTTCCGTTCGGGCCCTGGGCTGGGGTCCAATCACCCCAGCACCGACACCGACCGACGACCGCATCGCTGCGGGCGTCCTGCCGCGATCCGACAAGGAGCGATCCCACGATGAGTCCCACGGTGGACCTGCGCGCCGTCCCCTTCCGCCTCGACGACGATCAGGTGGACTGGGTGGAGCGGACCCTGGCCGGCCTCACGGTGGAGGAGAAGGTCGGGCAGCTCTTCGTGGGGATGTACTTTCCCGACCCGACCCTCGATCCTGGCCTCAGCGCGTCGGGCGAGGCGGACCTGGCGCGGCACGGCCTGGGCGGCATCCGCTACACCGGCGGGACCGCCGCGCAGGTGCAGGCGCTGGTCAACGACCTGCAGGGCTCCTCGCCGATCCCGCTGCTCGTCGCCGCCAACCCCGAGTCGGGCGGCGACCTGTGCTGCGAGGAGGGCACCTACCTGGCCAACGGGGCCCAGTGCGACGCCTCCGACGGAACCGAGGTCCCCTACCGCGCGGGCCTGGTCGGCGGCCGCGAGGCGTCCGCCCTGGGGGTCAACGTGGCCTTCGCGCCCGTCGTCGACGTGCTGGTGAACTGGCGCAACACCGTCATCAACACCCGCGCCCACGGGGCGACCGTCGACGACGTGCTCCGCTCGACCGACGCGCAGGCGCGCGGGCTGCGGGACGCCGACCCCGACCTGGCCGTGTGCGTCAAGCACTTCCCCGGCGACGGCACCGAGGAGCGCGATCAGCACCTCGTGATGGGCGTCAACGAACTGCACCCCGAAGCGTGGGACGCCACGTTCGGCCGGATCTACGCCCACCACATCGCCGCGGGCGTCGAGATGATCATGGCCGGCCACATAGCGCTGCCGCACTACTCCCGGGCGCTCGACCCGACCCTCACCGACGCCGACATCCAGCCCGCCACGCTCAGCCCCGAGCTCATCGACGGGCTGCTCAAGACCCGGCTGGGTTTCAACGGGGTCGTGATGACCGACGCCAGCCACATGATCGGGCTCACCGGCTCGATGCGGCGCGAGGACGCCGTCCCGCGCGCCATCGCCGCCGGCTGCGACATGTTCCTGTTCCTCAACGACGTCACCGAGGACCTCGGCTTCATGATGGCGGGGGTCCGCGACGGCACGATCACCCCCGAGCGGCTCGACGACGCCGTGCGCCGCGTCCTGGGGTTGAAGGCCCGGCTGCACCTGCCGGAGAGGCGGGCGCGGGGGACGCTGCTGCGTCGCCCGGACGCCCTGGCCGTGGTCGGCTGCGAGGAGCACCTGCGCTGGCGCGACGAGGCGGCCGACCGGTGCATCACGCTGGTCAAGGACACCGCGGGCGTCCTGCCGCTGTCGCCGCGCACGCACCGGCGGATCCGGCTGTACTACCTCGAGGGCGACGTGCGTCCGTGGGGCCGGCCGACACGACCCTGGACGCCCTCACGGCCGAACTCGAGTCGCGCGGCTTCGAGGTGACCCTCAACGACGGCCGCGTCCGCACCAAGGGCGCCACCCTCGCCTACCGCGACGCGGTGGACGCCGCCCTGGTGGTCGCCAACGTCGAGGGGTACGCCTCGGAGAACAACTACCGGATCCGCTGGCGGACCCCGCTCAGCTCGGACGCCCCCTGGTACACCCGGGAGGTGCCGACCGCGCTGGTCTCGCTCTGCCAGACCACGCACCTGCACGACCTGACGATGATGCGCACGGTGGTCCACGCCTACCACGGCAACCCGGCGACGCTGCGCCGGCTGGTGGACAAGCTGACCGGCGTCTCGCCGTTCCGCGGCCGGTTCAACCAGACGGTGTGGACCGACAAGTGGCAGGCGCGCCTTTAGCCTCCGACGCTCAGGCGGGCGCCTGTCCGGTCGACGCGCGGATCTGCAGGTGGGAGGGCAGCACCACGGCGTCCCCCAGCAGCGGCCGGCCGCCGCCGAGCCGGGCGAGCAGCATGCTGGTGGCCTCCCGCCCGATGCGGCGGCTCGGCGAGGCGACGGTCGTCAGCGGTGGGGAGCAGAAGCTCGCCCCGTAGCTGTCGTCGCAGCCGACGACGCTGAAGTCGTCCGGCACGCGGACGCCGCGGGCCGCCAGCCGGGCCAGCACCCCGATCGCCAGCAGGTCGTTGAAGACCAGCGCGGCCGTCGCGCCCGTGGCCAGCGCCGCGTCGGCGGCGGCCGCCCCGGCGTCGTGGCGCGGGATGAAGTTGATGGTGCTCGTCAGCTCGACGCCGAGCCGCGCGGCCTCCGCGGCGCTGGCCTCCCAGCGCTGCCGGTTCGACTGCGAGCCGGCGGGACCGGCGACGTAGCACAGGCGGGTGTGGCCGAGCGAGACCAGGTGGTCGACCGCCTGGGCGAAGACGGCGGCGGTGTCGGAGCTGACCGACGGGACGCCCGGGACGCTGCGGTTGATCGTGACCATCGGCAGCGTGCCGGCCACCTCGCCGAGCTGCTCGTCGGTGAGCCGGGTCGCCGCGAGGATCGCCGGGGTGCCGTTGCCGGCCAGCATCTCCAGCGAGGTCAGCTCGGCGATCGCCGACTGCTCGGTGTCGAACAGCATCGCCGCGTAGCCCGAGTCGCGCAGGCGCTCCTGCGTCCCGCGGATCACGTCGAAGTAGTACGGGTTGGTGATGTCGGGGATCAGCACCGCGATCGCGCCCTGGCCGCCGGGGCGCGTCTTGGCGGGCGGCGGGTGGTGGTAGCCGAGGTCGCGGGCGGCGTCCAGCACGACCTTGCGGGTCTCCGCGCTGATCCGGTTCGGCGTGGTCATCACGCGCGAGACGGTCGAGACGGCGACGCCGGCGCGCTCGGCCACATCGCGCATGCGCACGGGTTCCTTCGCCATGGGGGCCTCTCCTGACCGGGGTACAACACCATTCTTGCAGTCCCGACCAACGCGGGAGCGGGGCGGACGACACCGCATCCACCCCCGCCCCGCTCCGGGGTCGCTAGAAGCGGCCCTGCTCGATGAGGCGCGTCCGCTCGGCCTGCAGCGCGACGTCGCGCGGGTAGACCTTGTAGAAGACGAACCAGTAGATCGCGTTGAGGAAGTACGGGATGCAGACGCCGATGAGGATGGTGAGCTGCAGGCTGCCGATGGCGTCGGCGACGATGCCCACGGCCAGCGAGTAGACGACGTTGATGCCGCCCTGGATGAACGAGAACAGCACCGCGAACGAGGTGGCCGAGAGCTGCTTGGGGCACACCGACGAGATCATCGGGAGCACGCAACCGGAGAAGCCGATCGAGAAGATCAGGCCCATCAGGAACACCATGGCGAAGTAGGCGATGCTCGGGTCGTTGGTCTTGAGCACGTCCTTGCTGGGCAACGGCGTGACGTCGGGGTCCCACCACGTCGCGAAGTACATGGTGAGGGCGATGATCGTGCCGAACGCGACGCAGTAGATCTGGAACAGCATGATGCGGCCCTTGTGCCCGAACCACCGCACGAACCGGTCGGCCAGCATGCCGCCCACGAACGCCGAGATCATGGAGCCGACCGCGAACACCGTCTGGAGGTAGGCGCCGTTGGTGACGCCGTAGCCCAGGTCGCGCGCCCACACCTGCCCCATGAACCCGAACAGCACCAGCGAGGTGACGAGCAGCAGCATCGGCGCGATCAGCGCGACGGTGGGGATCTTGAACAGCTTGGCGGCGTCCGACAGCTTGAACATGCCGGCGTCGGACTTCAGCTCGCTCTGGTCCGCGGCGGAGACCCGCTGCGGCTCGTGCAGGAAGAGCAGGATCAGCACGCCCGAGACGACCGACAGGCCACCCATCGTCATGAAGGCCCAGCGCCACCCCTCGGGGTTCTGGCCGAACTGGCCCAGCAGCGGGGTGATGACGAAGCCGAGCCCGCCGGCCACCGACCGGACGGTGCCGAACGCCTTGCCGCGCTCCGAGCGGCGGTAGAGCGAGCCGAGCAGGCCGTTGATGATCGGTTCGGACGCCACGGTGCCGATCAGCGAGACCCCGTAGATGAGCAGCAGCATGTTCCAGTTCGGGGCGAAGCCCGCGGCGATCGTCCACACGCCCCACAGGCCCGTGACGACGAAGAGGACGGCCTTGCGACCGAAGCGGTCCGCGACCATCGCCCAGATCGGTCCGAACAGCATGCGGGCGGCGTTGCCCATCGCGTTCAGCAGGCCGAGCTCGGTGTTGCCGAGCCCGAACGCGGCCATGATCTGCGGGAAGAACGTGCGGGTGATCCCGCTCTCGGACCCGTCGATGGCCTGGGCGGTGCCCAGCGCGACCGTGCCGCCGAGGCGTCCACGGGGCTGGACGAAGTCGCGCTCGTCGTCGAACTCGTCACCGTCCAGGACGCTCACCCCGGCGGGGGTGAGGGCCGCGATGTCGTCGGTGCCGGGGACCTGCGTGGACCCGGCGAGCGGGTCGCCCTCGGGCCGGTAGTTGGTGTCGGGCATGGCCCAGTACCTCTCTCTTCGTTGAAACAGGGGGTCGTGCGGGTCCCGGTGGGGCCGGGCGGGCGGCGTCCGGGGTCGGACGGCCGGCCGGGGACGCCGGCGCGCGGCGTCCCGGGGTGGTCAGTAGCCGATCGAGGCGAGGTAGGCGCGCGAGTCGGCGATGCAGTCGAACGGGTCGCGACCGTAGGTGTCGTCCTGCTCGATGAAGAGGAACTCGGCACCCGCGCGCTCGGCGGCGGGCAGCAGCGCCGGCCAGTCCATGTTCCCCTGCCCCACCTCGGCGAACTGGGCGAGGTTGAGGAACGCCTGGAAGCCCGCCGCGAAGTCGCCGGCGGCCATCTTCTCGATCGCGTCGGCGGGCAGCGGCGTGACCCGGAAGTCCTTCACGTGGATCAGCTTGCAGACGCCGGCGTAGCGCTCGAGCATCGCCAGCGGCGCCATGCCGCCCCGCTGCACCCAGTGCAGGTCCACCTCGAAGAACAGGCTCGGAGCCACCCGGCGCACGATGTCGAAGATCCGCTCCCCGTCGAACTGCGCCAGGTCCACGTGGTGGTTGTGGTAGCACAGCGTGATGCCCTCGGCGGCCAGCCGCTGCGCGGCCTCTTCGCACTCGGCCGCCCACGCCTCGCACGCCTGCTTCGACGCCATGGCGGTGAACGGCATCATGCCGATGCGGACGTAGCGCGTCCCCAGGCGGCGGCAGTCGGAGACGATCTTGTCGAAGTGCTCGGCCAGGTTGTCCCCGGTCACGACGGGGCCGGGCGTGAGCGCCACCGACAGGGCGCCCACCTGGACGCCGAGTTCGGCCACGCCACGCTCCAGGTCGGCGGTGTTCGCCTCGTCCATCGGGATCTGGCTCACCTCGACGGCGTGCAGGTCGAGGTCCGCGAGGCGCTGCAGCACCGCGAACATCCCCTGGTCGGCGACCTGCTCCTTGAGCATCATCATCTGGACTCCCAGCACGGCCATGGTGCTGCTCCCTTCCTACTTGTGGGTCGGACGTCTGCGTCCGGTCTCGGTGGTGGCCGGACGGGCGAGCGTCCGGGTGGTGCGTGGTCGTGCTGCGGACGGCACGCGCAGGGGCGTGGGTCGCGTCCGGAACAGCCGTGGGTTCCGGCCGGGACGCCGACGCCCGCAATGGGTCGGGGTCGGCGTCCCGGGCGGAGATCAGCGGGTGGGGAACGTCCCCTCGGCGGCGATGCGGCGGTTCAGCTCGGTCAGGTAGGCGTCCTCGTCGAAGTCCGCCAGCGACACCTCCTCGCCCAGCCAGCTGGACAGGTGGATCGCGTTGGCGAGCCGGACGCCGTGGATGCCGTCCGCGCCGGGGGCGAGCAGTTCCTCCTCGCCCTGGACGGCGGCGGCGAAGTTGCGCAGGACCTCGACGTGCTGGGCGCCCCACACGCTGCCGTAGTCCTTCTCCTCGGTGGTCATCAGCTCGGCGCGGTCGAGCTGGCCGGTGAACAGCCGGCGGACCGCGTCCATGTCGAGGTTCCGGCTGAGCGCCTGCTCGTCGTCGGTCAGGCGCGTGATCCGCACGCTGCTGGAGTTCTCGACGACGATCTTGCCGCGGTCGCACAGGATCTCGAGGCGGTCGGTGCCGTCGAGGTCGTGGGTGGCCGTGATGAAGGAGCCGGTGGCGCCGTCGCCGAAGTCGACCAGGGCGTTCACCTCGTCCTCGACCACGATGTCGCGCTTGAACCCGTAGGCGCACTTGGCGAACACCGACGTCGGGACGCCGCACAGCCACTGCCACAGGTCGAGCTGGTGCGGGGCCTGGTTCACCAGGACGCCACCGCCCTCACCGCCCCACGTGGCGCGCCAGTCGGACTGGTCGTAGTAGCCCTGGGGGCGCCACCAGGTGGTGATCGTCCAGGAGGTGTGGCGCAGGGCGCCGAGCTCGCCGGAGTCCAGCAGCGCCTTGAGGTCCTTGTACAGCGGGTTGGTGCGCTGGTTGAAGAACACGCCGAACTGGAGCTCGGGGTGGCGCTCGGCCACCTCGATCAGGTCGCGAACCTGCGCGGTGTACACGCCCGCAGGCTTCTCGACGAGGGCGTGCACGCCGTTCTCGAGGGCGTGGATGCCCATCTCGGGGTGCAGGTAGTGCGGGACCGTGGTGACGACGGCGTCGACCGTCCCGGACTCGATCAACTCCCGGTGGTCGGCGAAGAACGGGACGCCGAGCGCGGCGAACCGGTCCTGCTTCTCGGGGAGGATGTCGCAGATCGCTCCCAGGGTCATGTTCGGGACCATCCCCTTGGCCAGGAAGTCGGCGTACATGCCGCCCTCCGCGCCCAGTCCGATGATGCCGAGACGAACCTTCTCCGTCATGAACAGCTCCTTCGCCGTCGTTCGGTGGTGGCGTCAGCGAACCATGGCCCGGCAGTGTTCGTGCATCGTTTCCGGCAAGTTGCATTTGCTTGCCATGATGTTGCGCTCGCGGAAGGTCGGGGAGATCCCTCGCTACGGGTGGGCCTGCGCGGGGTCGGGCTGCCAAGATGAGGTCATGGGTGATGCGGCGCGCGAAGTCCTGACGTGGGATCGGTTCGGGGAGGCGGCGCGCGATCTGGCGCGCCAGGTCGTCGACTCGGGCTACCGGCCGGACGTGGTGCTCTCGATCACGCGGGGCGGCTTGCTGCCGGCCGGGGCGATCGCGTACGCGCTGGACCACAAGAACATCCACATCATCAACGTCGAGTTCTACACCGGCGTCGACCAGCGACTTCCCCAGCCCATCTTCCTGCCGCCCCTGCCGTCGACGAACTACCTCGACGACCGCACCGTCCTGATCATCGACGACGTCGCCGACACCGGCGAGACGCTGCGGATGGTCCGCGACTTCTGCGACGAGCACGCCTCGGAGTCGCGCACGGCCGTCCTGTACGAGAAGCCGCGCTCGGTGATCGCGTGCGACTACGTGTGGAAGCAGACCGACGAGTGGATCGCGTTCCCCTGGTCGTCCCTGCCGCCGCTCACCACCCCGACCCGCCTGGACAACTAGCCGCTCACTCTTGGGACCAACCGCCCGCGTTTGCGACCAGCCGCTCACTCCTGGAACCAACCGCCCCCGTCTGCCACGAGCAGCCCCCGTTTGCGACGAACCGCTCGCCCTTGCGACAAGCCGCTCGCTTTTGAAACCAACCGCCCCCGTCTGCCACGAGCAGCCCCCGTTTGCGACGAACCGCCCGCGTTTGCGACAAGCCGCTCACTCCTGGAACCAACCGCCCCCTTTGGGTGCAGACGCCCCCGTTCCAGCGGGGGCGTCTGCACCGAAAGGGGGCGGGAAGTTGCTCCCCGTCCGAGCAGTGGACGCCTCCGCGGCGTCACCGGCCGAGGCGTGATGCTGCCAGCGCTCAGGCTGCCGGAACTCGGTGCGCAGCACGCTGCGGAGCGCAGCCGACCACTTCAGTCGGCCCTCGAGCCGGCCACCCATCGGTGTCGAGCCGGTCACTCATCGGTGTCGAGCCGGTCAGCTCAGCTTGGTGTAGAGGTCGGTGCCGGCCACGATGGCCGTGACCAGACCCGCGGCGGCGCCGGCGCCGGACGCGACGCCGAAGCCCAGGGCGAGCGGCAGCGCGACCACTCCCACCGTGACGCCCGCCAGGACGTCGCGGAACCACGAGCGGCGCAGCCCTTGGTAGTCGGCCGGACGCGGCAGCAGGCCGGTCAGCCCGGCCAGGTGCGTGCCCACGCCGTCAGCGAACCGGACGGCCTTCTCTCCCACGGTGTGCCGAGGTGGCTGCACCCGATAGTCCCTCTTCACCCCGGTGGGTCCTTCCTTCTGTCTCCCGCGGCCCTATGGCTCCCGCGGCGCCCCGATCAGCTCGCTCGTGATCGCGGTGAAAGCCGCCCAGTCGGCGCGTAGCCGGTCGAGCTCGCGGCGTCCGGCGGCGGTGATGGTGAAGAACTTCCGCCCCGGCCCGCCGTTGCCCTCGCGCCACGCCGACGTGACCAGGCCGCCCTCCTCGAGCCGGCCGAGCAGCGGATAGAGCGTCCCGCCCTTGATGCGGCCCAGGCCCGCGTCGTCGAGTCGCTGGGCGATGACGTAGCCGTAGGTCTCCCCGTCGGCGATGATCGCCAGCACGGACGCCTGCAGCAGGCCCCGCAACCACTCCGCCGGCCACCTGTCCGAGATCACCTGATGATGGTGCCGCTATCTAGGTTGGGACGCGAACTAGTGCGTCCCTGCTGCGGCGCGTGGCGGCGCCGCGGGGACCAGCGGCGCGCAGCGCAGCCCGGCACCCCTGTCGCTCCGCGCAGATCAGCACCGCCCACCCGGAGTGCGGCGGCCCGGCGTCTCGGAGCGGCGGTCCGGACAGGGCGCGCCCTCTTACCCGCGGCCGATTCAGGACAGGCGCTCGGCCAGTGACACGACGATCCGCTCGGGGCCGCGGATCGCGGCCATCAACCACGCCGTCGTGCTCGCCCACGCCCCCGACGAGGCCGTAGCCGAGTTCCGCCGCCCGCGCGACCGCCCCGGGAAGGTCGTCCACCTGGAAGGTGACGCTCCGCAGCCCCACCTCGTTGGCGGGGGCGTCCGGGGAGCCGGGCACCCCGGCGGGGCTGTCGAAGCGGGCCAGCTCGAACCCCGGACCACCGCCCGGCGGGGTGAGCAGGACGATCTCCGTGCGGGTGTCCGGGATGCCGACCACCGCGTCCAGGAACGGCCCCTCGAGCGGCGTCCGACCATCCTCGTGCAGGCCCAGCGCGACGAAGAAGGCGGCGGCACGGTCGAGGTCGAGGACGGTCATTCCGACGTGGTCCAGGCTGCGGATGTACGACATGGCGTCTCCGATCGGTGGGTGTCGTTCGATGCTCCTCCCCCGCGATCTCCGGGCGCAAGAGTGGATAATGTCAGAGTGACGTGAAAGGGTGTGCCCATGCGACTCACCACCACGCAACGCAACCGCGCCGGCGGCGTCCTGCTGGGCCAGGCGATCGGGGACGCCCTCGGCGTCCCGTACGAGTTCGCGCCGCGCATCGCGGCCGGACGCGCCCAGATGATCGGCGGCGGGCTGGGACCCTACGCGCCCGGCGAATGGTCCGACGACACCCAGATGGCCGTCTGCATCGCCGAGGTGACCGCGGCCGGCGGCGTCGACGAGGCCGCCATCGCGGACCGCTTCGTGACCTGGATGGCCGAGGGCGCCACCGACATCGGGGCCCAGACCGCATCGGTCCTGGGCCGGGCGCGACGCTCCGCGGGAGGCGTCCTGCCGGCCATGCTGGACGCCTCCGCGGAGGGCGCGGCCGCCGACCGGGCGGGCAACGGCGCGCTGATGCGGACCGGCGTCGTCGGACTGGTCGCCCTGGACGATCCCGAGCAGACGGCCGACGCGGCCCGCCGGATCGCTGCCCTCACCCACGCGCACCCCCTCTGCGTCGAGTCGTCGGTGCTGTGGTCGGAGGCGGTGCGCGTCGCCGTGACCGAGGGCCGACTCGACGTCCGGGCGGGGCTCCCCCTCCTGCCGGCGGCCACGCGCGCCGACTGGCTGGCCCGCATCGAGGACGCCGAGGCCCATCCCCCGAGGCCTTCAGGCCCAACGCATTCACCGTGACGGCGCTGCAGGCGGCCTGGAGCGCGATCCATTGGACCCGCGACGCGGAGGGTCCCGACCACGTGGAGGCGGCCCTGCAGGCGGCGATCGCGATCGGGAACGACACCGACACCGTCGCGGCGATCGCCGGCGCCCTGCTGGGGGCCCGCTACGGCGTCTCCGGGCTGCCCACGGACCTCGCGCGTCGCGTCCACGGCTGGCCGGGACTGCGCGGGCGCGACCTGGTTCGGCTGGCGCTCGCCACCGCCGGCGAGCCCGAGGACCGCTTCGGGCTCACCTCGATGCTCACCGGACGGGAGCGTCCGCTGGGTGTGCCGCACCCCGACGACCCCGGCGTCCTGCTGGGGACCGAGGCCGACCTGGCCCGCTGCGCCGAACTCGGCGTCACGGCCGTGGTCTCGCTCTCGCGGGTGGGCGTCCTCGACCTCGCCGCGGCGGGCGTCGGGCCGGGGCGGCATGCCGAGGTGTGGCTCCTGGATTCGGACGACCCCCGCGAGAACGCCGACCTGTCCTGGACGCTGGCGGACGCCGCCCGCACGGTGGCATCGCTGCGCGACGCCGGCGAGCGCGTCCTGCTGCACTGCGTCGCCGCCGAACACCGGACGCCGTCGGTCGCCCTGGCCTACAGCCGCCTGCGGGCGCGCCGCCGGGGGCGTCCGGGCGGATCGAGGCCGCGGTCGGGCATGGGGTCTCCGGGCTGCTGTGGCAGACCGCCCGGGCACTCCCGTCGCGGAGTTGAGGAAGCCAGGCGCTGGGTGAGGCACTCGGGGAGAGACGGGCGAGATTGACCCGTCGTCGGACGGTCCGCCCGGCTCGGGACCTCACCGCACGGACCACCCGCAGCCGTCCTGGCACCGCACGGACCACCCGCGTGGACACGTCACCGCACGGGCCGCCGGCGGAAGGTCCGGCGACCGCGGACTACCCTGCCCTCATGTCCGAACATGCGTGCTGCGGCCCCACCCGAGACGCCACCGGGGCGCCGCCCGCGCCCGGAACGCCCCCCGCGCCCGCACAACCCTCCGCCGAGCCTCCGGCCGGCGCCCACCGCATTGAGCAGGCGCACGTGCCGGCCGGCGTCCTGGCGATGGGCGACCACAACGGTGACCACAACGAGTTCGACGGCGAGTTGCCGGTCCACGAGGTCCGGCTCGAGGCGTTCGACATCGACGCGACGACGGTCACCAACGCCGACTTCGCCGTCTTCGTGGACGCCACGGGGTACGTCACGGAGTCGGAGCGGTTCGGCTTCTCGGCGGTGTTCCACCTGCTGGTGCGGGCCGACCGGGCCGACATCGTGGGACGTCCCGGCCAGACGCCCTGGTGGCTCGGCGTCCGGGGGCCGACTGGCGCCACCCCGGCGGGCCGCTCTCCGACCTGGACGGCCTGGACGACCACCCCGTCGTGCAGGTGAGCTGGAACGACGCGGCGGCCTACGCCGCCTGGGCCGGGCGCGCGCTCCCCACCGAGGCCCAGTGGGAGTGGGCCTCACGCGGCGGCCTGGTCGGCGCCCGGTTCCCCTGGGGCAATGACCTGCGTCCGGACGGAGAGTGGCGCTGCAACATCTGGCAGGGCACGTTCCCCACCGTGAACACGCGCGAGGACGGCCACCTCGGCACCGCCCCCGTGCGGGCCTACCCGCCCAACGACTACGGGCTGTTCCAGACGGTCGGCAACGTCTGGGAATGGTGCGCCGACTGGTTCGCGCCCGACACCTACACCGACGCCCCGGTCACCGACCCGCGCGGCCCCGCCCGCGGCGACGCCCGCGTGCTGCGCGGCGGTTCCTACCTGTGCCACGACAGCTACTGCAACCGGTACCGCAACGCGGCCCGCTCTCAGAACACCCGCGACTCCGCCATGGGGAACGCGGGGTTCCGCACGGTGGGGCGTCCGGGCTGACGGCCGAGCGGCATACCCACGCAGCGGCCGCGCAGCGAACCTGACCCGGCGCGTCAAGTGTTCACGGCGCCCACGCTCAAGGGGGTACGTCGCCAGAGCCACCTCGATGGCCGCAGGGTCGCACGGAGACAGCCAGCACCCAGTCCCGATAGACGTGGTGCAGCCCTTCGATAAACGGCCGCCGCCGCGCCTGAGAGTCGCCCCGCCGCGGTCCGCTGATCGCGGAGAGGTCGGCAACTCGCGCACGTCAAGTATCGGACCGAAGAACCCTTCCCGACTCCGCGCGAAGCAGAGGGATGACAGTTGCTGCCCACGTGCGGGAGCGGAGCAACGCGAGCGGCCCGCAAACGTTCGAGGAGAGCTCGTCCGGTCGGGCCTTCGATGCACCGCCTGAGGATGGCGATGATGGGTTTACTGTTCTCGGCGACGACGAGGGCTTGGCGTTCGGGGAGTTGCCGGATCTTCGATGCGCAGAATCGGGATGTCCTCCCCATAGATCGAGCGGGCGCCGCGTCCGGTTCGCAGAGTGGTGCGCGGGACGCGGACGGTGCCGACGAGAGTCGGAGATCTCCTGGTTGAAGGCAACGTCCTTGCTGTCGCCGAACACGACATCACCTGGGTGAGCCCGAACAGGGCCTTGGCTTCGGAGTCGCCGAAGATCGCCGACAACTGCCGCCAAGCTTGAGCGGCGTAAGTGAAGGAGATCCCCAGGGCACATTTCGTTGGACATCTGCGTCCGGAGCGTGGGCAGCGGAGCGGTGGAGGCAACTCCTCCAGGCATGCCAACGTCAGCGGGCACAACCCGTCCCGCGGCGAGGTGTCCGCCAGCGCGAGAGCCGGGTCGCGAACGTGTTCGGCGAGGGCGGTCATCAGGGGGGACGCCGACGCGTGGGGGTCGCCGCGGCCGAGTAGGTAGATCGTGCGTCGCCTCAGGGGAGGCCGTGTCAGAACGGGGCTGCGTGGGGGCCTTCATGCAGGATCTCCGACGGTTCGGTCGTGGCCAAGCGTGGGGCGACCCAGCGGAGCACGTCGTCGAGGGTGCGTCCGGTGAACGCGGCGGCGTGGAGGTAGGCCGGAAAGACCCAGTCGGCTTCGGCTGGGTTGAGGCGGGCGGCGCTGTCACCGTGTCCCGCAATGATGGAGGCTTTGGCGGTGCCGGCGGCGAACGCCTTGGCCAGACGTTCGGCGACCAGGGGGTCGACGCAGCCGGCGACCGGGTCGCAGACGAGTCCGGGGAGCACGGCGGTGAGCCCCAAAGGCCGAAGCTGCGGGGCACGCGCCTACGCCTCGACCAGGTGCACATCGGAAGCCGTGACTGGCGTCGTCGTGTCCATGGTGCTGCGCTCGTCGCGGCCGCTCCTTCTGAACTGGGGCTCTCATCCACCAGAAGGTCGCCGCCCTCATCGCCCAGGGCATCGGACGCCTCCGCCACGGCCACACCCGCTTCGACCTGCTCTGGACCGTCTGGTCCATCCCCTGGGACCTGATCCGCGGCCTCGCCCACACGATCGGACGCCGCCTCGCCTGGATCCCGCTGGTCCAGTTCGCCTGGCGCACCAGGTTCGTCGTCGACACCATCGCCGTCGTCCTCGAAGCCCAGGCCGGGCGCTGGCCGTCGCCGGTCGTGATCGCCGCGTTCCTCAGCCTCAGCTACCTGATGCCTTACTGCCGGGGCGTGTGGGATCGACGACTCTGCGACGCTTCCGACGACCGCAACGCAGATGACATTGCCATGGTCGGTCATCCGCTGCCGAGGGCGGAGGGTCGCGTTCGGTAGTCGACCCGAGCAGCTTGTGGCCTACCATCCGACCATGGCCACGATCCCCCAGCTCAGCAGGCTTTCGTCCCTGGACGTCAGGGAGGTTTGGCCCCACGAGGCGCACCACTTCACCCAGTGGCTTCTCCAGAACGCCGATGTTCTCTCGGATGTCCTGGGTATGGATCTCGAACTCACCCAGGCCGAGAAGCCGGTCGGCGGGTTCTCCCTGGACCTCATCGGGAAGGACCTTCAATCAGGCGCCACCGTCATCGTCGAGAACCAGTTGGCGACGACGGACCACTCGCACCTCGGCCAGCTTCTGACGTATGCGGGTGGCACGGATCCTTCGACGGTCGTCTGGTGCGCGCCAGCTTTCCGCGAGGAGCACCGCGCTGCGCTGGACTGGCTCAACGAGCACACCGATGAGGGGATCAGGTTCTTCGGCGTGGAGATCTCAGCCGTTCGGATCGGTGACTCGGCGCCGGCGCCGCTCTTCCGGCTGGTCGCGAACCCGAACGACTGGGCCAAGCGCGTCCATTCCCAGAAGGCGGCCTCCCAAGCGTCGGCGTCACCGCGCAGCGAGGCGTACGAAGCCTTCTGGACGTACCTGCTCAAGCGCATCCACGAGGAGCGCCCGGCCTGGACCAGTGCCAGGACGCCCTCACGAGACAGCTGGATGACGCTGCCCTTCGGGGCCAGTGAGATCTGGTACGCCTTCGCGTTCGCCTCGCCCTCGCGACCGCGCATCGAGCTCTACTTCGGCTCCCCGGACGCCGACCGCAACGAGGCAGCGTTCAAGGTGTTCGAGTCGAGGCGTCAGGACTTGGAGGCCGGGTTCGGCGAGCCACTGGACTTCCAGCCCTTGGAGGGCAAGAAGGCTTCCCGGATCGTTGCCTGGGGGCCCACGACGCACACAATCATGGATCCTGCGCAACACCCGCAGGTGGCGGGCTGGTTCATCGAGACCATGACCCGGTTCCGTCAAGTCACCCAGGCATTCAAGAGCGCGACAGCCCACCAGCCCACCGCAGCGCCACTGGCGACAGAAGGGATCTGAAGCAACGTGGACACCTTCAAGAGGACACCGCTGGAGTTGTTCAGCCTGCCACAGCACTTTCTCGTGCCTCTCTTCCAGCGCCCGTATGTCTGGCGACAGGAGGAGCAATGGGAGCCGCTGTGGAAGGACATCTGCCGCGTCGTCGACGTCAGGATGAACGCGCCGCACCTGAGCGCCAAGCACTTCTTGGGTGCCGTGGTCTTGCAGGCGCATGAGGCGTCACTCGTCCGACTCAACACGTGGAACGTCATTGACGGTCAGCAACGGCTCACCACTCTCCAGCTGCTCGCGGACGCCGCGGCGTCCGTCTTCGCTGAGGCCGGCCTTGCTCGCCTGAGCAGCCAGTTGGAGGGCCTCACGCACAACCCCGCAGCCTTCGTCCTGGAGGGTGACGGCTCGCTCAAGCTGCGACACCTCAACAGCGATCGCGAGGCTTTCGAAGAGGTGATGAGCGCCGAGGCACCCGTCGACCACACCTCGTTGAAGCACGCCGAGTCGCGGCTGGTGCAGGCTCACGCCTACTTCACCGTGGTGCTTCGGCAATGGCTGGGTGCCCCCGGAGCCGGCCAGTTCGAACTGAGGGCAGAACACCTCACGCAGGTGCTCCTTAGCGACCTCCAGCTGGTGACCATCCAGCTCACTGCGACCGAGAACTCCCAGGAGATCTTCGAGACGCTGAACGCTCGGGGCACCCCGCTCACCGCTGCTGATCTGGTGCGCAACTTCGTCTTCCAGCGGCTCGAGGCTGAAGGCGCGGACGTGAAGAAGGCCTACCGAGAGCACTGGCCGTTCGAGGCGCGCTTCTGGACGAAGGAGGTCAGCGTCGGCCGATACTTCGTCAGCCGGAGTTCGCTGTTCCTCAACCAGTGGCTGATGGCGCGTCTGGGCGAGGAGATCGGTCCTCAGTCCACCTTCACCGCGTTCAAGGCCTACATCGAGCACCGCCCCCAGGTCCGGATGGTCGACCTGCTCCCGGTGTTGCAGCAGCAGGCCCACCAGTACGAAGCGTGGATGGTCGCCGCGAGCCGCCCCAGCGGCACCCTGGATGTGGTGGAGCGCAACGTCTACCGGATGCAGGCAACGAGCACCGAGGTCCTCAAGCCTCTGCTCCTCTGGCTTCACGAGCCGGGCCGCGGGGTTCCGGCGCACGTGGTGAAACGCGTCGTCACCGCCGCTGAGAGTTGGGTGCTCCGTCGCCAACTGCTTCGTCTCCCTGGATCAGACCTCGGTCGCATCGTCGCCGACGTGATTCGGTCGCACTCTGGCGCTCCGACCGACGAATTGGCCGATCGCGTGATCGCCCACCTGTCTCGCCTGAACGTGTCTAGCACCTACTGGCCCGGTGACGCGGAGGTGAGGTCGGCGCTTCTCACCGAGCCGATCTTCCGTCGGTTTCCTCGTGCGCGGACGCGCGCCATCCTGGAGGCCATCGAGGATGATCTCCGCTCCGAGACGAAGCAGTCGCAGGTCGAGCGCGCGTTATTCCCCATCGAGCACGTGCTGCCCAGGGCATGGCACGACCACTGGCCGGTTGAGACCCCTCAGCAGGCGGACGACCGCCAAGCGCACGTTCATCGCCTCGGCAACCTGACTCTGCTCACCACCTCGCTCAACTCCAAGGTCTCGAACGGACCCTGGCTAGCCAAGCGCAAGGCGTTCCTCCAGCACAGCACCATCAACATGACAGGACGGTTGGTCGAACGAACAGAGAGCGTCCCATGGAGCGAGGAGCTCATCGATGCCCGCACTGAGGAGATGATCGATGCGATCCTCCGCATCTGGCCGGTCCCGACCGGTCACACGGGTGAGGTCGTTGATCCTCAGGCCAAGACCGGCGATTGGGTGGGGCTCAAACACCTGCTCGGAGCCAAACTGCTGTCTGCTGGGGAGGTGATCGTGGCCGGGACAGGTGACCAAGCCCACCGCGAAGCCGTCATCACGCCGGATGGCCTGCTCTCAATCGACGGGCGGGTGTTCGACACCCCGAGTGGTGCGGCGAAGCACGTCCGCGGAGTAGCCACCAATGGATGGTCCTTCTGGAGGCTTCCCGACGGACGCCGACTCAGGGACGTTCGCGCCGCGTTCAGCGCGGGTGACGTTGATGTGTCCACGACCGAGGACGGCCGGTCCTGAGAGCCACGACCGTCGGCGACGCGTGGGGACGCGGCGAACGCGGACGTCATGCCGCTCGACGGTTGGCCACTGTCAGGTCAGTTGACCGATATCAGGCTGACGTTGTCTCGGCATGACTCGGTGTGTCCGGGGTGCGACACGGCGGACGGCTTGTTCACTAGCCTGAGGTCATGCGCCGGCCCGGACCTCAGGAACGCGACACGTGTCGCGACTTCGTGGTGCCGGCCCTCGAGTCTGCCGGGTGGCAGTCGGAGCAGGTGGCCGAGCAGTTTCCTGTTGCCGCGCAACGGGTGGCGACCCTCGGCGGGGTGACGCGCGAACTCGGGTCCGGCTTGATCGACTACGTGCTCGAAGCGGCCCCCGGTCTCATGACGGCAGTCGTGGAGGCCAAGCGCGAGTATCGGGCTGCCTCCGATGGTCTGCAACAGGCGCTGCGGTACGCGCAGCAGTTGGACGTCCCGCTCGCGTATGCGACCAACGGCGTGGAGATCATCGAGCACAACCTCCGGACCGGCCGCGAGCGCCGGGTGTCCGAGTTCGCGGCGCCGGCCGTGGCCTGGGACGAATACCAGCTACTCCACCGGCTGCAGACCGCGGACTCCGGGCTGGTTCGGCAGCCCCTCAACCGCGGACGGCGTAACGCTGCCGGTGAGGTGATCACGCCGCGTTACTACCAGGCCGTCGCGATCAACCGGGTGCTCGCGGCCATCGCCCGCGGGGACCGGCGCGTGTTGCTACTCATGGCCACCGGTACCGGCAAGACGTTCACGGCCATGCAGATCGTGGCCAAGCTGCGCGCCTACGAAGCCGCCGTCCGGCCCCAGCGGAACTACCGGGTGCTCTACCTCGCGGACCGGGACCAACTCCTGTCGCAGCCGATGCGCAAGGACTTCACGCCGGCGTTCGGCGGCGAGCTGCTCAACCGTGTCCGGGGTGGCGTCGACACCAGTCGCGAGATCTACTTCGCGACGTATCAGGCGCTGGCAGCCGGCGGCGATCGGGATTCGCTGTTCGAGGCGTTCCGGCCGGACTTCTTCGATCTGGTGATCGTCGACGAGTGCCACCGGGGCAGCGCTGAGGAGAACTCGGCCTGGCGCGCCGTCCTGGACTACTTCGCCGACGCGGTCCAGCTCGGGCTCACGGCGACACCACGCAGCGACCGCGTCAACAGCTACGACTACTTCGGCAACCCCGTCTACCGCTACACGTTGCGCCAAGGCATCGAGGACGGCTTCCTGGCTCCCTACCGGGTGCGCCGAGTCATGCTCTCCCCGGATGCCGAGGGCTGGGAGCCGGCCCCTGGGCTGCTCGATCGCCTGGGACGTGAGGTGCCCGAGGGCGTCTACTCCACGCGCGACTTCGAACGCGTCGTGGCCCTCCTGGCCCGGACCCAGTTGGCCGCGCGGCACCTGTCGGGGATCCTCCGCCGAGACCCCACCGCCCGCTGCATCGTGTTCTGCGTCGATACCGAGCACGCCGACGAGATGCGCCGCGCCTTGGTTGACGAGAACCCCGACCTGATCGCCACCGACCCCGAATGGGTGGTCCGCATCGTGGGGATTGAGGGTGAGAAGGAGCGGCTGCTCGGCGACTTCACCGACCCGGACAAGATCAGCCCCGTCGTGGCGACGACGTCTCGCCTGTTGTCGACCGGGGTAGATGTCGAGGACCTCAAGTTCGTCGTCCTGTTCCGCCCCGTCGGCTCGATGGTGGAGTTCAAACAGATCATCGGTCGCGGCACGCGGCTCTTCCCCGACAAGGGCAAGACCAGTTTCGAGATCATCGACTACGTCGGCGCCACGGTGTTGTTCGAAGACCCGGCCTTCGACGGCTACCCGACCGACATCACGCGCGAGGTGGTGGACGCCGACGGTGCGGTCGTCCGGGCCGAGCCGGTGGTCCCGGACGGCGAGCGGTCGGTCACCGGCGAGCCGCTCGACGACCCTTCGGTCGAAGAACCCGTCCCTGAGTTCGAGGTGCTTGACCCCCCCGAGGCCGGGTCCGGACGTCCGCCTGGACGCAAGCTGTACGTGGACGACGGCGACTTCCGTGTTGTCGGCGAGGCCCGCCTCGTGCCCGATGTGGCCTCCGGCCGGCTGCTGCTGACCGAGTACGGTGCGTGGGTGCGCGAACGGATCGCCGCCGAGGGCGACGAGGACACGCTGCGGGAGCGCTGGTCGCGGGTCCCGTCGCGGCACGCGCTTGCCTCCTCGTTGGAGGCGCAGGGCATCGACGTGGACAGCCTCGTCGAGTCCGCAGGGTTGACCGACAGCGACCCTCTGGACGCCCTCCTCCAGGTGGCGTGGAACCGCCCGGCCCGCACCCGCTCCGAGCGCGTCCGGCAAGTACGCCAGCAACATGCGGCCGAACTCGCCGCCCAGACCGCAGAAGCGCGGGCCGTGCTCGAGGGTCTGCTCGCCCGCTACGAGGAGTTCGGCGTCACGGACCTGGAGACGACGGAGGTCTTCCGCCTCGAGCCACTGGGCGACCTCGGCTCCCCCGTCGATCTTGCCCGCATCTTCGGTGGGGGCGACGTTCTCCGCGCGCAACTTGAACGCGTCCAGTCGTGGCTCTACGCCGCGTAGAATATCTTTAGTTATCCGCTGTCAGCTAGGATGAAACTAAAGATTCCGTTGAGTTTAGAGTCTGGTAGGCTCTCCGCATGCCGACCCCCCGCCAGGACCTTCGCCGGGCGCTTCACGCCGTGGCGTTCCAGCAGGCGGGCTACTTCACGGCGGCACAGGCGCTGGAGGTCGGCTACTCCTACCAAGCCCAGAAGTACCACGCCGACGCCGGCAACTGGCTCCGGGTCGACCGGGCGCTCTTCCGGCTGCCCGAGTGGCCCGCCGATGCTGACGACGTTTACGTCCGCTGGAGCCTGTGGAGTGACGGACGAGGCGTCGTGTCCCACGAGTCCGCCCTATCGGTCCACGGACTATCCGACGTCGATCCCATCAAGGTGCACCTGACGGTCCCACCGGGGTTCGGCGCCGTCGATGACCTGGTCGCCCTTCATGTCGACGTGTTGACCGAGGACGAGCTCGAACGCCGTCGCGGCTGGGCCGTCACGACCCCCTGCGCACGCTCGTAGATGCTGCAGCGTCAGAGCTGTCACAGGAGCACGTCGACAGGTCGGTGGCGGACGCGCTCCGGCTAGGCCTCACGACACGGCGCCGGCTGCTGCGGGCATCCGCGGACGCCCCCGACCGCGCCGCCCTGCGCCTCGAACGCGCGCTCGCACGGGTTGCTACGGATGAGTGACCCGCGGCTGGTCAGCCTCAGCCACCGGCTCCGCAACATCGCCGCCCAGGAGGGCGTCCCCCCGCAGCGCGTCCGCAACCGGTACGTCTTCCAGCGGGTGCTGGCCCGGCTCGCGCGTGACCCGCGGTGGGTGTTGAAGGGCGGGTTCGGCCTCGAACTGCGCCTGGGTCTCGCGGCGAGGACCACCAAGGATCTCGATCTGCTGCTCACCGAGGTCGCCGGCCTGACTGCCACCGACCTGCAGGACCTGCTCGACCAGGCCCTCGACGTCGACCTTGGCGACGACTGCGCTTTCGGCGTCCGACCGCCCCGGCAAGTGCGCGTCGAGGACGAGCTGCCCTCGACGTGGCGCGTCGTGGTCGACGTCTTCGTAGCCCGGAGCCCGTTCGAAACGGTCACTATCGACGTCGTCACCAAGGCGTCCGAGCCCACCGAAGGCCTGGACGCCGTGGCCGTCCGTCCCATGCTCGGGGGCGAGCCTTTCGCCGTGCGCAGCGTCGACCTGCCGCGCCACGCCGCCGAGAAGCTGCACGCCTACGCGCGGATCTATGCCCACGAGCGGCCGTCCTCGCGGGTGAAAGACCTAGTGGATCTCGCTCTCCTGGTCGAGCAGGACCTCCTCGAACCAGGCGCCTTCGCCCGCGCCGTGGCGGCGGTGTTCGCCGAACGGGACGCCACCGACCCACCGCTCGACCTGCCCGAACCGCCCCGCGACTGGCGGGTGCCCTTCGCAGCCATGGCCTCGGAGATCGGCCTGAGCGAGCGCACTCTCGACGCCGCCGCGGCCCTCGTGCGCCGCTTCTACCTGTCCGCCTTCGATGACGAGGAAACCCAGTGAGCCCAGCCACATCCCCGGCCAAGACCACCCAGGCCCGCCTGCAGGCGGTGATCAACCAGTCGCGCCAGATCATGCGCAAGGACGCCGGACTCAACGGCGAACTCGACCGCCTGCCGCAGCTGGCGTGGCTGCTGTTCCTCAAGGCCTTTGACGACCTCGAGGAGGAACGTGAGGCGCTGGAGGAGGGCTATCGACCGGTCCTCCCGGAGGAGTTCCGGTGGCGCGCATGGGCGTCCGGTAGCGACACGACGGGCGACCCGTTGTTGGTGTTTGTCAACGGCAAGCTGCTGCCCAAGCTGCGCAGCCTTCAAGGGTCAGGGCGCCCTGGTGACCCACGGGACACGCTCGCGCGCGTGTTCCAGGACACGACCAACCGCATGCTGTCGGGGCACCTCCTGCGTCAGCTCGTCGATCAAGTCAACAAGGTGGAGTTCTCCCAGCGGGACGAGATGCACGCCATGGCCGTGTTCTACGAGACCATGCTGCGCGAGATGCGGGACGCCGCCGGCGACTCCGGTGAGTTCTACACCCCGCGTCCGCTGATCCGGTTCATCGTCGAGCAGGTCGACCCGCGCCCCGGCGAGACCGTGCTCGACCCCGCCGCGGGCACCGGCGGGTTCCTCATCGAGGCATACAAGCACATGACCAACGGCAACGTGTCGGCGTCCGAGGTCGAGCAGGTGAAGGCCGGGCTGCGCGGCATCGAGAAGAAGCCCATGCCGCACCTGCTGGGGCAGATGAACCTGCTGCTGCACGGCATCGACCGCCCGAACTTCACCGAGCAGAACTCCCTGAACGTCGGGCTGGCCGAGGTGCGCCGCGCGGGGGTCGATGTCGTGCTCACGAACCCTCCGTTCGGCGGTGAGGAGGAGAAGCTCGTCCAGGAGAACTTCCCCGTGCAATACCGGACCGCCGAAACCGCCTGGCTGTTCCTGCAGTCGGTCATGGCGCGGATCGAACGCAGCGCCACCGGGCGCTGCGGCATCGTCGTGCCCAACTCGGTGCTGTTCGACACCGGCGTGGGCGGCAAGATCAAGGCCGACCTGATGAGCCGGTTCAACCTGCACACGGTGCTGCGGCTGCCCAACGGCGTGTTCGCGCCGTACACGATCATCCCCAGCAACGTGCTGTTCTTCGAGAAGGGCCACCAGGGGCCGGTGTGGTTCTACGAGATCCCCGCCCCGAGGGACGCAAGAACTACACCAAGACCAAGCCGATGCGCTTCGAGGAGTTCGCCGACTGCGCGGCTTGGTGGGGCGGACGCCGCCGCGGGGCCGCGTCGAGAACGATCGGGCGTGGCGGGTCGACGCCGCGACAATCCGCGAAGCGGGCTACAACCTCGACCTCCACAACCCCCACCGACCGGACGACCTCGAGCACCGCTCGCCCAAGGAGTTGGTCGCCGAACTGATCGAGACCGAGCGTGAGTTGCTGAGGCTCTACGAGGACCTGCAGCGCGAGATCGACGGGTTTGTGCTGTGACGGTCCCGTGGGTGCCGTTGGGTGAAGTCCTGCGACTCGATCAGCATCCGGTAGACGTCGTTGCTACACAGACCTACCCCTCGTGTGGCGTACTGAATCGAGGGCGCGGCTTGTTCGACAAGGGCGTCACGGGGGGATCAGCCACGAGCTACACCCGCCTGTTCCGCTTGTCTGAGGGGCAGATCGTCTACAGCAAGCTGTTTGGCTGGGAGGGTGCCGTCGCACTGGTACCCGCGGAATTCGACGGCTACTTCGTTTCCAGCGAGTTCCCAACTTTCGCGCCGGATCCGGTACGAGTGGCGCCGGGCTTCCTGGAGCACTTCCTCAAATCCAACCAGTTCACCGAGGAGATGGCCAGATCAACCAACGGTCTCGGGCAGCGGCGGCAGCGGGTCAACATCGACGCCTTCCTGCGGATCTTGGTTCCGCTGCCCCCGACTTCGGAACAAGACCGCATTGCCGCCCACCTGACGGAACTTGCGGAAGGGGCAGTCCATTCGGGTGATCGACCGAAGGCTTCAGTCGACGCGTTGGTCAGCTTGTGGCTGGACTCGCTGCCGCAGCGGCCGCTCGGCCATCTCGCGGAAGTGGGGCCTCGTCCCCTCCGGCTGGCCCCTGATTCCCCCATCGACTTTGTGCCGATGGAGGCGGTTGATGCCATTACGGGTTCAATCGTCGGGTCTCAGCAGCGAGCACGTAGCGACTTGGCGTCCGGTTATCGCCAGTTCCAGGCAGGCGACGTCATCTTCGCCCGGATCACTCCGAGTATGCAGAACGGGAAGTCCGCGGTCTACGAGGGCTACAACGCCCGAGTCGGCTACGGCTCCACCGAGTTCCACGTCCTCCGGCCACATGATGATCGATACACAAGATGGATCTGGGCCCTGCTACGCACGCAGTGGTTCATCAGCAGAGCCCGTGAGTCATTCACAGGAACTGCCGGGCAGCAGCGGGTTCCCGCGTCGTTCCTCGAACAAGTGAAGGTGCCGACTCCGACGCCGGCGCAGCTTCCGGGCGCCATCGAGCGACTGATCGACGTCAGGGCAAGAATGAACGAGGTCCGCAGGGTAGCACTTCACCGAGATGAGCTTGCCAAGTCCATCCTGCCCGCCGCCCGCAACGAGATCTTCAGCGCGCTGCGCTGACGCTCCGCCAGGCGGCGTCCGTCACCACCACGTGCTCGAGGAACCGTATCCCGACGTGAGCGGCGGCATCCGACACCCGCTGCGTGGTCGCGCGGTCGGCGTCCGTCGGGGTCGGGTCCCCGCCGGGATGATTGTGCGCGAGGGCAAACGCCACGCCATCGTGGCGCAACACCGCGCTGAGCACCTCCCGCACGGGCAGACCGCAACTGCTCGCGCCCCCCTTGGCCACCTCTTCGAGGTGGCGCAGGCGCAACCCCGAGTCGGCCACGAGCACCAACAAGCGCTCGACACGCCCGCCGTTGAGGCGAGCCTGGGCGACGGCCGCGATGGTTCCGGAGTCAGTCAGGCGGGGGTGCTCCTCGGGCGCTCCGAGGCGTCCGGCCAATGCCAGCGCGGCCACCAGCCGGGACGCCTTCGCGGAACCCACGGCGTCCAGGCGCGCGAGTTCAGGCACGCCCCAGCGTGCCAGCCCGGCCACCCCGCCGCAGCGGGCGAGCACGTCCTGCGCGAGGGCGACGACGTTGCGTCCTCGCCCGCCGGTCCCCAGCAGGATGGCCACCAGCTCAGCGTCGCTGAGTGCGAGGGAGCCCTCGCGCAGGAGCCGTTCGCGCGGTCGATCGTGGGCGGGCAGCAGCCTCATGGGCGGGGTGGGGGTCATGCAGTCCAGTCTCGGGCGTCCCGCACCCTTTGCGCGCACCTCCGCGGGTGATCTGTGGATAACCGGAGGCCCCCGAACGTGACCTGGGTACACCACAACCCGAGGACCCATTCAACCGCCGTCGTGATCGGCGCCGCCGGATCGGGCACGGCAGACCCGCGGGGGCGGGTAACGGACCTGATTGGGCACGTGTTGGGCACGAATCCAACGAGAGGGAGAAAGTCAAAACCCCTGCCCTAGTGGGAGGGGGTTTCAGAGGGTGGGCCTAACTGGACTTGAAATTGCATTTGGACCTGTCTGGACCATTCATGACTGAGCGCGACTCAGCGGGCTAATTGACCCTTGACTAGGGCAAACGGTGTGCGATTATCATGGATTCGAAATTTGACGGATCGGGCGAAAAGGGCCGTTATGAGGCTCATCACAATCGAGGGTGTAGAGGCGGGGTGATCTGGGGCGGCGCGTCGGTCCGCGGATGAGGGTCGAGGCCTCCCGAAGATGGAAGTTCTCACACTGCCCATCTGGAAGACCTCGACGTGCTCCACGCTACCTTCACGCGCCCCGACCCGACCACGTTCGCTCGCCTCGACGAGCTCGGCCTGGAGGTCGTCGGCCAGTACCTCGAGCCGAAGCGGGCGGTACTCGCCTGCCGGGTCGTCGATCCCGATCAGTGGTGCCGGCGCTGCGGCGGCGAGGGAACCCCGCGTGGCACCGTGGTCCGCCGCCTGGCGCACGAGCCGTTCGGCTGGCGTCCCACCCTGCTGCTGGTCACCGTGCGCCGCTACCGCTGCGCCGAATGCGGCCACGTGTGGCGCCAGGACATGAGCAAGGCCGCCGAACCACGCTCCAAGCTGTCCCGGCGAGCGTTGCGGTGGGCGCTGGAAGGCCTCGTGCTAGCCCACCTCACCGTCGCGCGGATCGCCGAAGGCCTTGGCGTGTCGTGGAACACCGCCAACGACGCCGTCCTCGCCGAGGGCCAGCGCGTCCTGATCAACGACCCGACCCGGTTCGACGGCGTGAGCGTGGTCGGCGTCGACGAACATGTCTGGCGGCACACCCGTAAGGGCGACAAGTACGTGACCGTGATCATCGACCTCACTCCGGTTAGGGATGATACTGGTCCGGCCCGCTTGTTGGACATGGTCGAAGGACGGTCCAAGCAGGCGTTCAAGACGTGGCTCGCCAGCCGGCCGCAGGCGTGGCGTGACGGGATCGAGGTCGTCGCCATGGATGGGTTCAGCGGCTTCAAGACCGCCACCACCGAGGAACTCCCCGACGCCACGCCTGTGTTAGATCCGTTCCACGTCGTCCGCCTGGCAGGTGACGCCCTGGACCAGTGCCGGCGCCGCATCCAACAACAACTCCATGGGCATCGTGTCCGCGCGACCGATCCGCTCTACCGAGCCCGGCGGACCCTGCACACCGGTCTGGACCTCCTCACCGCACGTCAGAAGGCCCGGCTGGAGGCCTTGTTCGCCGGCGATGACCATGTCGAGGTCGAAGCCACCTGGGCCATCTACCAGAAGATGATCGCCGCCTACCGCGAACCCGACCGCGCGAAGGGTCGCCAGCTGATGGAGAACCTCATCCAAGCCATCGGCAGCGGTGTCCCCGGCGCGTTGACGGAGGTCGTCGTGTTGGGCCGGACGCTGAAGAAGCGGGCGGCTGACATCCTCGCCTACTTCGACCGGCCGGGCACCAGCAACGGCCCCACCGAGGCCCTGAACGGCCGGCTGGAACACCTCCGCGGCAGTGCGCTGGGCTTCAGGAACCTCACCCACTACATCGCCAGATCACTACTCGAGACCGGCGGATTCAGACCCCGACTACACCGTGGATTGTGAAGAGCCCGTTATGACCAACCAAAGTTCCCCACAAGTTCCCCGCGGGGAACTCTCTGGAAGATTCGCTCCACGGCGCAAGGAGAAGAAGCAGGAGCACCGGAGCTTCGGAACCATCATAGAGACCCGCGGCCGGTTCAAGGTCAGGTACACCGGGCCAGACCGGAAGCTGCACCGCGCTGGCATCACGTTCACCACACGGGAACGTGCGCAAGGGTGGCTCTCAGACGAGTTGAGGCTCATCGAGTACAGCGAGTGGACCCCTCCGGCCGAGCGCCGGCGCAGAACCGAGGAGCAGGCCATTACCTTCGACGAGTTCGCCCGGGAGTGGATCGACAAGCGTCTGGTCAGAGGGCGCCCACTGAAGGACCGCTCCAAGGAGCACTACCTCGACATCCACGAGCGCTGGTTCGCGCCGTTCCACGACCTTCCCCTGACCGCGATCACCACCGCCGACGTCGAACGCTGGTTCCACTCCCGCCCAGACGCGCCGACCATGCGCACCCACGCCTACTCCCTACTCAAGGCGATCTTCCGCACCGCCGTGGCACGCAGACTCGTCAAGGAGTCCCCCGTCAGCGTCGAAGGAGCCACCTCCCGAGCCGTCCCCAAGGAGACCAACCTCCTCACCGTCGCCCAAGTCCAGGAACTCGCCGACGCCATGCGCTCCCAGCACCGCTTGATGGTGCTCCTCGCCGCCTGGTGCAGCCTGCGGTTCGGCGAACTCACCGGCCTGCGCCGGCGCGACATCACCCTCAGCGAGAACCTCACCGAAGGCACCGTCACGGTCGAGCAGGCGGCGGTCACCGTCGCCGGCGAGCGTGTGCTGACCACCCCCAAGTCCCTCGCCGGGCACAGGACGATCTACCTGCCACCCCACCTCATCGAGGACGTGCGGCAGCACCTCGCCACGTACACCCGAAGCGACGCCGACTCGCTGGTATTCCCCGGCACCCACGGACGCCCGCTCACCCCGGGACAGGTCTACGGCCACGCGCCCCGATTCGACAAGCGCGGCAGGCAGACGCACCCAGGAAACAGCTTCTACAAGGCCCGCCACCAGATCGGACGCCCCGACTTCCGCTTCCACGACCTCCGCCACTTCGCCGCCACCATGGCCGCCATCAGCGGAGCCACCACCAAAGAACTCATGCAGTTCGCCGGCCACAGCGACATCCACGTCGCCATGCGCTACCAAGAAGCCGTCAACGACCGCAAGAAGGACCTCGCCACGCGCATGGCCGACCTCGCTGCGCGAGCCGAAGGTGCAAGACTCACCTGATCCCGTAACGTTCGGTCGGCGTGTCCTAACCGCTGGGTCGTCACGGCAGGACGAAAGGGACTGTCCGACGAACGGTGTAAGTGGCGGTTTTCATTTCTAGCGGTTCTCGGCGGCCGGCATGCGGTCGGCGAAGGTGATGGCGAAGGCGTTGAGTGCTGGCTTCCAGCGTGTGACCCATCGTGTCTGACCGGTGCCCTTGGGGTCCAGACTCCTGACGACGAGGTAGAGGGTCTTCATGGCGGATTGCTCGTTGGGGAAGTGCCCCCGGGCCCGGACAGCGCGCCGGAATCGGGCGTTCAGGGATTCGATTGCGTTCGTCGAACACAGCACCTTGCGGATCTCGATGTCGTAGTCCAGGAACGGGATGAACTCTTCCCACGCGTTGAGCCACAACGTCTTGATGGCGGGGTAGGCGCGGCCCCACTTGTCGCAGAACTCGTCACGAGCTCGCTCGGCGGCTGCCACGCTGGGGGCGGTGTGGACGGGTGTCAGGTCGCGGCTGATCTGGTCCCAGTACTTGCGTGAGGCGTAGCGGAACGTGTTGCGGATCAGGTGGATGATGCACGTCTGCACGATCGTTTGGGGGAACACGGCGTTGACACTGTCGGGCAGGCCCTTCAGGCCGTCACAGACCAGGAAGAACACGTCGGCGACACCGCGGTTCTTGAGGTCGGTGAGGACACTGAGCCAGTACTTGGCCGACTCGCCGCCGCCGTTGCCCGGCCAGATCCCGAGGATGTCCTTGTGGCCGTCCAGATCAACGCCGATCGCCGCGTAGAACGGCTGATTGGCGACTTGCCCGTCCCGCACTTTGACGACGATCGCATCGATGAAGATCGCCGCGTACACCTTGTCCAACGGCCGCGCCCACCAAGTGTTCATCTCCTCGACGATCTTGTCGGTGATGCGGCTCACGGTGTCCTTGCTCACCGAGGCGCCGTACACCTCGAACAGATGAGCGCTGATCTCTCCGGTGGTCAACCCTTTGGCGAACAGGCTGATCACCATCGTGTCCAGATCCGTCAGGCGACGTTGCCGCTTGGCCACGATCTGCGGCTCGAACGACCCCTCACGGTCCCTGGGCACCTCAATCGTCACCTCGCCGCAACTGTCGGTTACGACCGTCTTCGAGCGGTGGCCGTTGCGCGAGTTGCCCCGGTTACGGCCCGCCGGATCGTGCTTGTCGTAGCCCAGGTGGTCGACCAACTCCTCCTCCAAGGCCGACTCGATCACCGTCTTGGTCAGGTGCTTCAACAAACCGTCGGGACCCGTCAGGTCCCCACCGCCTGCCCGGGTACGACGTACCAGACCGCGCAGAAGCTCGGTTTCCTGGCGCGTCAGCGTGGGCGGGTACTCAGGCGGCCCCAGCACCGGCAGGGTGTCCCCACCGAACGCCGCCGGCAGCCGCGGCTCCTCGACCGTGCTTGCCTCTTCCTCGTGTGGCTCCACAGCCACCAGTGTTCCGGTCATCATGACCCTTCCTGCCCAACCGGGCGGTAGAGCCACTTACACCGTTCCTGCGATAGACCCCGCCAGCGGCCTGTCCGTGCATAGGTCGAGGTCGATGGCGTCTTCCCTCAGGGCCACATCCATGCATGATGGGTCCCGTGACCTACCCGGATTGGCGGGAACCGGTGCGACGACTCAACTCGGCAACGGGCCCGGCTTCAGCAGAGCAGTTGCGCATCGCTGCGGTGCTCGGTTGCCCGCACGAGAACGAGCCCGCCGGCGTTCTCACCGCGATCATCGAGGACTGGCTCAGACCAGCACTCCACTGCGAGGACCCACCCCCGGCGACCGACAAAGGGTCTGCCTCGTGTTTGGTTGACACGGTTGTCTCAGGCGACGACGGCCACCTGTGTTGATTGAACCAGTTCGTACTCGATGGGAGTCAAGCGTCCTAGGCGGGCTTGGCGGCGTCGACGGTGGTAGGTGCCTTCGATCCAGGTCACGATGGCGAGTCGGAGTTGGTCAAACGAGCGCCAGCGGCGACGGTTGAGGACGTTCTTTTGTAACAAGGCGAAGAAGCTCTCCATGGCGGCGTTGTCACCAGCAGCACCGACTCTGCCCATGGATCCGATGAGGCCATTGGCCCTGATCGCCTCCACGAAGTGGCGGGAACGAAACTGCGATCCTCGGTCCGAATGGACCCGGCAGCCGGTTACGTTCGAGCGGCCACCACGCCTGGCAACCGACATCTTGAGGGCGTCAACAGCCAGTGTCGAGGTCATCCGTCGGTCGATCGAGTACCCCACGATCCGGTTGGAGTACACGTCCTTGACCGCGCACAGGTACAGCTTCGAGTCGCCAGCCCAGGGGCCTTACCCCGGATCTTGGACACGGGGTGTGATTACGCGGCGGTTGGCAGCGTAGCGGCCCGGCGGGCCTCGTAGGTGGACGGGGACAGGTAGCCGCACCAGGTGTGACGGCGTCGGGTGTTGTAGCGGACGAGCCACCTGAAGGTCTGCCGGCGACAGGTCGCGTCGTCGCTCCAGCAGGCGGCGTCTTGGAGGATTTCGCGCTTCAACGTGGCGTTGAACGACTCCGCCAACGCGTTGTCGGCCGACGAGCCGACGGCCCCCATCGATTGGGTGACGCCGAGTCGGTGGCAGAGCTTGGCGTAGTCCTTCGAACAGTAGACCGACCCGTGGTCGCTGTGGAAGATCGCACCCTGAAGGCTGCCGCGGGCGACGGCGGCGGCCTTCAAGGCGTCCTCGACGAGTTCAGTGCGCATGTGGTCGGCCACCGCCCAGCCGGCGAGCCGACGTGAGTAGCAGTCGATGACGGTCGCCAGGTACAGGTTCTTCCCGTCAGCCAACGGCAGGTAGGTGATGTCCCCGACGTAGCGCCGGTTCGGTGCCTCGGCGGTGAAGTCCCGCTGGAGCAGGTCGGGATACTTGTGCCCCGACGGCTCTGGGAGCGTGGTCCGCACCCGCCGCTTCTTCACATAGCCACGGATGCCCTCCAGCCGCATCACCCGGGCGACCCGCTTGTGGTTCACGCGATCGCCGGCCGGGACGCCGTCGTTGAGCTCAGCAGTGATCCGTGGAGCACCCTGGGTGCTGTCCTCGGCATGCACAGCCCTGATCCGCGCCGCGAGCTCGGCATCGGCCCGGGCACGCTTCTGGCGTGCCGAGGACGCCTTGAGCCAGGCATAGAAGGACGAACGCTCGACCTCGACGAGCTCGCACAATCGCTTCACCTCGAAGGTGGCGGAGTTGTCGGCGACGAACTGGAAGCGACTCACCAGCGCGTCTCCCCGGCGAAATACTTGGCCGCCCGTTGGAGGATCTCGCGCTCGGTGGTGAGCTTGGTGGTCTCGACCTCGAGCTCGTTCACCCGGAACTCGAGCCGGGCGATTTTCTGCTCCGGTGTATCACCCTCGGGCGCTGACGGGCTGTTCGACCGCAGCGGACTCGACGTCAGCGTCCCGTCCACGGCGGTCTTCTTGCCGGTCCCGTACGCGTCGAGCCACTGGCGCAGCGTGCCCCGCACGATGCCCAGATCGGCGGCGATGCCGCGGACCGTGGCCCCCGGCGTGGACTCGTACAAGTCGACAGCCTGACGACGGAACTCCTCGGAGTAGTTCTTCCTGGACATTCTCGGATCATCTCGCTTCCCCAGCACCACATGCTGGATTCAGCGTGTCCAAGAACCGGGGTCAAACCCCGTGTGAAGGGGATCTCGAAGCCGACCTTGGTCTTGGTGTGGTCGATCCAGGCGTCCGGCACGTAGGGGTGGATCTCCGACTTCAGGTGTGCCTCGGCGGCGTCGACCAGCGCCTTCTCCCGGCCTTGTCGTCGAAGGCCAGCCAGCCGGCGGGCAGGGGGATGTTCTCGGCGTCCCGCAGGTCAGGGTCGGGCTCGGGTCCGGCCTTGCCCTTGATGATCGGCGCCTCCGGGTCCGCGATCGCCGCCAGCTTCACCAGTTCGCGCACCACAGGAAGCGGCGTGGCGGCGTCCAGCTTCTTGACCGCGGCGGTTAGCGCAGTGACCGTGGCGAACCGCGTCCCGGACAGCGGCACGAAGGCGCCCGGGCTTGGGGCGTCCTTCCACGCGAGCCACGGCCTCGAGGCCTCCAGTGCCGCGAGGGCGTCCGGGGTGACCTCCCAACGGCGGCGCAAGGGCCGTTCGACGGTGATGCGTTGGAACCCGAACGCCTCGTTCGCCAGCACCTTCACCCGAGCGTCGCCGGCGAACTCGCCCAAGGCACCCCCGTACAGTTGCGCGATCCCCTCGATCGCGGTCGGAGTGAGTTCCTTGCGCTTGTCGCCCAACGACTTGCGCATCTTCGTCCCCGATTCGCGGGCGTCGATCAGCCGCACCAGGCCGCGGTCGGCGTCCGCCTTGTCGTTGGCGAGGATCCACACGTAGGTGGAGATGCCGGTGTTGTAGAACATCTGGTCCGGCAGGGCGACGATGCCCTCAAGCCAGTCGTTCTCGAAGATCCAGCGGCGGATCTCCGACTCCCCAGAGCCAGCCTGCCCGGAGAACAGCGGCGAGCCGGACAGCACGATCGCCACCCGCGACCCCGACGGCTTCATCTTCGACAGCATGTGCTGCAGGAACAGCAGCGACCCGTCCGAGACCCGCGGCAGCCCGGCGCCGAAACGCCCCTGGAAACCTAACTTGTCGTACTCGTCCTTGATCGGGGCGGCGTAGGCCTTCCAGTCAACCCCATAGGGCGGATTCGCCAGGATGAAGTCGAACTTGGCGGTGCCGAACGCATCGGCGGTGAGGGTGTTTCCGTTGCGCATGTGTGCCGGGTCGATGTCCTGGATCATCAGGTCCGACTGCGCGATCGCCCACGTCTCGTCGTTCAACTCCTGACCGAACACGTTCACGATCGCCCGGTCGTTCATGGCCTTAATGCGGTGCATCGCCCCCATCAGCATGCCGCCCGTGCCGGCGGCCGGGTCGTACACGGTGCGTACCGGGATCGGGTTCTCGGTCAGCTCCTTCGACGCCTCACCGGTGAGGAGCAGGTCGACCATCAAGGTGATCACCTCACGCGGGGTGTAGTGCTCACCGGCGGTCTCGTTGCTCATCTCGGAGAACTTCCGCAGCAACTCCTCGAAGATGTAGCCCATCGCCTCGTTCGACACCACCACCGGCCGCAGATCGAGGTCGGCGAAATCGGCCATCACGGCGTACAGCAGCCCCGCGCGATCCAGCCGGGCGACCTTGTCGTCGACGTTGTACGCCTCCATCACCCGGTAGGCATCCCGGGAGAGCCGGCGGATGTAGGTGGCCAAGTTGTCGGCCAGATTCTTGTCGTCGTTCAGCAGCGACGCGAACGTCCACGGAGCGGTGCTGTAGAACCGGTGCCCCGCGACCTTCTTCAGCAAGGCGTCCTCACCCTCGCCGATGGAGGCGAACGTCGCCGCCTTCGCGAGCACGGCGTCCTTCGTCGGGGCCAGCACGGCGTCCATGCGGCGCAACACCAGCAGCGGCAACATCACCGAGCCGTACTCGTGCTGCTTGAACGTGCCGCGCAGCTTGTCAGCCACGCGCCACACGAACGCGACCTTGTCTTGGAACCCCTGCGGCGCCATCGCCCCCCACTTCCTCTTCCTAGCCACCCTAACGAGTCGCGGTCGGCCTCTCGGCTATGACCCGCGAGCGTGGAAGGTGATGCCAACCGCCCCGCCGGTGGTGCTCGCGCGCAGCCTCGAATGCCGCTCGAACGGTCGAAACCGATGCGATTGGGCACGCGTTGGGCACGAAACCCATGGTGGCTTCTGAAAGGGGTTCCATTCTCCCTAGTGGGAGAGGGATTGGAGCTGGTGGGCCTAACTGGACTTGAATTAGTGAATTGACCAATCGACCCCCACTTGGTCAGACCGTGACAGACCGGGCTAATCGATCCTTGACTAGGCCTTCCGCTTCAGCAGTACGCTTGTTCCGAGAAATGACTGAGCGTGCCGAGGGGGCCGATTTGACCACACAAAGTTCCCCACAAGTTCCCCGCGGGAACTCTCTGGACGATTGGCGACTCGACGGCGGGAGACCAAGCCGGAGCACCGAAGCTTCGGCACCATCATAGAGACCAGAGGTCGGTTCAAGGTCCGCTACACCGGGCCGGACCGCAAGCTGCACCGCGCCGGCATGACGTTCACCACCAGGGAGCGAGCCCAAGGCTGGCTCGCTGGCGAGCTGAAGCTCATCGAGTTCGGCGAGTGGACTCCCCCCGCCGAACGCCGGCGCCAGACCGAGGTGCTGGCCACCACCTTCGACGAGTTCGCCCGGGAGTGGATCGAGAACCGTCTCGTGAAGGGACGCCCACTCAAGGACCGCACCCGGGAGCACTACCTCGACATCCACGAACGCTGGTTCAAGCCCCTGCACGAGCGAACCCTCACGTCCATCACCCACACCGACATCGAACGCTGGTATCGCACGCTCCCCGACGCCCCGACCATGCGCTCGCACGCCTACTCGCTGCTCAAGTCGATCTTCCGCACCGCAGTCGCCCGTCGCCTGGTCAAGGAATCCCCCGTCGCCGTTGAGGGCGCCACCGCCCGCGCCAGGCCCAAGGACATCGCCCTGCTCACCGTCGCCCAGGTACAAGCGCTCGCCGACGCGATGCCTCCCCGGCACCGGCTGCTGGTACTGCTCGCCGCCTGGTGCGGGCTCCGCTTCGGTGAACTCACCGCCCTCCGACGGCGCGACATCGACCTCATCGAGGGCACCATCACCGTCGAGCAAGCCGCCGTCACCGTCGGCGGCCAGCGGATCATCACCACCCCCAAGTCAGCGGCCGGACGCCGCACCATCTACCTGCCCACCCACCTCACCGAGGACGCCCGCCACCACTTGGCAGCGTTCACTGCCACGGACGCCGAAGCTCTCGTCTTCCCCGGCAACGACGACCAGCCCCTCACTCCGGGACAGGTCTACGGACACGCCCCCCGCTTCGACAAGAAGACCCGCAAGCAGACACACCCCGGCAACGGCTTCTACAAGGCCCGCCACCAGATCGAACGCCCCGACTTCCGGTTCCACGACCTTCGTCACTTCGCCGCCACCATGGCCGCCATCTCAGGAGCCACCACCAAGGAACTCATGGAGTTCGCCGGCCACAACGACATCCACGTCGCCATGCGCTACCAAGAGGCCGTCAACGACCGCAAGAAGGACCTCGCCAAGCGCATGGCCGCCCTCGCCAGAATGCCCGCCGTGGCCGAACAGGGCGCTGCCCCGGACGCCACACAATGAACGGCGTCCGGGGCAGACAACAGAAGGGAGCCGCTACCAGCCGCGGCACTCGTCGGCGGGAACGATCAACGCCTCCACGTCGGACGCCTTCAACCGCAGCACCTTGCCACCCACCACGTAGCACGGCAGCTTCCCCGCCTGCGTGAGACGCTTCAGCGAGCGCACCGACAGCGTGCACAACTCCGATGCCTCCGGGTAAGACAACCACTTCGGCTGCCGGTCCTGGTCCGTGCTCGTCGACTTCTTCGTCCTGCGGATCGTCTGGGCGGTCATGGGGCCTCCTCGGGGTGTGTTGGCAGGCGCTCTGCGCGCCCTCACTATCCAGAAGTAACTCAGAGTGCCTTCCGCGGACAGGGTGGCACCAAGACGATCCCTCATTCCGTCTGCGGCCAGGCCACCCGCGGCGGCCGAAGAGAGTCTTCTCTTGGACGCCGGGGATCGGAACCTGACACGGGTGACGGCGAGCGCGGTGCGGTTGTCGACGGCGCTCCAATCCAATGTGAGGCCGTTGTGACCCAGTCTTCTGCGCCAACTTATCGAACGGGTGGCGCCGCTCCGCGTGCGTTCAAGTCACCACAGGCCTGGCACGGCGGCCGCGCGCACGGTCTCGTCGGCGAGTGTTGCCACGGACGCCAAGACACGGGCTGGCGGCTCCTCCAGGTCGAGCGTGTGGGCAACGATTCGGACGCCGGCGTTCCGCACCACGTGCTCGCGGTCGTCCTCGAACCCTTTCGCGTAGACCAGGTGTCCGACCGGCAGACCGAGCACTGTGCAGTACGCCAGCAGCTGATACAGGTCGGCCTGCGGGAAGCCGCTGGGCTTCTCCGCCTTGTACTTCGCGTCTACCACCACCCGTGGGACGCCGGCGGCCGACCAGACGAAGTCCGGACGAACCGGCACGGTCTCCGCCTCATCCAGGTGGGTGCGGTACTGCAACCGCGAACGTCCCCGAACGACCGAAACGCCTCCCGCAACGCGACCGTCACGAAGTCCTCGAAGATCGTCGCCATGTTGAACAGGTAGCCCGACACCACGAGGTCCCCCACCCGCTGCTCGAACGACCGCCCCGCCAGCACAAGCTCCGCCAACTCCAACGCCGGCACGTACCGCGCATTCAAGCGCGACGGCGTCCACGAAGGCCGGCCGCCGCCCCGCCCAGGCGCGGTCACATCGGCCAACTGCAGGCGCAGCCGCTGCAACCCCGCCCGATACCGGACGCCGACCCGCGGCGTCCGCAACAACTGCTCCACCGCCGCCAACAGCACCTGGTTCTCGGCAATGTCCACGGTGAACTCGTCGTACCGCACCTCCAACGGGATGCTCCGCCCCCACCGGCGCCGCAACTGGTCCGCCTCCCGCACCCGGCCCCGCAGCACCGCCAACGTGTCATCGACGGTCACGTACCCCTTGAGCAGCCCCTGCTCCAACGCCCGCCTCGCCAACCGCACGAACGCGTCCGCCAGCGCCTCGGGCAGGTCGGCGTCGGCGTCCAGGAGCACCCGGTCATCGCGCCAGAAGTCCGGACGCCGCGCGTACCCCATGAGGAACACCAGCCGGTTGATGTCGATCTTCGGCTCGATCACCACCTGCAACCCGGCCACGCCGACAACCCCGATCTGCGTGCCCGGGGTCACCTCCCACCACCCCGGACGATCCGTCAGCGTGACCTGCACGACCCCCGCTGCGGCCAACGCGTCCGCGACCGGACGCCGCAGCTCCACCAGTCGCGGCGGGTCGCCCTCACGCAGGATCAGCGGGTTCGCCACCACCACTCCCCGCCTGGTCGGACGCCGCCCGGCCGGCCACGCGGGCGCGGATCGTGTCCAACCCGTACCGGGCCCGGACGTCGGTGCCGTCGCCGTAGTGGTGTTCCTCCAACAGCGGCAGGATCGCCGTTCGCCACGCCCGCTCCAGACCGCCCGGCTGGTGCATGGCCTTCCGCATGAAGTACGACGGGCCGATCTTGAAGTCCGGGTCCTCGATCCGCCGGTTGAGTTCCTCCAGCAGATCCGCGACGCCCACATCAAGGTCGGACGCCGCCAGCCACCTGCGCAGCACGCCGTCGGTGGGTGGCTCGGACGGGTGCAGCGGCACGAACGCGAACCGGCGCCGCATCGCCGCGTCCACCAAGGCGATCGACCGGTCGGCGGTGTTCATCGTGCCGATGATGAACACGTTCTCCGGCAACGTGAACCCGATGTCGTCATCGGTGGCGTACAGCAGGTCGACGTTCTGGCTGCGGTACTCCAGCAGGAAGTACAACTCCCCGAAGATCTTCGCCAGGTTGCCGCGGTTGATCTCGTCGATGATCAGGAAGTACGGAGTCGACGGGCTCTCCCGCGCGGCGTCCACCGTCTTGCGGAACGGACCGGGCTTGAGCTTGAACCCGCCCTCCTCCAGCGGCCGGTAGCCCTCGAAGAAGTCCTCGTACGAGTACGCCGGATGGAACTGCACCAGACGCACGTTGTCGCCCGCCAAGTGGGCGGCGAGGTGCTGGGCGATGAACGTCTTGCCCGTTCCCGGCGGGCCGTAGAAGATCAGCTGCGGACGGTCCCGCAGGAGGTCGATGCACTCCTGCAACCACGCCCGATCCACATTCAGCCTGACAGCGAGCTCGTCGGTCGCTTCCGGCAGAGTCAATTCGCGCGTGACGACCGGCTGGACCGGCGGCTCATCGTCCTCGACGACCGCTGTCTGCGCCGCCAGCAGCTTCTCCAACAAATCCAACTGCTGGGTCATCTCCACCACGTCGTACTGCACCTGCAGACGCGCCTTGATCTCACTGGCCAGGTCGCCGTAGTCGAACCCCTCCGGCGCCCACTCCACGGTCCGCCGCAGGTTCGACAACCCGTCACCCGACTTCACGTACTCAGCCGGACCCGTGACTGTGCCCACGTAGAGCTCGCCTTGGCTCGTCGTCACCAGAAGGTCACCCATCTGGATCCGCGACAAGAACGAATGGAACTCATCCAGCTTCGCCGCTTTCGCCGCGTACGAGGTCTGGGAGTAATCCTCGTCGACGATCGCTTTCAGCTCGGGTCGCCGGATGCCTGGTTCCACCTCCCGCAACTTGGATGCCCGCAACGACGTGAAACCCTGCTGCCGCCATACGGGGATCAGATCATGGCCGTCGACCGAGGACCCACGCACGAGCCAAGCGCGACGGGACGGTTGGGCCACGAGGCCGCGATCTTCCAGATACGCACGGAGATCCTGACCACGGACGTGCTGCGACTCATCGGGCATCCCAGACTCGTCGAACTTGACGCCTTCCTTCTCGAGCGCTGCGCGGGTCGGGACCATCTCGCCGCTCGGAAGCAGAACAGCACCGGACGCCGTGTCCCCGGGCGTGAGCACACGATGTGATGCGTCGAGCCCGTCTTCGTAGAGTGCCGCCTCGACCGTCCCAACATCAGCTCCGATGGCTTCTGCCAGTTCGGCTTTCGTAGTCCACTGACCGGCCTCAACCGATTCGAGTGCCGCGGCCAGCAGAGATCGGTGGGTCGGCTGGGAGGCCCGCGCCTTGTTCGCCCGGTATTGGGCTCTGTACGCCTGTCCAGCCTCAGCGTCGAGGCCTTTCCCATCGTTCGGGTGGGTGGCAAGCGCACGACGCCCGGCGTCGGTGATCACCCACCCGGCAGCCGTCTTGTCGATCCAGCCAACGGCCCGCATGTCGGTGCTCGCCCAGGTGAGGTGATTGTCCCACCTCGTCTGCGCGGAGTTCGATCGGTACGGCTCCAGCTCATACGGCGTGAACTCCAGCCGCTCAGCAACCCTGGCGATGACCTCCGCACGCTGAACCGGGCCTCCGGCTTCAGCGAGCACCTCGAGAGCGGTGCGGATCAGCAGTGCCCGCCGAACCGGCTCAGTCGCTGATTCAGTCATCGGACCCTCCTGCAGGGTGAATGTCCGCGTCAAGCGGCGAACTGTACGTAGTGCCCGAAGCGATGGCCGCCTGCATCACGTCGTACACCTCCAGGATCTGCTCCTTGGTGCGGTACGAACCGAACTCTGCCTCATCCTTACGCTTCACGATCGGAAACGTCTCCATGACGTAGTCGACGTCACTGCGAACGATCCCGAACAGGTGGAAGCAGCCCGCATCAAGTTCGGCGCGAACCCATCGCCGCTGATCCGCGTCCCATGGGTCATTGGGCAGGGTGGCATCGAACTCCCTGCTGACTTGGAGCATCTCGTCCGAGTCCAAGATCAGCCGGAGAGCCCGCGAGCCCAGCCAATCTCGCCACGACACCGCCCCCCAAGGGACCTTTGCGGCCAGTTGATCCGGGTGAGGAACCGGGAGCTGCCGCATGGTGAAGTACTTCAGGTGCGTCCCGCCCACCTTGAGGCGGGCGACAAAGTCAAACGCGAACGAGTTCCAGATCGCCAACAGCGCAGGTGCGGCCGCGGCAGGATCCGGGAAGGCGAGCAGCGTGCCTCCCTCGGGACTTGCGCGGCCGCCGTTGATGGTCGCGATCAGGGTCCGCACGTCGGTGCTTCGGCAGATGTCGCGCCAGCCCAACAGCCAGTCACGGTCCCAGCGGTCCCCAAGTCGGTCTCGAACGACCTCCTCGCGGACCCAGTAGCGGGGCAATGCCGCGAACCCCGGGTCCTGCTTCTCGGCGAGAGTCACGTCCCTCACCGAACCGTCCGCCTCGTAAGTCGCCCAGCGGTGGTCGAACTGGTGGATCATCTTCGCCTCGTAGAGGGGAAGCATGCGTTCGACGGTCTCAGTCATGCGGAAACCTCCTGGGACCAAGGTGGTTGGTAGGTGCGACCTGACGACTTCGCCTCGGCCATCGCGTCGTAGGCAGACAGGATCAAGTCCTTGGTCCGGTAGGTCCCGAAGGCGGCCTCGTCCTTGCGCTTCACAATCGGGAAGGTATCCATCACGTATGACACTTCGGGCCGACCGAGCCCGTAGACGTGGAACATCAGAGCATCCAGCTCGGCACGAACCTTGGCGCGCTCGACGGGGTCGGCGATCCACCCGTTGAGGCGATCCACCCGCACTTCGATCCAAGCCCGCAGCTGTCGATCCAGTGGGATGGTTGTCGACTCGAAATGAACAGGCAACGGCACGGGGAGCTGCATGAACGTGAAGTACTTCATGGCTGTCCCGCCGATCTTCTGACGAGACGCGTAGTCAAAGACGAACGACGCCCAGGTCGCCTGCAGCTCGTCTCGTCCGCGCGAGGGCATGGCAAGGAGCCACTTGTCCCCGTAGGCGAGGCGCGGTACCTGGGTGGTGATGACCGTCCGGACGTCTGTAGCCCGGCAGATGTCCCGCCAGCCGAGGAACCAGCGCTGGTCCCACCGCCCATCGAGCTTGCGATCAATCTCGGCCTCAGCCACCCAATAGCGTGGAATCGCATGGAGGTGCGCTGACTTCTCCCCTCGGTCATGTACCGGGTCGAGCCGTCGCGCTCATAGGTCGCCCAGCGGGTGTCGTAGAGATGAATCATCTTGGCTTCAAACAGCGGCAGCATTTGAGCTATCCCCCCCCCCGTCGAGGGAGCGCTCAAAGACGTTGCCGTTGAGCGTCCAGCCGTCGGCCTCGAGTTCGTCACGGGTGTGGAACAGGTGCGAGTCGTTGGACATGTCGAACATCCGCATGAAACTGATGCCCCACGGGTTCCCGTTGACCGGGTCGTTCTCGTTGATCAGCACCGGGATGCGGCGATAGATGCCGAGGGTGATCTCTGCGTCCCGGCGGGAGCGGAAGATGGGGCAGGTGCCGGTGTTGGGGTTGAGGAGCTGGATCTCCTCCGGGGTGAGCTCAAACCGGCTGTCATGCGCGTACAGGTCTTGCACAGAACGATTGAAGAAGGAGAACTGGGCGGCTGCGATTCGCTCGCCCCGTCCCACCGTCGTGAGCAGACAGAACTTGTAACGAGCGTGGCCGATGTCGGACCAGAGCGAGGGCCCCGTCTGGAAATCGTAGAGAGTCGCGAGGCTCCCGTGCGCCACCAAGTCCTTGAAGAAGAACTGCGTTGTGGCGTCGGTAGCAATGCCCGTCGGCACGATGATCCCCATCCGACCTCGGTCGTTCACAAGGTGCCGACACGCCTCTGCGAAAACGGCGTAGGTGTTGATGTCGCCACGTCCGGTCAATGGGAATCGGCCCGCGATCCGCAGCACGTGTGACTCGCCGGCGGCGCGACGCAACGCGCCCAGATACGCGTCGTGCAGCGCCGGGTTGGACGCTTCGAGGGCTTGGATGAGGCGCTTGCGGGCTGCGGCGTTGGGGGCCGCGGCAATCTGGGGGTCACGGACGGCGAAGAACTCCTGTTCCTGCAGCTTCACCCGTTCCCACGGCGGGTTGCCGAGAACGACATCGAAGCCGCCGCGCCAGCCGGGTCCGTCGGCTGGTCCGGCAGGTCGGAACAGGTGCGGGAACTCTAGGTGCCAGTGGAAGAACCGGTACTCGGCGGCGAGCTCGTGGACGGTCGCGAGGGTGGCCGGCGGCAGCGCTTCGCCACGCGCGAGGGCGTGCAAGCTGCGATTAGTGACGGCCTTGGGCCCGCCCGGCTGCTTGGGCCACACGAACGCGGCGCACCAAGCGTCCGCGACCAGACGCTGCTGTTGCAGCGCTGGCTTGGCCTGCAGGGCCCTGAGCCGCTGGTGGCGGGCCTGGATGTCGGCCAAGGACGCGGGGCGGCCACCACCGATCAGCGCGCCCAGTTCGCCCGCGACGGCGGCGTCCAGGGTGGGTGCAGTGTCATCGCCGAACAGGTCGTCCTGCCCCGAACGTTCGGCCTTGTTCTGCTTCTTGAGAGCCGTAACGATCTTCTTGTCGTCGCCCTCGAGCGCTGCGAACGCCTCGTCAGGCACTCCCTGCCCGACGAGCGCAGGGGTGGCGCCGATCAGGGAGTTGCCGACCTTGATCTGGGCGTCCAGGAACGCCAGCGGCCGACCGGGATCGAGGGTCTCCAGCCACAGTGATACCTTGGCCAGTTCGGCGGCGAGCGGGTTCAAGTCGACGCCGTAGATGCAGCGTCCGACCACGTCGGCGAGCGCTTCTCGGACCCGCTCGGGCGGTGGTTCGGGGTCACCGGTCCGGGTGGCCGCGACGCGCTTGGCGATCCGACGTGCGGCGGCCACCAGGAAGTGCCCGGACCCGCAGGCGGGGTCGCACACCGTCAAGGCCAGGAGGGCCGACTCGGGGTCGGGTTCGCGCTCAGCGCGGTCGAGCACCGGGTCGAGGGCCGAATCCAGCAGGCAGTCGATCAGCGAGGCGGGCGTGTAGTACGAGCCCGTTGACTTGCGGTCGTTGCCTGCGGCCGACAGCAGTTCGAACACCCGGCGGCCTGCGTCCCATGAGGGCACGAACTCCAGCAGCGCCTCGTAGATGGAGCCCAGTTCCTCGGCGCCGAGGTTGCGGTAGTCGACGACGCGCTTCATCTTCGAGCCCGGTTCCTCCACCAAGCTCAGGTGCCGGACGGCCCGCAGCAGCGCCTCGTTCGAGAGGTCGCAGCCGCGGAACAGGTCGAGGGCGCCGGGTTCGAACAGGCCGCCGATGCCGATCAGGCCAAGCTCGGGGCGTCCCTCGACCGAGCCGAGCCCATCCCAGACCAGGTTGAGCGCCCGCCACTGGTCGGCGTGCCGGGTGCCGCGCCGGCGGCGGGCCGTGCGGCGCAGGCGCTCGGTCGAGAAGTAGTCGCGGAAACGCTGCCGGGCTGTGGGGTCGGCGTCCGGGGCGAGTAACAGGCCGCGGTCCTCGGCGACGAACGTGAACAGCAGGCGGTACACCACCCGCAGCAGGCCGTGGTTGACGTCCTCGATGCGCAGGCTGCCTTCGGCGAGCCCGACGCGCAGGTGGGCGTTCGCGGAGTGCGCGAGGAACCCGGTGCCGAGCGTGGTGATCGCCTGGATCACCCCGTCGCGGAGCTGGTTGAGGGCACGCGAACCCGACTCCAGCGACTCGGTGCGCCACGCCTCCAGCCAGCAGGACGCCGCGCCCTTCTCGGGGTCACGCACTTCGAGCCGCGACTGGTGGCACACGCTGAACAGCAGCAGGAAGTCGGCGAACAGGTCAGCGTCGAAGATGGCCTCCAGGTCGAACTCGATGTAGGCCGACCCGACCAGCGACGTGGAGTCGCGCAGCAGCCGCAGGGTGAGCCCATTCGACAGCACCGCCCACAGGTGGGCGTCCGACCGGTTGAGCAGTTCCTGCACCATCGATTGTGGCGACGAAGTGGCTGCGCCGGCGACGCCCTGGGTGCGCCGGTCCAGCTCGATCCGGTGGCCGAGCAGGTGCATCGGCACGTGCTCCCACGCGTGCGAGACCGGCAGCTGTTTGCCGTCGGCGGTCAACCCACCCGCGGGCGTGGTGGGAACGCGCCCGTACCCGAGTTCGCGCAGCAGGATCAGCAGCCACCGCTCCCGGGTGAGGGTGGTGCCGCGGTCCGATTCCGGCAGCTTGTCGGCCGCCTGCCGGTAGGTGGCCCAGACGCCGGTCAGGTACGCCCACGCGCGGTTCGCCGCCTCGCGGACGGTCTCTCCGGGTGCCAGGTGGTAGTCCCCGGACGCCTGCCCGGCCAGCCCTCCCGCCGCGATCCGCGACAACAGTTCGGCGGGAAGCAGGCCACCGGCCACCCGGACGCCCACGAATGATTCGGCTGCCATGGCTCTCACCCCTTCGGGACCGGAACGAACACGTACACGCCCAACACATCCGGCGGGCTCTCGGCCCGGACGCCCAGCCCGCGCACCACGGCGCCGGATGCCGCGCGCACCCGCCGGTGCGAGGCCCGGAGCTTCTCGGAGAGCGCCTGCCCGTGGTCGTCCAGATGCGACTGCACCTGCGCCAGTTGGCCCAGCGCCGACGTGAGGTACTGGCCGGGGTTGCTGACGTTCCCCGACGGCGGGGCGTCGAGCAGGGCGCTGACCTCGTCGGGCTCCAGCCACGACAGGACGCCGTCGCGGGAGGTGAAGCCGAGGGTGGCGGCGTCCTCGGCCACGGCCGTCCGCTCCCCCGCGCGCGACGGCAGGGTGAGGTGGAATCGGTAGCGGACGAGCAGCAGCGTGGTGCGCGTGTCGATCGCAGCCGTCCGAACGACCGCGCAGCGGCGTGCGGGCCGGACGGCGGTGGGCAGGCTGGGATCGAGCGCTGACTCGAGCACGTAGGAGGCGATCGCCTCGACGGCGGCGTCCGTGCGGTGCAGCACGTTCTCGCCCTTGGCGACGGGGAAGTCACTCAGGAAGGTGAGTTGGCTTTCGCGGCCGGGTGGGAGGGCGTCCAGGAGGCCGCCGGGCAGTGGACCGATGGACGCGGTGAAGCCGCGCGGGGTCGTCTTGAGGGTGGCCTTGAGGGCTGTGAGCGCCTGCTTGGTGAAGGCGCGCACCTCGGCGTGCGTGCCGAGGTTGGCGCGGATCTCGGCAACCTCGGCGGCCACCTCATCCGGGTGGATGGCGCGCTGGGCGAACTTGGTGCGTGAGGCCTTCTCGCGCTCGGCGGCGGACTTCCACTCCTTGTCGAGCTCGACGGCCTTCGGGTCGTACTCGAAGTCGAGGGTGTCCTGGCGGTGATCGCTCCCCCGCAGGATCAAGCCCTCCATCAGCGCCTCCAGCACGGCGTCGCTGTTGTCGGGCACCGGAACCGACACGCCTGTCGCCTTCCGGATCGCCTCGTGCTTGCGGAGCAGGACGTCGAGGACAATGCCGTCGATCCGGTTGTCCTGGCCGTACAAGGTGATGGCACGGACTGTGTCGCGCCGCTGTCCGAACCGGTCGACGCGGCCCTCCCGCTGCTCGTGCCGGGTCGGGTTCCAGGCCAGGTCGTAGTGGACGACGGCCTGGAACTGGTCCTGCAGGTTGACGCCTTCGGACAGGCAGTCGGTGGCCACGAGCACGACCGGGCCGTCGGCGTCCGCCAGTTCGGCGATGCGTGCCACGCGCTCCGCGGGTGGCAGCATGCCGGTGACGCATGCGACGGTCGTGCCCTTGCCGAGCTTCTGGGTGAGGTGCTCGGCGACGTACTCGGCCGTATCGATGAACCGGCAGAACACGATCGGGGCGTAGGCGTCGGCGAGCAGCCCCTTGACCTGGGTAGTGATGGCGTCCAGCTTGCGGTCGCCGGCCTTCTCCAGTTCCTTCGCCCGCTTGAGGAAGCCCCTGAGTCGGCGCTGCTGCGGGGTTCCCGACTCGGTCGAGGCATCAGCGCCCGGCGCCACGTCGACCGATTCGAGGGTTTCGTCATCGGCCAGGTCGAGGACGGCCGAGCGGCCGAGGGCATCGGCCTCGGCAGCGTCCTCGCCGCCCAAGGCGGCGGAGCGCGTGGCCAGGGTTTGGGCGGCGGCCCGCGGCGAGGACGCCAGGGCGCGCAGCAGGGCAAGGACCGACCACCAGTTGATGCGCTGCTCGCGGGCGCCGTTGGCTGTGCTCACGGTCTCGCGGGCGTAGGCGATCACGTCGTCGAACAGGTCGCGGTAGGCGGGCGACAGCTTGTACGCCACTTCCTTGGACTGCCGGTCGGACGGAAACGGGGTCTCCTCATCCAGGAACTGGCGGATGTCGGCACGGCGCCGCTGCACCAGATGCCGGGCCAGCAGTTCGCGGCCCTTGGTCTGGTCGAGGTCGAGGTCGTGCAGCGCCGGGTCGAGCAGGCCGATCAGGTTGCGGAATGCCTCATCCTTGCCGCTGTGCGGGGTGGCGGTGACGAGCAGTAGGTGCCGGGAGGCGTCCTTGGCCAGCTCGCGGACCAGTTCGTAGCGCTGTGTGCGGGCCTTGCCGCCGAGCCCGCCGTCCGCCACGCAGGTGTGGGCCTCGTCCACGATGACCAGGTCGGGGCAGGTGCGCAGGAACTCGTTGCGTCGCCGGTCGGACTTGATGAAGTCGGTCGACACGACCGTGATCGGGAACCGCTCGAAGATGGACTCGTCCCCGATGCACTGGCGTTCAAGCCGGCGGACGGTGCTGGGCAGAACCAGCTCGGCCTCCAGGCCGAACTTGGCGCGCAGCTCGCTAGCCCACTGTTCGGCGAGGGCCGGGCTGCACAGGACCGCCAGCCTGCGGGCGTCCCCGATGGTCAGCAGTTCGGCGGCGATGAGGGACGCCTCGATGGTCTTGCCGATGCCGACGTCGTCGGCGATGAGCAGGCGGACGGTGTCCTGCCGCAGCGCCATCAGCAGGGGTACGAGCTGGTAGGCGCGCGGTTCGACAGCGATCCCGGCCAGCGACCGGAACGGGCCGGCACTGGATCGGAAACCGATCTGCAGGGCGCTGCGCAGCAGGCGGGCGCTCTCGTGGTCGCCCAATTCGTCGGCGGTGGGCGGCGGGAAGGACGCCGTCGTCACGGGCTCGATGGCCGGCAGCACGCCGGCGATGTCGTCGTCGGTGCCGCCCAGGGGACGCAGGACGAGGAAGTCGTCGGAACTGTCCGGCAGCACGACCCACTCGCGGCCCCGCGCCGCCACCAGACTCCCCACCGCAAAGGTCGTCACACCCGCCGTCCTTCCCCGAACACGTCCGCGCGCTCGCGGAGCTTGGCCAGCCAATCCTCATCGTGCGTGAACCGGACGAAGGAATACCCCGCGTCCAGAAGGCGCTCCTCCACCGCGGCGTCCTCGGCGGTCTTGTCCGACCGGTCGTGGACCGGACCGTCGATGAACACCGCCACCCCCGCCTCGGAGTACAGGAAGTCCGGCCGGCAACGCGCGGAATCCAGCAGCGGCTGCGCGGCATCCGGCAACCGGAAGTCGCCCGCCATCAGCACCTGCAGCCAGTCGCGCTCCAGATCAGTGTCGCAGGCGGCCAGCAGCTCGTCAGCGTGCTCGCCGCGCGGCAGCTCGGACGCCGACACGCTCGTCTGGGCGCTGGTGAACCGCAGCAGCAGGTCGCGGATCAGGTGACGGTCGATCGCGGTGTGCTCGAACTGGTTGCCGTAAGACAGCAGGCAGTCGTAGCACGCCTTCTCACAGCGCTCGCTGCCCGCCTCGGCCGTGCTGCGGTCCTCGCCGGTGTCCGGATCGAAGTGGGCGATCTCCAGGGCGGTGCGGGCAGCCAGCGCGAGCGCGTTCGACTCGGCCTGCAGGCGACGCAGGACGCCGGCTCCCCCTTCGGCGGACTCGGTGAACAGCATCCGGCCGCGGTGCTGGTCATCGGGCAGCGACTCGGTGGCCAACTCGGAGTCCTCCAACTGGAACGCCGCTTCGATGCCTCGCTCGAGTGCGTAGCGCAGGGTGGTGGCGACCTCGTCGGGGACGGAATTCGCCAGCCGCAGGACGAGGATGTTGCGGTTGTCCCGCACGTACGGGATCACCCGGACGCAGTTCGCCTCATCCGGGTCGGAATCACCGTCGTCGGCCTCGGCGTCGGCGCCGGCCTTGTCGGACAGCCACTGGCCCTTTACCGGGTCAAGGTAGAAGCCGACCTCGGTCGCGTCCTTGCGACGGCGACGCCCGCGGTTGGTGACCCGCACCTCGGCCGAGTCGCCGTAGGCCAGGTCGGCCAGCGGTGCGCCGTCGGCCAGCACCTCGGCACTGAGCTTGCCCGAGCGGGCACCGTGCTGGCTGAACCGGTAGGACGTCTGCAACTCGAAGCCGGCGCGGCGTCGCTCCTCCTCATCCGACGAGATCCGCTCCCGGCGACGGGTGTAGACGGTGGTCAACTGCATGAGGCCGTACGTGGTGGCGCCGAGTTCCTCGCCGCAGTTCTCGCACACATCCAGACCTGCGCGCCGGTCGTGGTGGTACCCGCACGCCTCGCAGCGGCGGGCCTCGGAGGTGTCCACGCTCGCCTGCCCCGACTGCGCCAGCGGCACCTGGACGCGGTTCACCTCATAGCGGGCGCCCTCGTGGTAGATCAGCGCACCCGGGCCGAACTCGGAGACCGCCAAGAAACGCGGACGCTGGATGTAGTCGCCGCCGTCACGCGAACCCACCCCTCCCCGGACCGCCGGGATGTAGGCGGCCAGCGGCAGCCTCGGGAAGCTGTAGCCGGGCAGGAAGCCCTCCGACGCGAAGTACCGGTAGGTGTAGAAGTCGGAGTGGCCCGACTCGTCGTCCTCGTTGCGGAGCAGCCGCAACTGGTTCTCCGCCTCGCGGCGGCGGGTGGTCGCGGCCTGGCGAGCGCGTGGAGATAGGTGGCTCTCCAGGACGATCCGGTTCTGGGCGTCCTGGTCGGCCAGCGCAGCCAGGTAGAGGCGGCGCCACCGGTCGCACGACTCGTCCAAGGTGCGCGGCGCGGCACGGACGACGTCGGCGACCCAGTCGTCCTGCCACCAGGCCGTGGCCCTGAGTTCGGGAAGCATCGGCTCGATGATCGCCTGCGCGTGCCGGGTGGCCCGCCGGATGGCGTCCGGGTCAGCGAACGCGCGCTCCTTCTCCGGCTTCATCACCAGCGACGGGGCCAGACCCTCGGCGTCCAGCAGGTCGGTCATCCGCGAGCCCAGCTTCTCGCCGGTCTCGGCAAGCCAGACCGCCTGGACGTGGCTTCGCAAGAGCGCTTCGTTCGCCAGGTCGAGCCGGGGGGCGGCGACCGAGCCGGCGACCATGTGCTGGGACCGTCGGAAGTAGTACTGGTCGTGGGAGTTGCCCGTCGCGCAGTACGTGAGCACCAGGGCCGGCTGCCCTGACCGGCCCGCCCGTCCCGAGCGTTGCGCGTAGTTCGCTGGCGTCGGCGGGACGTTGCGCAGGCCCACCGCGTTCAGGCTCGAGATGTCGACGCCCAGCTCCATCGTCGGCGAGCAGTACAGCAGCGGCAGCGTGCCCTTCCGGAAGGCGCGTTCGCGCTCCTCGCGCTCCGTGGGACCCACCTGGGCGGTGTGCTCCCGAGCCGACAGACCGCGGAGTTCGCGGGCCACCCCCTGATACAGGGTGCGGAAGAAGGCATTGACTCGGCCGCCGGTGTCGGCGTCCACCGTCTTGCGGATCGGGTCGGCGGCTGCGCTCGTGCCGTTCCCGGCGGACCAGACCAACGCGGACGCCTTCAGCCGGTAGCCGCGGCGTCCGAAGCTACCGTCGGCCTCGGTGAGGAGACCGGCTCGGGTAAGCACGCCGAGGATGTCCTGGATGATGCGCTGCGCATCGTCGGCGACGAGCTTGCCGGCATGGCCGGGGAATTGGTTCGGGCGGGACAGGTAGCGTCCCAGCGCGGAGCGGCCGGTCAGGTGCAGGTCGTTGCGGCCCCTGCCCGGCTGGCTGGGGAACGCGTACACGATGCCGACCGGGGCAACCATCTCGTTGGCAGGCACAGCCCACACGCCCGTGAGCTCCTGAGACGACTGACGCTTGACCCGCTCGAAGCCGAGTTCGGTCAGACAGTCGACGTCGACGGCGAGCACCTTCCGGAACTCGTCCAGGACGATCCGGCACAACTCCTCGCGATGCCCGTCCCGCGCATCCCGCAGCGGCTCCAAGGCGCTCGACCACAGCGACTGGTCGGCGGCGATCTCCGGCAGTGACTCGTAGCCCACGTGAAGCAGGCCGGTCTGCTCGAGGTTCGGCATGGTGATCCGCCAGCCGCGCTGCAGGTCGAGGTACAGCCGGTACTCCACCAGATCGCGCAGTGCCCGCTGAGTGCGCGTCTTGGCCGAGTACACGGCGTCCGGCGCGGCGGCGTAGTCGGCGAACTCCAGGCCCAAGGCGTCCACGACCTTGGCGGCGACACCCTCGTGGGTCAGACCCCGGGGAGCCGCCTTCATGGCGGCGTAGAGGGCCCCGCGGAGCTGGGCAACCTGCACGAAGTCGTTCAGGTGGCCAGCCTGCAGGCTGGCGTCCTGCCGGTTGTCGACGAAGGTCAGCAGCTTGCGAGCCTCGACCGGAAGCTCGGATTCAGGGACCTCACGCAGGGCGCGCACCAGGCTCGTCGACAGCACCGAGACCGCCGAACTGCGGCCCTCTGCGTCCAGGGTGATCAGCTTGGAGAAGTCGCGGCCGCGAGTCTGCTCGTAGCTGACCTGGCAGGACAAGCAGAACGTGAACGGTGACGGGATGAACGCAGCAGGCGACCCGCCCACGTCCACCCGGTGACCGGCGGTGTCGACACGCACCCGCTGAGGCAGGTAGCGAACCCTGTTGGCCAGCGGCAGGTTGTCGGGACCCACCCACGAGTCGGGCAGGCGACCCTCGGCGATCGGGTCGACCGGCCACGGTAGTTGCGTGGAGAGGTACAGGTAGCCATCTACCGCATCGCCTGCGGTGATGTCCCGGGACGCGCGTGGGGCGTAGGTGGTCTCGCCCTGCCTGGTGATCGCCTTGACGACGGCGTACTCCTGGCCGCACTCGCGGCAGAACGCCAGCGGGAACAGCAACTTCTCCGGGGCCGACGGGACGGCGACCTGGTATTTCGAGGTGATGAACCGGTCCTGCTCCGGCTCCAGGGACACGTGCAGCGTGTCGCCCTTGGACAGGAACTGATGCAGCCGGAACGCGAACAGGGGGCGTCCGGTCTCGGGGTGCCGGACCCGCGAGCCCTTCAGGAGGGCCTTCTGAATCGCATCGTGGCAGTCCTGCACCGGAAGGCCCGTCACCTCGGACAAGGCGGGGGCGGCATGCTCCCGCAGGCGGCGGGGCACCTGGCGGATCAGCAGGCCCGTCGCCTCTTCGGTGGCCAGGCCAAACGTCGTCTCGATCCACGACGCCAACGGAGATGCTGCCAGCCCGGCATAGTCGTCGGGCAGGTACCCGGACGTGACCGCCTGCTCCAGAACGGTGGCGTCGTGCCCGGCGTCCGCCGCCGTAGCCCGCGTGAGTGTTTCACCGATGACGTGCCCCGGGACCACCGTGGATCCGAAGATGCGAGTGGCGACCTCGGCGACCGTGCGCTTCTGGTCGAGCGTCGACCCGTCGCTGGACATCGTGGCGGACGTGCCCACGCACTGCAGGTGCGGCGACGAGCACGCCTCCCGGACGCGGCGCACCAGCATCGCCACGTCGGCGCCTTGGCGTCCGCGGTAGGTGTGCAGCTCGTCCAAGACGAGGAACTGCAACCCCTTCGCGGCCTTCACCAACCGGGCGCGCTCCTCAGGACGCGTCAGCACCAACTCGAGCATGACGTAGTTCGTCAACAGAATGTCCGGCGGATTCGCCAAGATCCGGTCGCGTTCCTCGCCCCGCTCCTGACCTGTGTAGCGGGCGAACGTGACAGGTTCGCGCCCATCACCGTAACCATTGCGCAGGAACTTCTCGAGTTCGCCGCGTTGCGAGTTGGCCAGCGCGTTCATCGGATACACGATGATCGCCTTCACCCCCGGCGTCCGGGGCTGCCGCAAGACGTGATCCACGATCGGGACGATGTACGCCAACGACTTGCCCGAACCCGTGCCTGTGGTGAGCACGTAGCTCTGGCCGGAACGCGCGACCTCGATGGCCTCACGCTGGTGGCGGTGCAGGGTGAAAGGTGCACTACCAAGGTCATCCACGTGCTGCTTCACCCGGAAGATACGGTCGCATTCGGGATGGAGGAGGCCCTCGCGGACCAGATCGTCGATCCGGCCGCCAGTCTCGAACGCGGGATTCAGCGAGATCCACGGCTCCGGCCACTGACGATCCCCATCGAGTTCGCGTTGGTAATGCTCCCTCAGCCGGGCGTCCTTGATGTCGATGGATGCCGTGGTGAAGGAGCGATAGTCGTCGATGACCTTGTCGCGCACACTGAAGACATCCACTGAAGTCAAACCCCCTTTGGCTCTTGGCACTCTATCCGGAGCGACGGGGGGATACCGGTGGCTCGCTGGCAGCCAGTCAACGGGGATGCCTGCAAGCCGGCCACCTGGATTCGCGTCGATGCAATTACGGCGACACGCGTGCCGAGACGTATTCGTCCCAAGCCGAACGCGAGCGAGGCACCACGTAGCTCAGCGCGATGAACGCGCCGATGATGATCGCCGACGGCCAGCGTCCGGCCTGTGCCTCGAGGATCACGGCGATGGTGCCGACGAGGATCCGGGTGTGCCACGCGAGCTGGACCAGTGGGATCCAGGCAAGGCGGCGTCCGATGGCGTGGGCGAGGCCGCGCACGAAATCCCACGGGATGGTCCAGAACGTCCAGAGCAGGTCGAAGCGGGTGTGGCCGTGGCGGAGGCGTCCGATGCCTTGGGCGATCAGGGCGGCCACCGTGTGCGCTGTGATCTGGTTGGTGCAGTAGGCGGCGACGACGTCCTTGCGCAGGAGGATGTGCTGGCGTCCGGCCGTGCTGACGGGCGGGCCGTGGCTGACGATCCGCAGCCGGAGGCCGTCGGCGTCCAACTGGTGGGTGGCGATCCGCCACGCCACTGCCAGCAGCGGCGCCTCGGCGGGAGTGGCACGACGGGCCCGGTGCAACGCCCGAACGGTGAGATCCTCGCCGAGCCCGACCGCGAGCACCACGGCGAAGATCAGGCCTCCGACCATGAGCACGAAGCCGGCGCCCGGCGGAAGCAGGGCGATGATCACCAACCACAGCAAGCTGGCGATGATCAGCTCGGGGACCACGACAGCGGCCTTGAGCAGCAGCCCCCAACAGCGGCTGCGCGCGGGCCTTGTCGTGATCGGGTCGCTCATCGCGGGTCGTCCTCGCCGTCGAAGAGGGTGGGATCCCCCTCGTCTTCGTCGTGGTAGCCCTGCTCGCTGATGGCAGCCTGCGCGGCTTCGAGGAGTTCGCCGAGTTCGGCGGCCTTCCGGAGGGCTTGGTTGAGCAGGAGGGTGGCCTCGAGGACCGAGTCGGCCGGGTCCCGAGCGTCGTAGACCCGGTACACCTCTAGCGACTTCTGGAGTCCGCGTGTCATCTGGGCCAAGGCCTGCGGCAGGAGGTGGCCGACGCCCTTGAGTTCGCCGAGGACGCGGTAGAGCGTGGGCGCCGGGATGGGGCCGTGGCCGGTCAGGTGGTTGATGGCTCGGATGGACTCGCGGGCCACCTCGGGCCAGCCGGCCACGTACTCACCCTGGTCGTCGTAGCCGACCAGGCAGCGGCCGTCGTGGATCAGGTTCTTGAGGTGGATGGTGGTGGTCATGGCTGGGGCTCCCCGGTGGGTGCCAGTCCGGCGAGGCGGGTGGCTTCCTTGAGGGTGGCTTCGCCGTCGATCCAAGTGACGACGTCGGTGAGGGTGAGCCCGTCGGTGAGCATCGCTCGGATGGCGGCGCCGGCTCGACGTTCCAGGGCGTCGCGTTCGGCGAGGGTGACGATCAGGGTGAGGGCGGCGGCGTCCAATCGCTTGTCCCGCTCGGCGGTCTTCGCGCGCCGGCGAGCCTGGGCGGCGACCGCCGCCTGCCGTGCTGCGCGCCGGATCGACTGATCTCCGGTCTTCGTGTCGGTCATGGTTTCGCTCCTGGGTGTGAGTCCTCTCACCATCCAGAAGTGAGCTGGAGGGCCCTCCGCGGACACCCGGCGGCCGCGAATTCCGCCGACTTCTCGCGAACCGGGTCGTGGCAGACTGACCGTCATCCAATCCGACCGGGAGGGGTTCACGTGGGATCGTTGGCCGACGCCGTGCTGCCCCTGGTCCGCACCCGGACCGATCTGCACCGCTGGAGCGCCGCCAACAGCTACGGCCAGGGCGTCCACCAGGCGGTCGCCCTGCTGCGCGCTGCCGCACACACGCAGCCGGCGGCCGAGGTGTTGCCGGTGACCCAGCGTGCGCTGGCGACCGCGTTGAAGGCGATCGCCCGCGCGGACGACTCCAGCGGCATCATCGGCGACGCGATCAAGGACCTCCTCGCCCTGCACGCCGACCTCACCAACGCCGCGCCTCCCCCACCGGCCCGGCTGGTGGCCTGGATGATCGACTTCCAGTTCGACGGCGTCGTCGACTACTTCACCCTGGACCCCGCCGCTTACGGGCCGGCGCTCGGCGACCGCGGGATGGCCCTGTACAAGACCAGGCTCGCCGAGATCGCCGCTTCGGTGGGTCCCGCCCCGACCGAAGCGGAAGAACATGCGTTGTGGCTGCAGCGGACGGCCGACCCGACCGGGTGGGAGCAGCAGGCGGGGCTGCGGCATGCCCGGTTCGTGCTGGAGTGCAACGCCCAGCGGCTGGCGGTCTGGGATCGGGATCTCGACGCGATCATCACCACCCATGCCCGTGACCGGAAGGTCGCCGCCTGGCTGGAGGACACCGCCGAGGCGTTTGCCGAGATCGGCGAGACCGACCTCGCGATCGACTGGGCACGCCAGGCAACCTTCTTCGACCGGGGCCACCAGTCGGTCCACGCTGCCCGCCTGTGGTGCCGGCTGCTGGCCGAGCACCGGCCGGCCGAGGAACTCACCGCCAGGCTGGCGGTGTTCGACCGGTGGCCGACCGCTACCCACGCCGACGGCGTCCGTGCCGCTGCCGGCCAGGCGTGGCCCGAGCACCGAGAGCGCGTGATGGACGCGCTGAACCAGCGGCCGGCCGAGGCCGTGTCGTTCGCCTTGCACTCCTTGGACGACGTCGAGTTGGCGTGGGAGTTGGCCCACTCGCTCGGTCTGGACGAGCCCGGCCTGTGGGGAACCCTGGCTGACCGGTACGAGAAGGTCGATCCGCTCGCAGTCGTGCCGATCCACACTCGGCAGGTGCTCGATCATCTTGAGCACGCCGATGCCCAGCACTACCGGGCCGCGGCCCGGAAGCTCGCCCACCTGCGCGCGCTCACCCGCGACACCGAGGTGGCCGACGGCGTCGACGCGCTGGTCGCCGACCTGCGGGAGGCCCACCGCCGACGCCCGCGGTTGCAGCAGGAGTTCACCCGGGCTGGTCTGCCCTGACCTGTGGATCCTCGACTTCCTGCTGGACGGGAATGAGGAGCCAGCCGGCCAGGAGTTGGAGGCTGGCCTCGCCGGGGGCGTCCGAGACAGCGACCCTGCCCCACCACGTGCCATCGACGCCGGTGACCCAGGCGACCAGTAGTCCGGCCTGGCGTCCCGACGGGGTCTGCACCCACACGTGACGGGCCGGATCCACCGGACGCTCGGGGGGCTTGGGCTTCATGGCCGCCAAGCGTTCGCCGAGCGTCCCGAACTCCGAACCGATCCTGGACGACACATGGCTGAAGATAACCGCGCACTCTGACGTTCCTTCACCTGTGGCGCTGACCGACCTCGCTACGACACTGCGCGTTCGGTGTCGTGGGGTGCGTCCCGGTAGCGCAGTCCGGGAGGGCCATTGACAGGCGGGGGCGTCCACTCCGCCTCGGAGTCGAGTTCGGCGACGTCAGCTTCCTCAGCCGGGGTCGCGGCCCATGCGTGGGGCCGAACTCGGCGACCAACGCCGCAACCGATGGCGGGCCCCGGGAGTTGCTCATCATCACGTCGTAGCCCTGCGCCACCGCGAGCCGAGCCAGTTGCGAGCCGATGTGTCCGGAACCGCTGAAACCGATCGTCGTCACGCCCCAGCAGCCACGCAATGAACCGCAGCCTTCCCGCGCGGCACCGACACTCGACCCGCCCTCAGTCACGACCGACCCAACGGCGGCCAATGTCCCTCCCGATTGTCCCGACGTCCTCATGTGGCACACACCTAGTGCACCCAGGTCGGGACTGTCCCAGAACGCGTCGCACCAATTTTCTCCGGAAGTGTCCCTGGAGAGGCTCAGAAATCACTTCTGGAGGGTGTGATGAGCTTGCACAAGATCACCGCCGGATCGGGGTACGACTACCTGACCCGGCAGGTCGCCGTGCAGGACACCACCGAGAAGGGCCACCTCGGACTGGCCTCCTACTACACCGAACGCGGCGAAACCCCCGGCCAATGGCTGGGCTCCGGGATGGTCGGCATCGATGGTTTGGATGCCGGCGATGTGGTGACCGCCGAGCAGATGCAGAACCTGTTCGGCGCTGGCTTGCACCCGCTCGCCCAGCAGCGGATGGACGCCCTCCACGGGCCGGGCCTCACCGAGGCCGACTACCTGGCGGTGTCGCGGCTGGGGTCGCCGTTCAAGATCCACGCGAACGACGTGTCCCCGTTCCGCGTTGAGGTCGCCAAACGGCTCGCCGCGCTCAACTTGTTGGAGGGGGCGCCGGCGCGCTCGGCGGTCGCCGCCGACGAACGCGCCAGGATCCGCACCGAGGTGGGGCGGGAGTTCTTCCGCGCCGAGTTCGGCCGCGACCCCGTCGACGCGCGCGAGCTCGCCGGGTTGATCGCGAAGCTGTCCCGGCCGCAAACCACTGCGATCGCTGGCTTCGACCTGACCTTCTCACCGGTCAAGAGCGTGTCGACCCTGTGGGCGCTCGCCGACCCGCACACCGCGGCGATCATCGAACGCGCCCACCACGCAGCCATCGCCGACGCCCTCAAGCTGATCGAGGACCACGCCCTGTTCACCAGGACCGGCGCGAAGGGCGTCCGTCAGGTCAACGTCCGGGGGCTGGTTGCGGCAGCGTTTACCCACCGGGATTCGCGGGCAGGTGACCCGGACCTGCACACCCACGTCGCCGTGGCGAACAAGGTGCAGACCCTGGACGGTCGTTGGTTGTCGATCGACGGCCGGGTGTTGTTCAAGGCGAAGGTCACCGCGTCCGAGACCTACAACACCGCCTTGGAACGGCACTTGGCGGACGCGTTGGGGGTCCAGTTCGTCGACCGCACTACCCAAGCTGGACGCCGTCCCGTCCGCGAGATCGACGGCGTCGACCCCGCCCTGAACCGGCGCTGGTCCGCCCGTCGGCGCAGCATCGAGCAGCGCCAAGCCGAGCTGGCTTCCGAGTTCCAGGCCGCGCACGGGCGTCCGCCGACCGCGATCGAAACCCTCGCGCTGGCGCAGCAGGCGAACCTCGAGACCCGGCAGGACAAGCACGAACCCCGCACCCTCACCGAACAACGCACCGCGTGGCGCACCCAAGCCGAGCAGGTCTTGGGCGGACCGGACGGCATCCGGCGGATGATCCACACCGCCCTCCACCCCACCCGCTTCGCGGGTCCGATGCTGGATGACGCGTGGTTCACGGGCACGGCGGCGTCCATCGTGGCGACTGTGGAGGGGTCGCGGGCGACGTGGCAGTCCTGGCACGTGCGCGCCGAAGCCCAACGCCGCGCCCGAACCGCCAACGTCCCCACCACGCTGTTGCAGGCGACCGTGGACCGGCTCGTCGCCGTCGCGCTCGCCGAACACTCGACGCCGCTGGCTGTCCCGGACGACGGCGTCCGCGAGCCGGCGGTGTTGCGGCGGGTGGATGGGCAGTCGGTGTACACGGTCGCGGGGGCCGAGTTGTTCACGTCGCCGCGGATCCTCGCCGCCGAACAGCGGCTCGTGGACGCCGCCGCCCGCCGCGATGGAATGGTCGTCGACGAGGCCACCATCGCCGTCGCCCTCCTCGAAAGCACCGCGAACGGGGTCGAGTTGAACGCCGGGCAGGTCGCCCTCGTCCGGGCGATGGCCGGCTCCGGCGCCCGCGTCCAGGTCGCGATCGCCCCCGCCGGCTCGGGGAAGACCACCGCGATGCGGGCCCTCGCGACGGCGTGGACCGAAGCCGGCGGCACCGTGTTGGGCCTCGCACCGTCCGCAGCGGCAGCGGCCGCGCTCGGGGCGCAGATCGACTCCCACACCGACACCCTCGCCAAACTCACCTGGTCGATCGACCACCAGCAACTGCCCGACTGGGCCGCCCAGATCGGCCCGAAGACGCTCGTGGTGATCGACGAAGCCGGGATGGCCGACACCCTCAGCTTGGACGCCGCCGTGGCCCACATCCTGGCGCGCGGGGGCAGCGTCCGGCTCATCGGCGACGACCAACAACTCGCCGCGATCGGCGCCGGCGGCGTCCTACGGGACATCGCCACCAGCCACGGCGCCGCCCGGCTGAACGAACTCGTCCGCTTCGCCGACCCCGCCGAAGGCGGCGCCAGCCTCGCCCTGCGCGACGGGCAGACCGAAGCATTGGGCTTCTACCTCGACCGGCAACGGGTTCACGTCGGTGACCTGGCGACCATCACCAACCAGGTGTTCGACGCCTGGCAAGCCGACCGCACCGCCGGGTTGGACACGATCATGCTCGCCCCCACCCGCGACCTGGTCGCCGAACTCAACACCCGCGCCCGCACCCACCGCCTCCACGACAGGGCGCCGGGGCGTGAGGTGGAGCTCGCCGATGGGCTCACGGCGTCGATCGGGGATGTGATCATCACCCGCACCAACGACCGCCGCCTCCGGGTCAGCCCCACCGACTGGGTCAAGAACGGTGACCGCTGGACCATCACCGGCATCACCCCCACAGGCAGCGTCCGCGCCCTCCACACCCGCAGCCACCTCAGCGTGATGCTGGATGCCGACTATGTGGCCGCGTCGGTGGAACTCGGCTACGCGTCCACCGTGCACACCGCCCAAGGCGTGTCCGTCGACACGATGCACGGCGTGGCCACCGGCACCGAAGGCCGCCAACAGCTGTACACGATGCTCACCCGCGGCCGGCACGCCAACCACGTCTACCTCCAGGTCGTCGGCGACGGCGACCCCCACACGCTGATCCACCCCGACACCGTCCGGCCGCCGACCGCCACCGACATCCTCGAACAGATCCTCGCCCGCGACACCGCCCCCACCTCCGCCACATCGCTGCAACAGCAACTCGAAGACCCGCGGCTCCGGCTCGGACAAGCCGTCGCCCGGTACGCCGACGCCCTCACGGTGGCCGCCGAAGACCTCGCCGGTGACCTCGCCGTCCGCGCCCTGGAACGCCAGGTCGACCAGATCCTGCCCGGCGTCCCGTGGTGCGACGCCTGGCCAGCACTCCGCGCCCACCTGCTGCTGATCGCCGCCGACGGCCACGACCCCCTCACCGAACTCCGCACCGTCGCCGCCAGAACTGACCTCACCGGCGCCACCGATCCCGCGGCCGTCCTCGGCTGGCGCCTCGACCCAACCGGACTCCGCAACACCACCCCAGGCCCCCTGCCGTGGCTGCCCAGCGTCCCCAGCCGGCTCCGCGAACACCCCGAATGGGGCACCCACCTCGGAGCGCGGGCCCGCCTGGTCGCCGACCTTGCCGACACCGTCAACCAGCAAGCGCTCACCCCCAGAACCGGACACCGGCGTGGCTGGCGTCCTGCCTCGGGCAGCCGACCGGGCAGACGATCGCCGACCTCACCGTGTGGCGGGCCGCCATGAACGTGCCGGACACCGACCTCCGACCCACCGGCGAACGGCAATTCCCCACCGCAGCCGCCCGCTGGCAACGCCACCTCGACCACCGGCTCACCGGCGACCACCAGCCCGCCATGGCGGAATGGGGACCCCTCCTCCACCAGCTGGCCCCCCACACCACCGGCGATGCTTTCACCCCCATGCTCGCCAGCCGCCTCGCGCAACTCTCGGCGTCCGGCCTGGACGCCCGCCGTCTGCTGCTCACCGCGGCGAGCGAAGGGAACCTGCCCGACGACCACCCGGCCGCAGCCCTGTGGTGGCGGATCGCCCGCCACCTCACCCCCGCCGTCACCGGCGCCCTCGACACCGACCAACCCCTCACCCCCGCGTGGACCGGATCCCTCGCCGACACCGTGGGCGCGGACCGGGCCGCCGAACTCCAAGCCAGCCGCTGGTGGCCCGCCCTCGTCACCGCCGTCGACCACGGCATCCGCCAAGGCTGGATGCCCGGCGACCTGCTCACCAGCACCCCGGCCGGGCACGGTCAGGTCGACGCGTGCCTTGCTCTGGTGTGGCGAATCTCGATGCTCACCCACCCGCCCACAGCCGCGGACGGCTCGGACGAAGGCGTGCCGGACCCCGACGGCGAACCCCCGCCGACCTGTGGGACGGCTACCAGCCCACCAACCCGATCCTCATCGGCGACCCGCACGAACTCGCCCCCACCGTGGCCGTCGACCCGATCGAGCCTGTCGCGTCCGTCGCCGATGCTGACGATGAGGGCCCGAGCCTGGCGTGGGAGGCGATGATCCGGGAGTCCCTCGGCGTACCCGAACCCACCAGCCACGACCTCGAGAAGATGCTCGCCCGCGCGGACGCGTGGCGCGACAGCCCCCACACCCCCGAACGCCTCGCCGAGGTGAATCGGCTCACCGCCGACTACTACCAGGCCTGCTACCCCGACTCGTGGGCCCAGCCCTACCTCGCGGAACGGTTCGGCGTCGACCTCACCGGCCACCCCGACCTGCAACCCGGCTACGCCCCCGCTGGCTGGACCACCCTCGTCACCCACCTCCGTCGCCAAGGGATTTCGGACGCCGAAATGCTCGCCTCCGGGGTCGCTACCACCGCCTCCACCGGCCGACTCATCGACCGCTTCCGCGACCGGGCGGTCTTCCCGATCCGCCACGACGGCATCGTTCTCGGGTTCGTCGGACGCCGCCACCCCCAACGCACCGACGACCACGCCGGCCCCAAGTACCTCAACACCGGCGAAACGTTGCTGTTCCACAAGGGCGACCAACTCTTCACGACCGGGTCGCTTCCCCCCGACGTGACCCCCGTCATCGTCGAAGGCCCGATGGACGCAATCGCCGTCACCCTCGCCACCGGCGGCACCTACGTCGGCGTCGCACCCCTCGGCACCTCCCTCACCGACGACCAAGCCGCCCAACTACGCCAGCACGGTCATCGGACGCCGATCGTCGCCACCGACGCCGACCTCGCAGGACGCGTCGCCGCCGAACGCGACTACTGGATGCTCACCCCCTACGGCCACGACCCGCGCCACGCCGAACTTCCCGACGGCACAGATCCCGCCGACCTGGTGGCCACGGGACGCGGCGAGGTTCTCGCCGAAGCGCTCGCCAACGCGAGGCCCCTCGCCGACCGACTCGTCGACGAACGCTTCGTCCACCTCCCCGCCAACGAAGCCGCCCTCGAAGCCCTCCGCGTCACCGCCGCCACCCCACCCGAACGCTGGGAAACCGGCACCCAGGACATCGCCGAACGCCTCGACCTCCCCGCCAGCGTGATCCGCACCGCGTTGAAGGACGTGGTCGCCGCATGGAACCGTGACCCCCGCGCCGCCGCTGAAGCACCCCTGCGGGACATCAACCAGGTCAAGACCCGCCTCGCCCGCGACACCAGCGGCCTAGCCGAAATCGTGAAAACACCCATCGGCGGCGGCGCTACCCACGAACGCCAGGCCGGGGCCCGGCGCGTCACACCCCGCCTCGGCTGGGACCGCTAAGGGCCGCACCGGCGTCCCCCAGCCGCTTGGCCTGGATCAGCACGTCTTCGACAATGAGCGGGACGTCAGGCAGCGGGATCACACACCCGATCACGGACGTAACCCTCGCTCCACCCTCGGGGGATCAAGAGGCTGCGGGAGCACGCCGCAGGGCACCACACCAACGACGCGGGAGGATTGAAGGCCGAACGGAACGCGACACGCTCGGGGCACGCACCTGGACATGTGACTTTTTGAGGAATATCATTCTCAACATGACCTTGGGCCCCACGAACTGCAGGCGCTGCACAGAGTCGCCGACTGGATTCGCGACGAGATCGAGGAGAGCGGCTACTTGGTCACGAAGGCTACAGGCCTACACCCTGCGTTCGATGAGACCGACGAGATCGCCAGCGCCATGGTCCGAAGCCTCGTCGTGGTTGGCGCACGCCAAGGCGCTCGTGCCGCCGGGCTTACGCCAACCCGGGCTCACAACGGCTGGGACTTGGTCTGGTCGGAGCCGGGCACCTACCGGAAGTACCGAATCAAGAAGGCGAGGAAGGGCCGGGCCGGCGTCTTCGAGATGTTGGTTGGCACCAACTCCGCGTTGACGAAGACTGTCCCCGAGTCGCTGATCGGGGAAGAGCAATGGGTCTTGGGCTACACCGTTTCAACCGACCAGGCGATCCAGGACGTGTTCGCAGCCAAGATCCTCGGCGTCACCGAACACAAGGTTCCTCAACTTGTGCTCGGAAGCACGGTGTTGCTCGGGTCGGGCGGGACGCCTCCCCGTGGTGGCAAGTTCACGTCCGATGATGAGGACTTCTTGCCGGGGTTCGGCGACCAGGATCTCGACCACGACAGAGCGGCCGGTTCCGCAGCATGAGCCGCGGATCGATCATGAGTCGGGACATTGGAGAGCGGGTTCGACTGCTCCGCGTTGCCAGCGGACGATCTCAGACCGCACTCAGCGAGTCACTCGGACTCAAGGGAAACACGATCGTGTCCAAGGTCGAAACGGGCCGCATGCCTGTCGACCGAGAACTCGCTGCCTCCTTTGCCTCGGCACTTGACTGCTCGGTTGAGTTCCTCATGCGTCCCTACGAACCGGGTCTAGCGACGAAGCCCTGGCTCCGCGCCTACGCTGACGCGTCCGCCAAGGTTGTCGAACAGGTCCTCGGGGACAACCTCTTGGCTCACGAGTTCATGTCCTGGTCCAGGATGCAATGGGTCCCTGACATCTTGCCTCTATTCGACGGTGATCCCAACGACGAGGACGCCATTGAATCCTTTGCAGACCACGTGCGCAGCATCGCGGACATCCCAGAAGGTGACGTTGTCAGGAACGCGGTCCGCGCCACCGAGCGGCTCGGGTGCATCGTCCTCCCGCTCGACTCAGAACTCGGTCGGCATCTTGGCCTATCGCAGCGCGTCAACGGTCGGCCCTTTATTCGGCTTAGCCGTGCTTGGAACACAGACCACTCGCACCACGTCCCTGGAGATCGCCAGAGGTTCACCGTCTCCCACGAACTCGGCCACTTGGCGCTGCACGCTGAGGTCCCGCCACCGATGACACCTGAGGAGGCCAAGCGCCTCGAGAAGCAGGCTCATCGATTCGCTGCCGCATTCCTAGCTCCTGCGGGGCCCCTACTGGAGGACTGGGCAAGTCTGGGCGGCAGAGTGACTCTGAGCGTGCTGCAACAGCTCAAAGCCAGGTGGGGTGTCGCGATCAAGATGCTCGTGGTGCGTTTCCGACAGCTCGGAGTCATCGACGAAGACCATTCCCGGAGCCTCTACAGACAGATCTCCGCAAGGGGCTGGAACACGGCAGAGCCGGTCGAAGTGTCGAACGAGACACCCATCTGGCTCGACAAGGCCCTCGAGAAGGCCTTCCCGCGAGTCACTAGGGATCAAACCCTCAGCGCTGCTGCCGAACACTACGGAGTAGCTGCTTTCCACCTCGCCCGCTGGACCCTGTGGGAGGTTCCACCGGAAGTTCCCACGATCATTCCCCGCGCGGACACCCAGGCCCGCGAACCACATCCTGAGGTCAACGCCGGCAAGTTGATCCAGATGCGTCCCAGGGGCCAACGGCAGCAAGGCGGAATCTGGTGAGCGTCGCAACACCTGAGCTTGAGGAGTTGCGATGGGACGTCGGGGACCGGCGCCGGAGTACGCCAAGCGGGAGCGTCTGGGCCGGCTCCTGGCCGATGGGGTGTCGCTGTCGGAGGCGGCTCGCCAGGTCGGGGTGAACCGGAAGACGGCGAAACGGTGGCGCAACGGCAGGTCGATCCGGTATCCAGACGGTCGTGTGTTGAAGTTGCCACCCGTGATCACCACGACGATGCCCAAGTCGTACTCGACGCGCTACTTGTCCGAGGACGAGCGGATCCGGCTGGCCGACCTGAAGCGGACCAATGAGTGTGTCAACTCGACTTGGCTCCACCGGCCCTGTCATTTCCAAGATGGCCAAGCACGCCCAGATCGCCGACCAACTCGGCATCAAGGTGTACTTCTGCGACGCCCACTCGCCGTGGCAACGCCCCACGAACGAGAACACCAACGGTCGTGCTCCGCCACTACTTCCCCAAGGGGAGCGACCTCAGCGTCCACAGCGCTGAGTGTGTCAACTCGACTTGGCTCCACCGGGACGGGCCCTGTCATGAGGAATTGTCAAATCCTGTGGATGGGTTGATTAGGCGGCGTTCGGTTGGGGGTCCGATTGGTCGGGTCGTTCGACCTGTTTGCCGTTGGTGAAGGGGACGCCGGCGCGGACGAGCGCGACCAGGTGGGGTGCGTTCACCATGCGCCACCGGGCCTGGGCGGCTTCGATGAGCTTGAACGCCATCGCTATGCCAGCGGCTCTCGAGCCGGGGCCCTTGGTGACGCGTTGACGTAGCCGGACGGTCGCGAACGTCGACTCGATCGGGTTCGTGGTCCGCAGATGGACCCAGTGCTCGGCCGGGTAGTCGTAGAACGCGAGGAGCACGTCGAGGTCGTCGGTGATCTTCGCGGCTGCTTTGGGCCACTTGGCGCCGTACTCGGCGGCGAACGCCTTGGCCGCCGTCTGGGCGTGGGTCTTGTCTTCGGCGTTGTAGATCTCGGCGAGGGCCTTCTTCGCGTTCGGGTGGGCCGACTTCGGCAGGGCGGCCAGGACGTTGCCAGTCTTGTGGAACCAGCAGCGTTGTTCCTTGGTGTCGGGGAACACGTCCCGGACGGCCCGCCAGAATCCGAGGGCACCGTCCTCGGCGGCCAGCACGGGAGCCCGCATCCCGCGGCGTTTGCAGTCGCGGAGCAGGTCCGCCCATGATTCCGACGACTCCCGGAACCCGTCGGCGAGCGCGATCAGCTCCTTGTGGCCATCGGCGCGGACCCCGATCATCACCAGCAGGCAGATCTTGTCCTGCTCCAAGCGGACCTTCACGTGGATCCCGTCGACCCACACGTACACGTAGTCGACGTCACGCAGGCTGCGCTTACCGAACGCGTCCGCCTCGTCTTGCCACTGGCCGGTGAGCCGGGTGATCGTCGCCGCAGACAGGCCGGCCGCCGACCCGCAGAACTGCTCCAACGCCGGCGCGAAGTCGCCACTGGACAGGCCGTGCAGGTACAACAAGGGCAGCACGTCCGCGACCTGCGGCGACTTACGTGCCAACGCGGGCAGGATCGCCGACGCGAACCGCATCCGCTGCCCGGTCGCCTCATCGATGCGCTTGTCGTTGACCCGGGGTGCCTGGACCGGCACCGCCCCCGCAGCGGTGGCCACCTCACGGGCCGCGTGGGAGCCGTTACGGACCACCAGCCGGTGCCCGTGTTCGTCGACCTGGTCGGCGTGCAGCTCGATGTAGGCGGCCACCTCGGCCTGCAACGCCGCAGCGAGCATCCGCCGGGCCCCCTCGCGAGCCAACTCGTCCAGCATCGACCCACCCACCCCGCCGGGGTGTGTTGATTGGCCTCGTTCCCGTCGGGGACTACCGTAAGCATGGGCGTACCTTCCCGAACCAGCGCGTCAACGCCGGTCCTGATCAGAGCTACTTGGACTTCAGATCATCCCCGGGAAGGTGCGCCCCTTCACGTCACCCCGCCGAGGACCATCCACAGGTTCTGATCATTGCTCCCCTGTCATTTCCACCGTCCGATCACTCGGACTGTCAGAGCTCGTGGATACCATTGGCGCCATGCCAGGAAACACCCCCGAGAATGGCGACGTGTACAGGGTGTACCGCAATGTCACCACCGATCCGGCCAAGGTGGGCAAACCCAGACGGCCCATTGCCTGCGTCGCTGCCCAGAAGGCCGATCCGTACGCTTGGCGAGGTATGGCTCGGTCCTCCACAGATGGGAGACCGCAGGACGGGGACCTGTTCAGCCCCCACCAAGACTCCCTTGGGCTCGACAAAGATGGCTACTGGTCGACGCGCTGGCTTCACCACGTCCTCAAGGCGAAGACGGGTGGGCTCGCCTGCTCCTATCTGGGGCACCTGACTCAGCCGGAGAAGAGCGACGTCCTGGCGTTGTACCGCAATCGACTCAAGTAGAACCAGCCTGTAAGTTGGATCTTCTGCTCATTCGGAGGAGGTGGGGCGATGGTTGAGATCGGCTGGACCGCGCATCGCAGCGATGACCCGGACGCCTCGAAACCTCATTGCGGCGACCTGTGGACGCTGACATGGGACGGGTCGACGCTGGCCCACGTCATGGTGTCGGCAGTGAAGCCCGATCACGTGCTCGCTTGGCCAGTCACCATGCCCGGCCAGGCGTCCTTTCGCCCTGGCATCATTCTGGATAGCCCGCTCGGCTGCCAGGTCACGGCTTGGCCCACCCGGGAAACCGGGATTGGCAACCATCTGCTGGGTCAGCGGTTGGGAGGACTGCTCCCCGCCGCAACCGTTCGCTCCATCTCGTGGGCGCTTGATGAGGACGAAGACCCCGAAGAAGTCCAATGGGACGAAGATTGGGGCTCCGAGGATGACGAGGAAGCTTTCGCCGCGCACTGGACTGAGTTGTGCTTCCACACGGGACGTACTGATGACGATGAGTGCTTCCTCAGCGAAACCAAGGCAAGGGCGGTTGGTGGCAGGGCCACGGTCCTCGCCACAGTCTTGGAGCTTGATCCAGAGGAGACACGCAGCGCTTGGTTGGGCGAGAGGCCGCTCACTCCTGAACAAGTGCTCGCTTTGGCCAAGGCCCTCGACGCAGAGCCAGCAGAACTACTTGGTCCCGATCCGGCCTATGGCCTGTGGCTCAGGTTGGCAGAACCCATCTTCAAGAAGCGCGTGGTCGAGACGGCGACAGAGGCCGGGCTGACTGAGACCCAAGTCCGGCTCTTCGCTTCACGTGACGCTTACGTGCTGGCCGCACGCGACGACGGCAGCGCTCGAACGCAGCAGAAGTTGCTTGACGCCCTGCGTCGGATCGCATCAACGGGGAGCGCTTCGTGACCGACTGGCTGTCGCTCCTCCGCAGGAACGACCACAAGGCCATCGCCCAGGCGTTGATCGATGAGGCGGAAGGGCTGGATCTGCCGTATCTGCGGGAGGAGCCCTGGGGAGCCATCTCTGAGATGCCGACGCTCAGCATCTTGGAGCTGGACACCCTGCCAGGCATGTGCGGTGGGGGCGGGTACTACGACCACCGATCGAGGACCATTTACCTTCACCCGTCCGGCCGTCGTCGCAACAACTTCACCCTTCTTCATGAACTGGGGCACTACGTTCAACGTCGGCATTCAGAATGGTCGATGGTGCTCCTTGACGACGTCCACGAAGGGATGCGACGCAAGGTGGAGGAGGCCGTCAGTGACCACTTCGCGGCCGCGATCCTGCTGAGTGCATGCGAGGACCTGGACCTCGACCCCTTCGTCACGTCGCCAGCGTTGGTCGCATCGGTCCTCTTCTCTAACTCCATGGCATCCCGCTCTGCGGCGCTCCGCCATGTGGGAGACGTCCTCCGGCATGGGGCCAAGTGGGTTTTGGCTGTGGCCGACCTCGAAGGGCGGGTCATCTACGCACAGTGCACCTACGACCAATTCCCGCCCAAGAAGGGCATGGTGCAGCCGGGGTTCTCCCGGCTGGCTGAGGAGGCACGAGATGGCCTTGTTCGCCGCGCCTTCTCCGAGGGGATGGTCTACCAAGGCGGCAGAGAATTGCACGAGATGAAGGCTGAGGCCGTCCTCGACTTCGAGGGAACCCACGTGTTTGTCGCGCTCACGCCGATCCACCGGTTCGGTCAAGGGAAGATCGAGCGCGTGTGGCACTCGTGCTCCAATCATGGCTGCGAGACTGAGGACTTCGCCCCCGATGCGCTCACCGAGTGGTGCACTGGAACCTGCCGGGAACCGAAGTGCCCCACCTGCGGCCGGTGCCGATGTGGGGGACGCTCTGGCGCGCATCAGTGCCCGAACTGCTGGATAGAAGTCACTGCCTACGAGGCCGCGCACAACCTCCACGAGTGCTGACGGCGGAGTCTTCGCGGGCGCCGCCGCTCTGCCGTCCGCGAAGCACCAGAATGCCTTGCCCTCATGCCCGATCATCAGTCAGTCGCGGGCCCAGGTCCGTCCCTGCATCGGTCTCCCGCACATGCTCAACGACTTCGTGACCAGCCGGGTGACGTGCCACGGCGCGATGGCCGAGCGATTCTGCTGGCCATCTCGCGGACGCTACCCGTCCAGCAGTTCCCCGGTCTCGGTGTTGAGAAGGGTGAGTCGAGGTCGTGCGGGGGCGATCAGTTCAGAGGCGCCGAGGCGCCGTATGTCGTCGGCGAAGGCAGCGTGCCGCCGTTGGGTGTGGCTGTCGCCGGTGTGGCGGACCTGACGGCTTCGGGCAGGCCAAGCTTGGTGGTCTTGGTCGCAGTGGCTCTTCAGGCGTCCGCGCAGGCGCTCAAGGAAACCGGGCAGGGTGTAGCGGTGCCATTCCTCCAGGCCGTTGCTATCGGGGGAGATGCCGGCACGTCGGCGTTGGTCGGCAAGGACAGCGAGCTCGTGAACCACGTGCGGGTGGTGGGGCCAGCAGGGCGGGATCATGCCCTCGGGGTCCCACACGTACTCGTGGTTGAGCCACAGCACGACTTGGTCTAGCCATTCCCACAGCTCGGCGCGCAGATGCGGGTTGCGGCAGGTGGGCGGGTCCCACGGTTTGGGCAGCAGGCTGGGGTCGCCGATGGCGGCTTTCTGGTTGTCGCTGCCTTCGGCGGCCAAGTAGAGGTCGCGGTAGGCGGTCCCAATGAGGGGACCGGGGGTCGGGAACCCAAGCACCAGCTCAGTCGAAGGTTGCGCCGAGCTGGTCACGGTGTCCGCCTGCCATCGGTGAGGCCGCCGCGCTGGGCTGCGACGAGGGCTGCGGTGGCGCGCGCGTCAGCCGACACCTGGCAGTGGCGTGCAGCGGCCACGCGCTCACGCGCGGCTCGTTGGCGCTCGAGGAGGGTGCGTCCTGGTGTGCCGTCGAGGCAGCGGGTGAGTTTGGCGATGATTGGTTTGCTGTTCTCGGCGATGACGAGGGCTTGCCGTTCGGGGAGTTGTCGGATTTCCTCGCCGCGCAGGATGGGGATGTCCTCCCCCGAGATCGACCGGCCGCCGCGTCCGGTTTGCCACGTGGTGCGGGGGACGCGGACGGTGCCAACGAGGTCGGAGACTTCCTGGTTGAACGCGACGTCCTTGCTGCCGCCGAACATGACGAGCACGTTGGTGAGGCCGAACAGGGCCTTGGCTTCCTGGTCGCCGAAGATCGCCGCGAGCTGCCGCCAGGTTTGGGCGGCGTAGATGAACGAGATCCCCAAGGCGCGCTCGTTCGCCATCCGTGTGCGCAGCGTCGGCAGCGGAGCGGTCGACGGCAACTCATCCAGTGAGGCGAGCATCGGAGGGCAGAGGCGTCCCCAGGGGGAGGTGTTGGCCAGCGCGAGGGCGGTGTCGAGGACGTGTTCGGCCAGGGCGGTCATCAGCGGGGACGCCGAAGCGTAGGGGTCTTCCCGGCCGAGCAGGTAGATGGTGCCGCGGCGTCGGATGATGTCCGCGATGTCAGTTGCGGCCCGGACCGCGCTGGGGACGCAGCGGCGGCGGATGTCGGCTTGGAAGAACAGGTTGAGGGCTTGGTGGACGGTGGTGACGGTGTTGCTGGAGGTCCGGTCGTCGCCGTGGAGGGCGCCGTGGAGGAGGCCGTGCCAGTAGGGGGCGGCGTGGGGGTGTTCGCGGAGGATCTCGCCGGGTTCGGTGGTCGACAGGGGTCTGGACACCCAGTCGAGGACGTCGTCGAGGGTGCGGCCGGTGAGGGCGGCTGCGTGAAGGTAGCCTTGGAGGACTTTGGCGGCTTCGGAGGCGTAGAAGCGGGCGGCACTGTCACCGCTGCCGGTGTGGATGGCGCCGCGGATGGTGCCGGCGGTGAATGCTTTGGCTCGGCGTTCGGCGACCATGGGGTCGACGCACCCCTGCACGGGGTCCCACACGAGTTCAGGGAGTCCTGGGGCGAGGCCGAACGGGTCGAGCACTGCACACGGCCGGTCGTCGGTGCTGCGGTCGGTGATGGTGAGGAGCAGGTCGTCGACCTTGGTGAGGGTGACGAGGGCGGCGCCGGGGGCGGCGAGGAGGGCAGGGGTGAGCAGGTCGAGGGTCTTGCCGGAGCCTTGGGGGCCGATGACGCCGGCGGTGCGATCCCACGGGCACCACAGGTCACGCGCGCGCGGCTCCCATGCCCGCCCGATCCGCCAACCGACTTGGGTGGGATCGAACCGGGTCCTCATCGCCGGGCCTCCCTCGGGGAGCGTGCGTGGAGGTCGGGGCGGACGATGGCGGCGACCTTGCGGAGCCGGCGGACGCCGAGGACCTGTTCGGCCTGTTCGCTGGTGGCCATGCCCTTGAGCCGCGACGGTCCCCAGCGTTGCCACGTGCTGTAGGCGGCCCAGCCGAGGCTGCCGGTCAGCAGGAGTTCGACGGTGACGACCCACACCCGCGGGTTGACCGCCGCCGAGGCCGGTTCGGCGGCGAGGACGGCGGGGATGCTGCCGAACAGGTCACGGGGCTGGGGCCAAGCCCACGGCTGGCCAGCGGTGAGGTGGGCGAGGGCGTCGCCGAGGTGGATGCCGACGGCGAGGGTGAGCAGGATCGCGCAGGCGATCCCGAGTGGGATCTCCCAAGTGAGCGGGTAGGGGTTGTGGCGGCGGGCGCGCTGCATGGCGGGGCTCCTTGGCGGTCAGTGGGACACGGCGACGCCGCGGGACGGCGTCCGGGTGGTGGTCGAGCGTTGGGCGGCCTGCGCGCCGTCGAGACGCACACTGGGGACGGTCTCCCAAGGGGCGGGCGGGGCGGCGTCCGCGAGGGACGGCTGGGCACCCTCCGGGATGGTGTCGAGCTGCTTGGGGCGGGTGAGGACGGTCTGCTTGATCCCGTTCCATTCGGTGTGGGCCTTGACGGTGCCGGTCACGGTGAGGGGGTCGCCGACCTTGACCTGGTAGGCCCACGCGGCGGAGGTGGTCATCTTCGCGACCGCGGTGCCGCAGTCGACCACGAGCATGACCTGGTCGGGTGAGCGGTAGGTGTACCCCTCGACCCGCATCGCCGTGCGGACCACGCCGGACAAGGTGACCTTCTCCCCGACCCTGCCGGCGTAGTCGACCGTCTGAGCGGCGTCCTGCCGGGCCGTCTCGCGCTGACGGTCGGCCTGCAGGCGTTGGTGGGCGGGGATCGCGCTGACCGCCAACCCGAGGTGCCGGGCGTCGACCGCGGCACCGCGGAGCACCACCACCAGGTTGGCCTCGTATCCGGAGCTGCCCGTCAGCCCGGTCAGCAGGTCGTCGCGGAGCCGGGGAACGCGGGCGGTGGCGTCGGCCAGATGGGGGGCGAGCTGGTCCCGGAGCTGGTCGGCGCCGCGTCCACCCACCAGCGCCAAGCGGACTTGGTCGCGGGTCGGAACGCGGCCATGCTCGAACGCCGACGCGGGCGTCCACCCGAACGCCTCGACCGCGGCGGCGGCGTAGGTGAGGACGCTGTGGACGTCCCAGGCGGACGGAGTGCCGGCCAGGCTGCCGCCGAGGGTGTTGGCGATCCCGTCCTGGGTGAGGAACACCGGCAGGGTGTTGTGGCCGAGGAAGTCCTTCAGGCAGGAGCGGCCCACCTGCAGCAGCCGGCCGGTGACGTCGTGGGAGACCAGCACCGTGGAGCGGCGGACGCGCGTGGTGTGGCAGTGGTCACACTCACCCGGCCGAATCTGATCGTTCGGCACCTCGGCGGTGGAGCCGGGCGGGTAGCGCAGGATCGTGCCGCCCTCGACGGCGTCCACGGCGGCGACGAACCGCCACCCTTGGTAGCGGGGCGGCTCGCCGGTGATCGTCACATCAAAGCCGTGCACGGTGACCGGCAGCCCACCCGCCGACGTGGAGGAACGCGTCGCCGGGACCGCAGCCACGTCGATCAGGCCGGTGAAACCCTTCCGTTCGGCGCGTTGCTGCAGCTTGGCGATCTTGGCGCGGGTGGCGGCCAGCTCCTCCGCGCTGAGGAACCACGCGTGGCCCCGGTCGGTGGCGAGCGTGTCGGCGTCCACGCTCATCGCCCCCACGCTCGCCGCGGCACATACCGTGGGGAACCCGTGGTGGGTGGGCTCGGGCGCCGCGGGCCTGAGCCGTCCACGCGCTCCCACACCGGGGCGTCCACGGTGGCGGCCTCTGGTGTGGCGACGGTGACCTCGGACGCGGAAGGTCCGGTGCCGGGCGGGGCGTCTGGTTGGGCGGCTTCCTTCGCTTGACGCTGTTCACGGTAGAAGTCGCGGTGCGGGTCGTACTCGAGGACGCGCACCTCCCGCGGCGACCACCACAAGCCGAGGAACACTTGGTAGGCGCACACGAAGTAGTGACCCTCCTTGCGTGCCGGGACCGGGCGGCCGCCCCGCACACTGATCAGGTAGGGGTACCGGCTGGGCGTCTCGTTCGAGTCCATCGAGTTCCTTCCCTCCCTTCGATAGTCAGCGGTGCAGCGCCGGCGCCGGGCCCACGGTCTGCCGCGGTAAGGCCTGCCGGTCCCGCGCGGCGCCGTCCAAGGCGGGTGTCGTGACGCGTTCCCACGCGGGCACGGGCACGGACGCCGCCCGCAACCCGGAGGCGTCGGGGGTGGACGTCATCGTCGGCTTCGAGGCACTCGTGTCGGCGTCCACGGCGAGTTGCCGGGTGGTGGCGACGGCGTCCACGGGGCGGCCGACCTGGACGGACAGGTCGGCCAGGGCCTCCTCGACGAGGGTCGGGGCGGGTTGGGTGGCTTGAAGAATCCGGTCGGTGGCCCCGATCACGCGCTGGCCGGTGGCCTTCACGACCTCTTCGACTGTCGGCCCGTCAGGGGTGGAGGCCTGGTGGGCCCAGCCGGCCACGTAGTTGAACGTGTACTGGGAGGCATCCAGGCCGTGGGCCTGAGTGACCAGGAACGCGACCGACTCGGCCTCCACCTCCACGACCCCGCGGCAGGCGAACAATTCACGTTGCTCCGGGTGGTGGAGGACGACGTGACCGGCCTCGTGGGCGAGCGTCTTACAGGCCGCTGAGTCGTCGAGGTCGGCGCGGACCCGCACCTGCCGGGTGTCGAACATCGTGACCCCGTTGGCTCCGCCGCAGTCGCCGCGGGACACCGTGTAGCCCTGCGCTTCGACGAAGGATTGCAGGGCGTCCCACAGGCCCGGTGGTGCTTGCCCGGTCAGCAGCTTCGCCTCGGGCGGTTCGGGCAGCGGGTCGCCGTCGGTCTGGGACACGTCGAACACGCTCACCGGCTTCACCCCGACCACGCGGACCTCCATCGCCGGCTTGCCGTCGGCGTCCCGTACGGGCCGGCCCTGCGGGTCGAGCTTCGGGTCGCGGCGGGTGACGGGTCCGTACACCTTGATCGACTGCTCACCGCGGCGGACCTGGCGGCCGAGGGCCTGCCAGGCGCGATAGCCGGCGACCATCGTCGCCTGCGGCTTCTGCGCCCAGATCAGCAGCGTGTTGTTGAAGCTGTACCGGTGGAAGCTGTTCGCGAACCGCAGCCAAGACGCCCAACCCTCCCCGGACGCCAACGCGGTGACCTTCTCGGCCAGTTGGGTGTGCATCGTCTCCAGGGTCGCCTGACGGGCGGCGTCCGCCTCCTCCCGGTCGTAGCCGGAAGTCCTTCGACCACGCGTTGCCATCGGGCTCACCGGCCCTGGAGGAGCTCGACCTGGGCAAGCAGGTCGGCAATCACGTCGACGTCACCGTCGGTGGCGCGGAGTTCCTCGATCTGACAGAGCAGGTCCTCCAGGATCAGCGGCACGTCCGTGAGCGGGCCGCCCACGTCCTCGACGTCGTCCCGGGTATCTTCCATGATCGGTGCTCCTCCTCGTAGTCCCTCACCTTCCAGAAGTGACGAAACTGGCCCTCCAGGGACACGTGCCGCCGACGAACTTCGACCTGAGCTCGGCGCGGGTGCGGAGGGAAGTGGCAGCCGGGCCTGACAGACTTCCCGACCGATGAGGTGCTTCGGCGACGCTCAGCCGTTGACGCTGAGGTGGACGTGGTCGAGGTGGCGCAGCGTCGGGTTGCTGGTCGGTCCGTTGGGGTGGGTGTAGGGCGTCCAGCCTTGCGAGGATCGATACGCGCGCCAGACGTGGTCGTCGTAGATGACGTACTTGACGTTGAGTTCGCCCGCGTGGGCTTGCAGCCAGTGGGCGACTTGCCAGCCGTGGGCTCGCCCTTCGGGGGTGTTCCAGGCGGGGATCATGAAGTCCACCGCGCGTCCGGCCGGGTGGTCGGAAATGTTGGGTCGCGAGCCGACGCCGCCCATGGACTGAATCCACGGGAAGGCTGCTTTGACGCAGCGCAGACCTCGGAGGGCTGCCGGTTGGAGGCCGCGTTCGGCGGTGCTGCCGATGGGTGGGCAGGGGCTGTCGGGACCGTTGGGCAGGTCGCTTTCTTCCGCCGCGCAGACCTGGGTGGCGTAGTGCTGGGCGTAGGTGAGGACGTCGTTGACGTACCAGGTGGCCCGGTTGTAGGCCAGTAGGGCTGCTCGGACGCCGTCATCACCGTCGGTCGCCCCCATGGCCGTGAGGTAGTGGGCGGCGCTGTGGATGCTGTCTGCGTCCTCGGTGATGATGGCGTTTCCGTCACGGTTGCCGTCGACGCCGTAGGTGGCGAAGGTGGCGGGCAGGAACTGCATGAGCCCTTGGGCGCCTGCCGACGAGGTGCCGGTGAGGTGTCCGTGGTTGGTTTCGGCCATCCCGACCCCGGCCAGCAGCGGCCACGGCAGCCGATAGGCGGTCGCCGCCTCCTGATACAGGGCGAGTACCTCGGCGGGGATGTCGGTGGGCGGGTTGGTGAGGCTGGCCCGCCGCTCGGTCCCCGGGGCCGGCAGCGGCTCGAGGACGTCGAGGGTTCCGTCCGCACCGACGATGGTGCAGGGGCCCACGGGGACGGACGCCGAGGCGGGGGTGGCGATGGTGGCGACCAGCAGGGCTGTACCGAGCGGGACCCCGAGCAGGAAGAACAGGACGGAAGCGAGCAGCCAGGCGGCGGGTCTCATGGTCGGGCCTACCGGGCTGAATCAAGCGCGTCGTTGGTGTACGCGAGGGCGGCCTCGGCGGGATGCAGGAGGGTCGCCACCTTGTACTGGCGGTCGCCGACGCACCACAGGGCGCGTCCTTTGCCGTGCATGGCCCAGCCGGTGACGAGGTCTTGGGCGATGGGTCCCAGGCCAAGGAGCCGTTCGAGTTCTTCGCCGACCGCTTGGTCTTGGCCGTGGAGGATCTTGATGTCGGCCAGGTGCAGCAGGTCTTTGGCGATCGCGGTGGCTTGGGAGTCTGCGTCCCCGGCCGAGAGCAGGTCGGAGGGTTTGTGGGCGACGGCGAACTGGATGTCGCCGTCGCGGCGGGAGAGTCGCAGGTCGGCGTCGAAGCTCTTGACGGCGTCCGGCCCCAGGCGCAGTTGTTTCCAGGATTCGTCGCGGACCACGATCCGCAGGTCACCGGGCATGGCCAGTTCACGCATGCCGCGTCCCCAGCTGTTGAGGCAGGTGAGCGCGATCCCGATGGCTTCGTCGCCGAGGGCCTCGAGTCGCGACAGCGACAGGGACTGGATCGGGGCGGTCCAGTCGACGGCGATGGTGGTGTGGTCGTCGAACAGCCCGGCCAGCGCCCCGGACACGAGCTGGCCCAGGGCGTCCCGCAGCAGACGGGTCTCGTCGAGGAACTGGCGTTCGGTGGCATACCGGCATTCCGTGACGAGTTCCGCGGTGGGTTGGTCGAGGAGGCGCCACAGCTGCGGGATGGTGGTCTCGGTCAGCCGGGTGTTGCCGGCGGTGTAGCCGGTGAGGTGCGCGAGGGCGGTCTTGACGACGACTTCGTCGGTGGGGCCGAAGGGAACGTGGGCATCGCCGAGGCGTTGGGAGCCGACGAGGCCGCGGACGAGGGTGAGCCAGCGCCCGAACACGATCGCCGCGCGGCGTTGGGCTTCGGCGGTCGGGAGGTCGGCCCAGCCTTGGGCCAGCGGTCCGAAGGCGAGGGGGTTGATGCGGGCGCCGAGCCCGTGACCGATGGCGAAGGGCTGGACGCCCAACGCGCGGCAGAGCTTCTCGTACTCGTCCTTGGGGTCGCCGAGGATCAGGGTGCGGTAGCCGAAGTCCATCATCCGGAGGCAGAAGGCCTTCACTGTGCCGGACTTCCCGCGTCCGGGTTTTCCGAACGCGAAGATGTTGGGGTTGGTGACGGGGATGGCATCGTCGAGGACCCACCCGTTTGGGTCGGCGTAGAACGAGCCCCCGGACAGGTGGTCGATGCCCATCTGGGCGCCGGTGGGTGGCAGGCCGGGGGCGGCGATCAGCGGCCAGAGCACCGGCGCTTGGTCGGAGGTCATCCGCCACACCGACACCGGCGCGGACGCCGGCGCCCAGCCGCGTCCGCGTTGTCGGACGCCATGGCGTGGGGTGGGTGGGAACAATCGTGCCTCCCGCGCCGGTGGCGCGGGCTTGTGGAGGGTGGGGAGTTGGTGGCCGAAGTCGGCGAGCAGGTGGGCGGTGTCACGCCCGCGGGCGGCGTTCATGCGTCGCTCCGGCGGGTGAGGCTGACGCCGAGGGGGATGCTGGAGGCCGCGAAGGCGGCGTCCTGGGCGAGGTCGAGGCGGAGCGGGGCGTAGCCTGCGCGGCGGATGGCGGCGTCCAATTTGCGGCCGTACTCGCTGATGCGGGTGGTCTTGGCGACGGTGACGGTGGCGACGGCGTGGGGGCGGGTGAGGGCGTGGCCGCGGGCGAGCTTGTCGTCGAGGTGGTAGGTCTTGGCGGCGTCCGCGCGTTGGCGGGCGCGCATCTTGACTCCGGCCTTGGCGCGGAGGCTGGCGCCCATGTCGGCGGCCCACTCGGCGTTGGCGGACTGCCGGTCGGCGGTGGTCTGCCGCAGCAGCGGGAACGCGACCGCCAGGCTGCGGCGTTCGCCGGGTTCGTTGGGCACCAGGACGGGGGCGAGCGCGCCGAGGGCGGCGCCCTTGTCGGGCAGCTTGATCGTTGCCGAGACCGAGTTCCAGGCGTCGTGGGAGTAGTGCCGGGGGGCGGGGTCGGCGCCGGAGGGTCCGGCGTGCGCCCAGGGGATGTCCGCGTTCACTGCCGGGTTCGTCTCGCGTTCGGCGAGGGCCTCGATGATGCCGGCGCGGTCGCCGGGGGCGAACCCGGTGCGGACCGCGAGCGCGAGCTGCGGGCTGGTGAGCCAGGTGACGTCGGTGGCATTCAGCCCGCCGCGGAGTTGGGCTTCAACCTCGCCCATCAGCGAGTAGAGAACGCGGGCTCGGCCCTCGAGGCCGCCGCCGGCCTCCCTGGCCTCCCGACCGAGTCTGGTTTCGGGGACCACGATCGTGACGAACGCTTCGGTGCGGACCGACGCGCGGGCCAGGGTGGCGGCCAGGTCGTCGTTCACTTGGGTGGCCAGCGGTGGGCTGGTGGGACGGCGGTGCTGGCGGATCCACAGGTCGCGTTCGGCGCCGTCGTCGGGGACGGTTCGGACGAGGATCAGGAGTTCGTCGATGAGTTCGGTACGGGCGCACACGTCGAGGAGGTCGGCGAGCCCGGCGCCCTGCCGGGCTCGTGAGTCTGCGTCGGCGAGTCCGATGCCGGGGTGGGTGATCGAGCAGGTGACCGCCCAGGTGCGGGCCGCCTTGTCCTGGATGATTGCGGCGCGGGCGAGGGTGGGTCCCTGCGGTGGGCCGTCGTGGATGGTGATGCCTGCGAGGACGCCGGGCAGGTCGGCCTGGGCGAGGTCCTCGGCGCGACCGGCCGCGGCGCGGGATCGGAACCGGGTCCAGCCGGTCAGGGTGCCGACCGCGTACTTGCCGGTGGCCAGCAGCCAGCCGGTTGCGGAGCGGCCGCGAACCGGGACGACCACGAGGACGGCGAGGAGCGCCCAGCCCAGGGCGAGGGTGCCAACCAGGGGCCAGTGTTGGGTGTTGATCGCCCAGAACACGGGCAGGCTTGTCAGGGCGAGGGTGCCGAGTTGCCAGCCGGTGAGGCCGAAGAACCAGCCGATGCGGTCCTTGGCGTAGTCGGAGTAGACAGCCACAGGGGGTGCTCCTTCCAGGTTGGGGGGTCAGATGACGAGGACGGCGGCTTCGCTGGCGCTGACCTGACCGGCCGCGACGCCGGCGCCTGCTGGTGCGGCTCCGGTGCCAGCGGCGGGAGCCGCGGGGGCGGGTGAGGTCGGGGGCTGGCCGGTGCCGCCGTTGATGGACGGGGACGCGAAGGGGGTGGCGTCCGAACCGCCGCCGACGGGTGGGTCGGCGTCCGGGGTTGGTCCCGAGTCGTTCGGGTCTCCGGTGTTGTTCGGGGTTGGGTCGCCGCCGGGGTCGCTGGACTGCTGGCGGTCGTGGGTGGCGCGGCGTCCGGCGCGGCTGAAGTCGGGCGGGTAGGTGTTGTGGCCGACTCCCATCTGGTTGGTGAGGTCGGCTCCGAGGGCGGCGCCGGCGGCGCCCAGGCCAGCGATCAGGCCCAAGCCGGTGGACGCTACTTGGCCGATCGGTCCCAGTTGACTGAGCCCACCCGCGACAGCGGTGTTGAAGCGTCCGGTGGTGGCGTCCCCCGCGCTGTCTTCCCCGGCACTGCGCCCTTGCTCGTCGGTGGCGGCCGCCCTCCCGCCACCACCGCTGCCGGCGCTGCCGGTGAGGAGCCCTTGGAGTCCGCCCACGGCGGCCATGGATGTCCGCAGGGAGGCTCCCGATGTGGTGGCGGGGTCGACGAAGGCGAGCAGTTTGAACAGGGCGAGCGGGGAGATGGTGGCGATGCAGATGAGCAGGACGCCGGGGATGGCGGTGCCGATGGCGCCCTGGACGCCGGTGAGGCCGTTGGCGACGCCGGTGGTGTATTGGACGCCGACGCCGAGTACCAGGACCATCACCACCGGGGAGAGGGCGGCCGCGTGGAACCAGCGCAGGCTCTTCCAGAACCAAGACCTGCCTGCTTCGGAGACCAGGCCGGCCGCCGCGATCGGGGTGGTGGCCACCAGCACCATCAGCGCGGCGGAGCGGACCAGCATGATCAGGAAGTGGCCGATGGCGGCCAGCCAGAGCAGCAGGCCCATGAGGCCGAGAACGGTGGCCACAGTGCCGTCAGTGATGTCGGCGGGGGTGAAGGGTTCCCAAGGTTGCCAGGCGGTCCAGCTGGTGACATTGAGCAGTCCTTGCATGAGGGCGCGGGTGAGGCCGCCGGCGGCAGTGACGATGGTGACGCCGTAGGCGATCCAGCCGGCCCACACGACCACGAATTGGCCCAGGCCGAGCGCGACCCGGGCGAGGCCCTGGCCGTCACGCTTGGCGACGGCGACCCCGAGTTGGACCAGCAGCATGATCACGAGCAAGGCGGCGGCGATCCAGAACATGACTTGGTACAGCCACGCGCCGGGCCCGTCCTCAGACAGATCCGGGGTGAGCAGGAAGTCCAGGAAGGTGAGGGCGAGTCGGAGCAGCCACAGGCCGGCGTTCCACAGGCCCAACATCGCGGCGGTCCACGCGTCGGCGACGACCTTTCCGGCGGCCGAGGCAAGTGCCCCGAAGGGGTTCAACAGGTCACCCACGGTTGTACCTCAGGTGGTCTGCCAGGTGCGCCACCCGGCTTGGAGTGCGAGGTCGGAGCCGGGCCACGTGGAGGGAGCCTTGGCCGGTGGTGTGCCGGGGGCGATCTGCCAGCGGCCCTCGTGCCAGCCCATGCGCTCGCAGTGGCCGTATCCGATCCGGGCGGTGGCTGCGACCGCGGCGCGGACGTCGAGCAGGACGCAGGCGAGAACCCAATCGGGTCCGTCAGTGCCCTTGATCTGTCCGGCGGCCGGGGTGGCGCTGACCAGGACACTGTCGTCCTTGGCGTTGCCCTGATCGCCGAGGGTGGTGAGGAACGACTGCACGTTGCGGGTCATCGCCCACTCCGCGGGGCTCACCCCGTTGGGCAGGGACCAGGCGGCGTGAACATCATGGGCGGTGGGGATGCTCATCGCCTCGAGGACCGTCACCTCGATCGCGGCGAGTTGGGCGACCGCGCCCCCGGGGGTGTGCGGGAACCCAGTGGGCACGCCGGCCGGGCCGACGGCGTCCGCGGCCGGGACCAGCAGGACCGGCGCCAACTTCGTCGAGACCCCGGAGTTGGACGCCGCGGCCCCCGGGACCTGCAGCATCGGTTGGGCGGCGAGCTGGTCGCGCCAGGCATCGCCGCGGAGTTCGCCGGAGGCCGGCACCGGGGTCACCGGTGCCGGGGGGACCCTAGCCGGGAGGATCATCGCCCACAGGGCGAGGCCGAGACCGAAGCACAAGGCCATCGCGCTGATCAGGGCAGCGACGACCAAGACGTACAGCTTCCAACGGGGCCACGTGCCCATCTCGCGCTGGGTCATGTCAGATGCACCCGACGCCAAGGAGGCCGGTGAGCATGCCCGGCAGGATGAGGTAGGCGATCGCGGCGACGAACACCACGACCACGGAGATGACCCCGACCCGGGAGGCGTGCGGCATTGAGAACAACCTGCCGGCCACGATGGCGCCGACCCCGACGACGATGGCCAGCAGAAACAGGACGCCGACGCCCCACAAGACGTAGCCGGTGATCTGGTCGATGTACTTCTGGGCGTCCCCGGGGCGACCGGGCACACCTCGAGCGGCAGCAGCAGGGTGAAGTCAGCGGGCATGGTGGGGGTTCCCTTCGATCAGTGAGAGCAGCACGCCGGCGGCGGTGAGCAACCTGGCGGGCAACGGGGCCGGGGTGAGGCCGTGGAGGGCGAGGGTTCGGTCCTCAGGGATCTCGACGAGGCGACCGTCGGCGACCAACGCCGCGGTCAGACCCCCAATACCGTGGGCCACCGCGCGGGACCAGCGGCGGCGCGGCTGACCCAGGACTGCCGCGATCGTGCGCTCGGCGTCCAGCAGGTGCAGGGTCGACTCGAGGCGCCGCAAGCCCGGGATCGTGGCCCGAGCCACGACCACGACCGAGCCTGCGTCGATGAGCAGGCTGGTCAGCCAGTCGTGCCCGTCCAGGAGCCGCTCGACTGGGCAGCCGACGTCGATGACCGTGACGACCGGGGTGTCGATCGGCGAGGGTGTCGGGACGGCGTCCGGGTGTGTGCGGACGCCGGCCGCCCGGTCGAGACGGACTTGGTCGCGGGCGCCGTGGACCCAGCCGTGGTCGTCGACACCGAGTTCAGTCATGCTGGCGGCGGCGAGCCCACTCGTCGACGCCGACGCGCACTCCACCACCCGCGCTCGCCCTTCGACCACTGTCGCCAGGGCTAGCGCCACCGTGGTCGCGCCGCACGATCCCGCCGCGCCCAAGACCGGCACGACCAACTCGCCGGACGCTGGCGTCCAACGCTCAGCGGGCTTCGGCGTTCCAACCGTGGCGAGTGGCGGAGCCGCCGGGGCGACGGCCTGTGGCCGGGCTGGGTGACGGAAGGCGCCGTCCTGGACGGCGTGCCAAGCGCGGAGGAGTTCCTCCACCCCGACCGGCCGGGTCGTCTGGGCGGTCATCGGGACGCCCGCCGGTTGGCGCGGAACATCAACGTCGCGCGTAGTTCGGCCGGCGGCAGCCCGGCCAGCTCGGCCTTCGCCTGTCGCGCTCGCTTCAGGGTGTCGAGCAGCCGCTCCAGGCTGTCGATCACCTCTTCGTCGGTGTTGGCGACGTCGAACAGCCGCGCTGTTGCCCTCAGGTCCTTGGTCATGTGCACATTCACCTCACCCTCCAGAAGTGAGAAAGGACGCCGTCCACGGACACCTGGTTGCAGGGAATCCGGCGGAGGAGCCTCAGGCGGCACGGGTGTAGGCGGGTGCCGCCTCGGTCAGGGCGCGAATCGTGCGGCGGAAGCGGCGACGGACCGTGCGGTCGCACACGCCGAGCAAGGCGGCGACGGTGGTGGTCGCGTCATTGCCGAGCAGGCCATGACTGGGGGTCTGCCGCAGTCGTAGATGCTGGGAGGCCTCCACCAGCATCAGCACCAGCTCCCGGTCCGCGGCCGCGATGACGTGGTGGTCGCACGCCCAGTCCAGGACGCCCACCAACTCGTCGAAGGACGAGGGGTCAGGCTCGTCGACGATCGCGGCCATCAGGTCGCTGTCGGCGAAAGCGACCGTGGCGTACCAGGTGGGGTCTTTGCGTTGCAGGGTCGCGGGGGCTTCGCAGGCGGCCAACACGTTGGCGCGCAGGTCCCACATCAGGTTGCTGATCACCTTGCGGCGTTGCAGCGGGAACGTGCACACCAGCAGCCACAGTTCGGCGGCGACCACATGGTCGATGTCGACCGACAGGGTCCGCAGTCGGCTGGCAAGGAAAGCGGATCCGGGCACCAGCAGCCACGCCAACGTCTGCGCGGCCTCGCAGTCGCGACCACCCTCGGTCGAGGCCAACCAGGCGATCCCGTACACCACGTCGTCGGCGTCTGCGGGGTCCGCTTCCTGCAGCCACTCCCGCAGCCGGCGGGGGTCGTCCACCAAGTTGAGGACGGGCTGGGCGATCGACCAAGACGGCCACGCTGCGACGATCGTTGATTCCAGGTTGCTGACGAGACCCAATTCGGATTCGACGCTCATGATCAGACCTTTCCGTTGCGGATGAACACAACGAAAAGGGATCAAATCGATGTACCACGAGTTGTCCCCAGAACCGGTGCTACCGGCATTTCCATCCACAGAATCGGGCTGCCCCCTTGACGCGGAGAGTTGTTCCCCCTTGTCAGAGGATGTCCCTGCGATGTCCCCCCATGTCCCCCAAGTCGGGCTGGACGCCCAGGGAACTGAGGGGTGTCACCTTCCATGTCCCCGCGAGCGGCAGATTCTGCGGACAACCAGAGGTCACGAAAAGCCGCCGTCCGTTATCGGGCACAATGGTCGGCGACAAAGGGGACAATCGTCGGACATCGCCGCAGGGAAGGTCCCCGGGGTCCCGACTCTCCCCACGGCCGCAGCGCCTACTTTGGTGAACCTGGGTCCATGGACGGCACAACGGTGCGCCTCCGTACAGCGAGGAGCGTTGTGACCGCGTTGTTGGTGACCGACTACCCCAGCCCTGGGCTGTCCGACAGGAGATGTCCGAGTCCGACCTCGGGCGCAGCAGCCGGAGAGCACCGAACCTATGGCCGCTGAGGAACGGCCGCATCGCGAAGGCAAACGACCAGACGGCTGGCACCGTCTACCTGTTCACCGACGAGACCAACTGTGACCTCGGTCAGGTCCGTTCACCACCGGGATCCACCCGGCTGAGCAGCAGTCGACGCCGATTGCAGACCGAGTCGGGCGTCCGGCCGATCTTGGTGGCGACGGTTCGATCGAAAGGTCGACTCGCAGGACGACTGCGTCCTCTTCGGGCCCAGACGGACCAAACTTGTAGCGGCCGCTCGCGCTGCCGCTGCCCTGCCCCGGGCGTCAGCATTGAGCTGCTCCCGTTGGATGCGCCCGCGGAAGTGCGCCAGTCGCGCCCCCCTCCCTTGGGCGTACGCCCGCTGCTTTATTTATCTGATTGCGGATGGCCTGAACCGAGCGTCCAAGCAGCTGTGCGAGCACGGCGGCCATGCCGGACCACGAGTCCAACAGCGCAAGCTCCTCGCGCCGCCAAGGTGTTCGAGGGTTCATCGTTCCGCCCAGCCTTATTGCGCGCAATCTCGCGGACATGCCCAGAGGCGGATGTCCGCAGATGCCTTCGATCAGCACACCGGGCGGCAGATGGAGGGTCCAGAACTCGACCTGTTCAACCGACTTGTGTGGTGTGATCACTGCATGAGGATCGCGCCCGGCCTGCTAACCGTTGAACTACTCGACGACGCGCTGCAGTGTGAGTTCTGGGCCAGTCGTGGGCTTATCCCGGAAGACCCAGGCATGGAGGGGCTTCTCATCCATGCGGGTGCAGCTGATTGGGCCCGCCGCCGTAGTATGGGGGAGTTCGTGCCGATACCAGGTCAGATCGTGACTGTAAGAAAGAGTGGCCATGGGGTGCGGCCGGTGGCAGAACTGTCAGTGCGGGACCGTGTGCTATACCGCTCACTCGTGCGCAGGTGGACTGATGTTCTTCCCAAGCCGGATCGCTCATCAGGGGCGTATGAAAAGTTTCTCCAAGCGCCCTTGGGATTAATCTCGCCACCTCAGTATGTTGTGTCATCTGACGTGACTGCGTGCTATGAGTACATCGACCACGGGATACTGGCTCGCGAGGTTCTTGCGCGAACAGGCGACGCCGATGCAGTCGAGGCTTTGACCGATCTGCTCGCCGGTCTGATGGGTAGATCGTTCGGGCTGCCGCAGCAGTCCGAGTCCTCTGACGTGCTGGCTGACGCATATCTGTCCATCGTCGAACGACGGCTCCTCCGACAGGGACTCACGGTTTGGCGATACAACGACGATTTCCGAATCGCCGTGGATTCATGGAGCGCCGCATTGAATGCCGTTGACGCCCTTGAACGCGCGTGCCGCGACGTGGGACTCGCCCTCAACGACCTCAAGACCGTAATCCGTAAGGGCGGGACGTACAAGGCGGTATCCAGCCGCAGAGAGGAGATGCTGCGAGAGATTTCCGAGGAGGTCGAGGTCGACTTGACCGAGGTGGTGATTACTCCTTACGACCTGATCATTATCGAGCCGGCGGAGGACGACGTGGCAGACGGAGCAGCGCGAAACGTTGTGGCCGAGTGGCTCGGCCTTCAGGAGAAGATGCTATCTCCCAGCCCAGAACAGACGCTAACCCAGAAGGAGCAGGAAAAGAGACTGGCGCTCACCGATCTGCTGCGTTGGGCGCTGTCTGTGCTGCGAGGGAAGGAAACCGATGAACAACTGCTGACTGCGTGCGGTCAGATCCTCCGAACGGAACAGAACCTCACGCCGCTGGTGGCGAAGTATCTAGGCAAGACGACGGACGCGGTCGCGACGATTGCCTGGTTCGAGGACTTCTTGAATGAGAACCCGTACCTAACACCCTGGCAAGCTTGGTGGGTGGCCCCAGCCCTCCGGGCCGTCGACGGGTCTTACGCCGAGGGGTCCTCCCAGCGACGCTGGCTCGAATCGGTCTGGGGCAATCCGTCATGTCCCGAGCCAGTGATCGCTGGAATTGCGTTCACGGTTGCACAGAAGGGCCTCGCCGATGTGAAGGGATTGATGCAGGTCTATGAGTCCATGACCGATACCGGACGTCCGTTCGTGGCTCGCGCTATCGGCGCAATAGCGCCTGCCGATGACACCGCAGCCGCGACGCTTCTTGTCGAAGATGATTGGATCAAGTGGGCGTTTGAGTTGGGACGGAAGGATGCCTGACCCCCTGCGAGAACTGAGCGAATTCGCGGAGGAGGCGGTGGGCGACATCCACATAATCGCTCGGGACTATCTCGCAACTCGCGCAGAGTCGGTGAAGACCACCGCGGTGGGCCGATTTGGCGGTAGGAATTCGGGTTACGGAGACCGTGCGACACAGTTGGCCGTGGCGAACATTGCGGGCATCGTCGAGCACTACGCTGAGCAGATGCTCTTGGCGGCCGGCTGCAATCCCATGAAGATCAAGACCTGGGGTGACAAGCCTCGGGCATGGAAGGTCACTTTCAATGCAGACATAGAGGACATGGGTACTTGCCCATCGTTCACACTCATGAGAGGCTTTTATGAAGCCCGGAACGCAATCATGCATAGGCGCGGAGAACTTACCGACTCGCAGCGTAACCAGCGCATCTTCGCGCGGCTCATGGCCGCCCGGATCGAGCGGGTCGGATACCGCATCGTGGTCAATGGAAACACCGTGCGCTCCTGCGCCGAAGTGTGCGTGCAGTGCGTACAAGAACTGGACGCAACCACACGGTGAATTCCCCGGCGACGGATAAGCATCGTGGGACTGATACCCCGGTGCTCCCGCGGCCTCCGGTCGTTACCGATGTCGTGACGCTTGACGCCTAGATCGGTGGGACTCGTCTTCATGTACCGCATCGGGTCTTCGGCGAAGCCACGTCACCGCGCGGATCTGCCGCCGGTCGCGCGGACTGTGCGGGTTCGTCAGTGCCAGAAGGCCAGGAGGGATGCTGCCTGCTCGTAGGACACCGCGCCGCTGGCCATGGCGATGGCGAGGTCGTAGGCCTCGTCATCGGGCGCGTCGAGAACAACGTCGTTGAGGCCGTCGAACACCACGACGGCGAGCCAACCCAGACGCTTGTTCCCGTCAACCAGGGCATGGTTTCGGACCACTGATTCCAGCAGGACCGCTGCCTTGGTGTCCAAGCCTGCGTAGGCGTCGCGTCCGAACACAGTGACGCGAGGTCGGTGCACCGCAGAGTCGAGCAGGCCGATGTCGCGGAGGGGGCCGACACCAAGGTCGTCGACCAGGGTCAGGACGTCCTCGAGGGACAGGTACTCGATCACTGGCCGAGTCGGTCCAGCAGGTCGGCGTAACGTGAGCGTGCGGCTGCAGAGAGCCGGCTCACCTTGTCTTCGCGGACGCGCCGAGCGGCGGCCTCGCGGATCGCTCGAACGGTCGCCTCCTGCTTGCTGACGCCCTCTGCTTCGGCGAGCAGGGCGAGTGCCTTCTCGTCCTCGGGTTCCAGTCGCAACGTCATGGCCATGACGCCATGCTACCAGTCTGGTATCACTCGCTCATGCCGCGATGAGCGACTGACGGTCAGTGTTGGCTCGCACCCAGTCTCGCGCGGCGTTCTCGTTGATGGGCCTACCCTGTTGGTGTCTCTTCTGGCTGACGCCCCCAATTCCGAGGAGCCGACCGTGGTCCGCTGTGCAGTGCGTCTGTTCGTCCGGCGGGTGTTGCTGTGAGTCGCCAGAGGTGGACTCCGGACGAGCTTGCCCTCTTGGACGGCCCTGCGAGTGATGTCGAGGTGGCCGAGCTTGTGGGCCGGTCGGTGCATGCGGTGGTGATGAAGCGGTGGCGACGCCGGAACCCTGCTGCGGTGGCTCGGGACCGTGTGTATGCGGAGGAGAACCGGGACCGGAACAACCGTCGCGCGGTGATCTACAGCCACACGCAGCGGGACAAGATCAACGCTGCTGCTCGAGCTGCCGCGGCAGCGGATCGTGTGGCTGCGACCCGATCGGGAACCTTCACCCCGGAAGAGGATGCGCTGGTGTTGCGTCCCGACCTGACGGCTCGACAGGCGGCCCAGCTGTTGGGTCGAACAGCGGCTTCGGTGGCCCGGAGACGCAAGCGGCTACGCGAATGAAAGGGAGCCGGCGGCCTGTCTGAACCCACCCCCGGGAGACACCGGCCACCGGCCCCTCACCTCAAGGCTAGCTGTTGCGGCTCATGAGGTTGGTGTCACCCGGCGATGGGTGAGGGACGGGCAGGTCCCCGGCGGCAAAGATGGAAGTCGACCAAGACAACCGTCGCCGATCCGAAGGACCTGCCCTGTGACCCACCGTAATGCCCCCTTGACCCCCGAAGGCCGCCTGCGTCTGGTGCTCCGCTGTCAGCATCGCCCGATCGCCCACATCGCCGCCGAAGCAGGCGTCTCACGCCAGTGCCTGGCCAAGTGGGTGGCCCGCTACCGCGAGCACGGCGAAGCCGACCTCCACGATCGCTCGAGTGCACCCAGATGTCGCCCGACCCAGACCCCGACCGCTGTGGTCGAGCAGATCGCACTGATGCGGAAGAACAAGTGGTCAGCGCGCCGGATCGTGCGCGAACTCGCGTCCACCGACATCACCATCTCGGTCGCGACCGTCACCCGCTGGCTCCACAAACTCGGCCTGCACCGACTCGACCACCTCGACGTCGACGGCCAACCGCTCCGCAAGCACGGCAAGATCACCGCGCACTGGCCCGGGCACATGATCCACATCGATGTGAAGAAGGTCGGCCGCATCCCCGACGGCGGCGGCTGGCGCATCCACGGCATCAACTCAGACCAAGCCCGCGCCGCAGCCAGGGCCACCGCCAAGGCCAAAGTACGCGGCGCTCGACCCGGCTACGTGTACCTCCACTCCGCGGTCGATGGGTTCTCCCGACTGGCCTACACCGAGGCCCTCCAAGACGAGACCGCGAAGACCGCGATCGGGTTCCTCTTCCGCGCCCGCGTCTGGTTCGCCGCCCACGGCATCACCCGGTTCACCCGGATCGTGACCGACAACGGCTCCTGCTACCGCGCCAAGGACTTCACCCGCGCGGTCTACTCGTTCGCCGCACGCCATCAGCGAACCAAGTCCTACACGCCCCGCCACAACGGCAAGGTCGAGCGATACCAGCGGACCCTGGCCAACGAACTGCTCTACGCCCGCCCCTGGACCAGCGAGGAACACCGACGCCAAGCGATCGCGACCTGGAACCTGCACTACAACTACCATCGACCCCACAGCGCTGCCGGTGACCAGCCCCCAGCCTCACGCCTCCAGACGGGCGTCACCAACGTCATGAGTAACTACACAGGGCACCGACGACGAGGTCGTCCCCATCACGATGCAGCGCACCCTGAGCGCGCGGCTGTGCGCGGCCGGACGCGTCGTCGAGACCCACGAGTACCCCGGACGCACGCACATGGGCGTCATCGCCGAGGGCGCCCCCCTGATCGACGACCTGTTCGCCTGGACGGACGCGGTGCAGGCGGGGCAACGCCCCAGCAACTGCTAACGTCCCGCGGGAGGATCCACCCGGTAGGGGGATCCGACGCCCGCTCCTTCCTGGGAGCATGGCACGGCACAGTCCCTGTTCTGTGCCCGCTTCAACGTCTCGGTCCGGTCGTCACAAGGAACACGCATGCCGCAGAACATCCCCCTCGCCGTCGCGCTGATGGTGGTCTCGTCGCTCCTCATCGCGATCGCAGCCACCGTCCAGCATCAGGCCGTCGGGGAACAGGGCTCGGGCACGACCGGCGAACTCAAGGGGGACCAGTTCCGGGCCCTGATCCGCTCGCCACGCTGGTGGCTGGGGTTGGCCGCGAACGGCGTCGGCGCCCTGGTCGCGGTGGCGGCCCTCCTGCTCGCCCCGGTGACGATCACCCAGCCGCTCGCCGTGCTGGCCGTCCCGTGGACGGTGCTGCTGACCAGCCGGCTGCACCGCACACCAGTGAGCGGCCCGACGTGGACCGCCGTCGCCCTCACGTGCGCCGGCACGGTCGCGTTCGCGCTGCTGGCCATCTGGCAGGGCCCTGACCACGAGGAGTTCGTGGAGACGGGGCTGATCGCGGGCACCATCGTCGGTTACCTCCTGGCCAGCGGCATCGCCCTGCTGGGACGCTTCGGCCCCCAACGCCTGCGCAGCTTCCTGTGGGCGTCGGCGGGGGCGGCGATCTTCGGCCTGGAGGCCGGTGTGGTGAAGGCCCTGGGCGAGTACGCCGCCCGCGGCGACTGGCGCGGATCGGTCGTGTTCTGGGTGCTCGCCCTGCTGGTGATCCTGGGCGCCCTCATCGGCACGGCCTTCGTGCAGCAGGGCTACGCCACCGGGTCGGCCGAGGCCGTCGTGGGCGCGGTCAACGTGGTCGGCCCGCTGGCCGCGGTGATCTTCGGTGTCGCCGTCCTGGGCGAGGGCGTCAACTACACCGTGCTCGGGGTCGTCCTCATGCTCGCTGCCGCCGCGGTGTCCATGTCCGGCGTCGCGCTCCTGTCCCGGAACGAGAGCCAGGTCTCGCCCCCGGTGGCCTCTTGATCATGAAGCTGGTCGAGGCCGCCATGGAGTGGCCTTTCGTGCACCACGCCAGCCTTGCCGCCCAGCGCTTTTTCGGACGCTTCGGGGTCCAGTTCTCCGCGGCCATCACCTACTTCTCGGTGCTGTCCATGGTGCCGATCCTCATGGTGGCGTTCGCGGCGCTGGGTCTGACCGCCACCCTGCTGCGCCCCAACTTCGCCGAGGGCGTCCAAGGCTGGCTCGCCACCAACCTCGACATCGACGGCGGCGGGGTTCTCGGCGACCAGATCGTCGCGATCATCGACCAGGCCTTCCACAGTTGGCAGGCCGTCGGCCTCGTCGGCCTGGCCGGTGCCGCGTGGGCGGGCGCCAAATGGGTGATGCACCTGCAGATCGGCGTCCGCATGCAGTTGCGGCCCACCTTCGAGGCCCAGCCCGAGGTGGATGTCGTCGACGTGCGCCACGAGATGCTGGGCTTCCTCTGGCGGCTCGGCCGGGAACTCGGCATCCTGTTCGGCCTGTTCCTGCTCGTCGCGCTCACCTTCGTCGCCAGCAGCCTGGTGACGGTGCTGCGCCGCTTCACGGCCGGGGTCCTGAGTTGGATCGGCGTCCCGGCCCCCGAGGTGGGGACCATCGTCGTGTCGCTCCTGGTGACCGTCGGCGGCGCCTTCGCCCTGTTCTGGTTCCTGTTCACCGTGATGCCGGAGAACCGCCCTCCGACCATCGTGCGGGTCCAGGGCGCGTCCATCGGCGCCATCGGCCTCGCCGCGATGGACTACGCCGCAGGCTTCCTGCTGGGCGGCTTCGCCGACGGCCCCGCCGTCGCCGTGTTCGGCAGCGTCATCGTGCTCATGCTGTTCCTCAACATGTTTGCCGGGCTCGTGCTCGTCGTGGCCGCCTGGATCGCCACCCACCCCGCCAATGACGCCTACGCCCCGGACCCCGAGGACGCCCCTGACCCCTCCGACCTGGCCGGTAGTCACCCGAAGTGGGTGATCCCGGCCCCCGCGGACCCCCGATAGGTTGTCCGCGCGCGCACTGAAAGGAACACACATGTCCTCCACCACCACCCCCGTCGCCAAGCGGACCGCCTGGGACGTCATCCTCGGGCTGCTGCTCGTGGTCGCCGGCGTCGCCCTGATGGGCAACACGGCTCTCGCCACGGCCGTCCAGGTGCTGGTGATCGGCTGGATCAACCTGGTCTCCGGCATCGCACTGCTCATCGGCGCCCTGTTCCGCATCCGGTCGGGCGGGTTCTTCTCCGCCGTCCTGGGCGGCGCGTTCCTCACCGTGATGGGCCTGTTCATCCTGCGCAACCCCATCATCGGCGCGGTGGCGCTGACCCTGATGGCGGGCATGGCGTTCTTCGCCAGCGGCCTGACCCGCATGGCGCTCGCCTTCCGCGAGCCCGGCTCGCGCATCGTCATGTTCCTCAGCGGCCTGATCTCGGTGGGCCTGGGCTTCTTCGTGCTGTTCAACCTGGGTGCCGCCACCGTCACCCTGCTGGGCACCCTGCTCGCCATCCAGACCATCCTGGAAGGTCTCACCCTCGTCGCGGTCGGCCGCATCCGGAAGGTCGAAGCGACCCGCGCCGCGTGATCCCGGCCCCCTCGACGAGGCGAATCCCATGGAATTGACGTGGTGGCTGCTGTTCGACGTGGTCCTGCTGGCGTACTGGGTCTGCGTCGCGGTCTTCATCGTCAGCGAGGACCGCAACCCCACCTCGGCGCTCGCCTGGCTGCTCCTCCTGATCGCGCTCCCGGTGCTCGGGCTCGTCATCTACTTCTTCTTCGGCCGGAACTGGCCCGAGATCACCCAACGTTCCCCCGTCACCCGACGCGTTCACGCGGCCGTCGACCGGTTCATGCCCACGGTCTACGCGCCGCACCGACAACGCGTTGAGGCGGCCGTCGCCGACGATCCCCGCCCATGGGTGCAGCGCAACGTCCACCTCGCCGACCAGAAGATCGCCACCCCGCCCCTGCCGGTGCGCACCTGCGACTTCTACGTGACCGGGCAGGAGTACTTCGACGCGCTGATCGCCGACCTGGCCGCAGCCCAGCGGTTCATCCACATCAGCTACTTCATCTGGAAGCAGGACGCGCTGACGGCCCGCATCACCGAAGTGCTGCTGGATCGGTTGGCGGCCGGCGTCGAGGTGCGGATCCTCAACGACTATCTGGGCTGCCTCAAGCACCCCAAGGACGAGATGAAGCGCCTCGCCGAGGCGGGCGCCATCGTCAAGGCCGACATGACAGGGCTCGCCCGGCTCAACTACCGCAACCATCGCAAGATCACCGTCGTGGACGCGGAGATCGGCCACACCGGCGGCTTCAATGTCGCGCAGGAGTACATCGACGGCGGCTCCCGGTTCCCCGCGTGGCGCGATACCGGCCTGCGGCTCACCGGCGCCGGCGTGGCGGACCTGGAGAAGCTGTTCGACATGCGCTGGCTCGAGGCACACGGCGAGGACCTGTTCGACGCCCGCTACTACCCCGACCCGACGCTGGACGCCGGGGACATCCTGGTACACACCGTGCACCAGGGCTACGACGACCCCTGGAACGCCCTCACCCGCTCCTACCAGCTGGCGATCTCCGGGGCGAAGGAGAGCATCCGGCTGCAGTCGCCCTACTTCGTGCCCGATGAGAGCACCATGAACGCCCTCGTCAATGCCGCAGCCGGCGGCGTCCGGGTCGACCTGATGACGACGGCATGGCTGGACAAGAAGATCCCGTGGTGGGCGGCCGAGTCCTTCTTCAAGCCGTTCCTGGCGGCCGGGGGCGGATCTGGCAGTGGGACAAGGGCTTCTTCCACGCCAAGTCGCTGACCATCGACGGCACCTCCTGCGCGGTCGGGACGCTCAACCTCGACGTCCGCAGCCTGCGCATCAACAAGGAACTCATGGTCTGGGTGTACGACCCGCAGGTGGCCGCACGGCACGAGCAGATCTTCCTCGACGACCTCCGCGACTGCACCGAACTCACCCTGGCGGACGTGCAGGCGTGGGGCCGGGGACGCCGGCTGCGCAACTCGGCGGCCAGGTTGCTGTCCAACCTGCTGTGAGCGGCGTGACCGCCCCTCGGGGGCGGCTCACGGAAAGCGTCCTCGCCGGGGTGTGCCGTCGGCGATAATGAGGCGGGCGCCCGTGCGTGAGCGCACCGAAAGGACGCCGTGAGGGTCAGAGTCGGAATCGTCGACGACCATCCCGTGGTCATCGCCGGAACAGCCGGGGTCCTGGCCGCCGACCCCGGGGTGGTGGTCGTGTGCGCGGCCGCCACGGTGCGCGGCCTGATGAAGGACGACCCCGACCTCGACCTGGTGCTGCTGGATCTGCATCTTGACGACCAGTCCACCCCCACCTCCAACATCCGGTTCCTGACCGACCGGGGCGTCCCCGTGCTCGCCTTCACCAGCGGCGACCGGCCCGCCCTGATCCGCGAGGCGGCCCGGGCGGGCGCGATCGGCATGATCCGCAAGAGCGAAGGGACGCGCGCGATCCTCGCGGCCCTGCATGCGGCGGGCCGTGGAGAGACCGTCGCCTCGGCCGACTGGGCGGCCGCCGTGGAGGACGACCAGGCGTTCGTCTCGGCGCACCTGTCCGAGCGGGAAGCCGAGGTACTGGCGCTCTACGCGTCCGGCGAGACGGCCGAGCGCGTCGGGGCGCTCCTCTACGTCTCCCGCTCCACCGTCATCGAGCATGTGCGGCGTATCCGTGAGAAGTACGCGGCGTCCGGCCGCCCTGCCCGAACCAAACACGACCTGTTCGTCCGAGCCGTCGAGGACGGTTTGCTGGACGCCGACTTCCCGGCCCCGTGATCGACCAGGAGGATCTCCACCGGATCGACCGCCGCATCGGCTGGATCATGTCGCTGGGCGGCGCCGTCCTGCTGCTCGGTCAAGCGCCGTTCTTCCTGGTGGCCCGCGCCGACTACCCGATGTGGTGGCATGTCGGGGTCGGGCTGCTGGCCGCCACCGTGCTGTTCCTGGCCGGGGCGGGATGGGCGCTGTCCCATCGGGTGCTCGCCGTCTGCTGGCGGGCCGCCCCGACGGTGGGGATGATCCTGATGCTGACCTCCTTCCTCGGCTACCGGGGTCCCCAGGATCCCCAGCAGCTTCCGTGGATCCTGGCCTTCGACGCCACCCTCAGCGCCTACCTGATGCTGTGGCTGACCCCCTGGGTGGCGGCCGCCGGCACCCTCGTCATCGCCGTCCTCGTGCCGGTGTCCGCCTTGTTGTTCACCGGCGGCATCCCGCAGGTGGTGCTGGCCGCGATGCCGGTCCACATGAGCAACATCGGCTTCATCGCCCTCTTCGTGGGGATCCGGGCGCAGATGATCGCCACCCGGTCGGCCGCCCGGGCCGCGGCGCAGGGACAAGCCAGGCAGACCACGGCCCGCGTCGAGGCGGAGCACCGCGAGCACGTGTCGCGGATGTTGCACGACGAGGTGCTGTCGGTATTGACCGCCGCGCTGCGCACGCGAGGCGCCCCCTCGCAGGAACTCCGCGGCAGCGCCGAGGGGGCGCTCGCCCTCCTGGCCGCCCCCTGGCGCGTCCCTCCCCAGGAGGCGAGGACTGCCGGGCCGCGGTCGCACGGCTGACCGCCGCCGCAGCCGCGATCGACGCGTCCTGCCGGGTGGAGGCCACCGTGACCGACGGCATGATCCCGGCTGGGGTGGCCGACGGCGTCCTGGGCGCGGCGCGGGAGGCGCTGCGCAACAGCGTCCGGCACGCGGGTTCCGACGCCCGGCGCTCGTTCGTCGTCCATGCTGCGCCCACGACACTGACCGCGGAGATCCGCGACGACGGACGCGGGTTCGTCCCGGAGTTGGTCCCGCCGGGATCGTTCGGCATCAGTCACAGCATCGTCGGACGCATGCGCGGCCTTCCCGGCGGCGCCGCGACGGTCGCCTCGCAGCCCGGCGGACCCACCGTCGTGACGCTGAACTGGCGCGCATGAGCGACACCGGGACGCAGGCGGCGGGGCTGGGGACGCGGGGCGCGCGGTACACGCTGCTGGTGGTGTGGACGCTGGGATTGTGGTCGACGCTGGTGGACACCCTCCCCGGGGAGGCAGTGGCGATCGCGGTGGCGACCGCGCTGCAGGCCTGGTGCCTGCTGGTCCTCACCACGCCGGGACAAGGCCGGCTGTCGGTGCCGCGGGCCGCGTTCTGCGCGGCCGCCGCGGTCGCCGCGGCCCTGCTGGCAGTGCCGACCGCCAGTCCTCCCGCCGACTCGTGGTCGTTCAACTTCCCCACCTACCTGCTGGGGTTGCTGACCACCCGTGGCAACGTCCGCCTCGGCGTCGGCGGCGGCGGCCTCCTGATCGTGTCCGGAATCGTGTTCGGGGCGTCCATCGGGGCGGATGCCGCGGCCATCGCCGCCTTCGTGGCGTTGCCGATCGTCGCCTTCATCGTCGGCATCGTGTGGCGGGTCGCGATCGCGTCCGCGCTGGAGCACGAACGACGCGACCTGGCCGTCGCGTCGGCCGCGGCGCTGGCCACCCAGGCGGCCGAAGCCGCCACCGCACGCGACCAGACCCTGATCGACGATGTCCGGGCGGAGGCCGCCCCCGTGCTGGAGGAACTCCGGCGCGGCGTTTCTATCGGCGAGCCGGAGGCACGCCTCATCGCCGCCACCGAAGAGGGCATCCGCGATCGGATCCGCTCCCCTGGGCTCCGGCACCCGAGCCTCGACGCGGCCGTCCGGGAGGCTCGGCTGCGGGGGTCAACGTCACCTTGCTGGGCACCGAGTCGACCACCTCGCCCCTGGGCGATGTCCTCGCCCTCGACGTCGCCGACATCCTGGGACGCGTCGAGCACGGCACCGTGACGGTGCGTGAGCATCCCCCGGGGCGGAGCACCGCCGTCTCCGTCGTGGTGAGTTCCGGCGAGGAATCGCACCGGTTCTCCCTGGGGGCGCCCCCGCGTGAGCGGCGGTGACCGATCCGTGAGACCACCGGTCCCGCCCGCTGTCCCCACATGTGGGGAATCTCCGGGGCCGATTCCGCCGGTTCCTCCCGCCCCTGGTTCACTGAGAGTGGTCGGGGCCCGCAGCAAGCCACCGCGGGAAGCGGTGACGCTCGCGCGCCCCGGATCACTGCCCCGAGCGCTGCGGCGCACCCTCCGGCATCCCGTGCAACCGGGCACGTCGCCTCCTGACCGAAGTCCGACGGGACGCCCCCGTGCGATTAGACTCACGATCGCCCTCCCAGCAAGAACCATCGACGTCCGTTCGCGTTCCAGGGGGGGGGAGGACCACAGTCATGCTGAACAAAGTGACGCGCTTGGGCAGCGCCCGGCTCGCGCCCCCCGAAGCATCCGCCGACTTCGTGCCCCGTCCCCGCGTCACCGCGCTCTTGGACGCCGCCGTCGCGCGACCGCTGACCCTCATCACCGGCGGCCCGGGAACGGGGAAGACCGACGCCGTCGCCGACTGGGCGCGTCAGAACCGCGGTCCCGGCCCGGTCGCCTGGGTGGGCATCGACCGCGCGGTGCGGACCGCGCCGCGCGCCTGGGCAGCGATCATCGCGTCCCTCAACGACGCCCTCGGCGAGGAGACCCTCGGCGGGCTGCACCCCCCGCCCGCCGTGGACGAGTACTTCATCGCGACGCTGCGCGACCGGCTCGACGGCCACGATGTCGTCCTCGTGATCGACGACGTGCACGAGGCGGTTCCCGACGTCTTGACCGGACTCGACCAACTGCTTCACGCGCCGCCCGAGGGCCTGCACACCGTCCTGGTGTCCCGGCATCCGCCCGCCCTGTCGCTGAACCGGCACCGGCTCGCCGGCCGCCTCAGCGAAGTGCGCTTCGACGAGTTGGCGTTCACCCACGAGGAGGTCCGCCCGCTCGCGGCGAAGCTCGGCACCGTGGCGGACGACGCCCTCCTCGACGACCTGCAGCGGGTGACGGGCGGCTGGGCGGCCGGTCTGCGGCTGGCGCTGCTGGCGATGGAGGGCACCGACGATCCGCGGGGGGTGCTGGGTTCCTTCAACGGTGCCCAGCCGCTGGTTGAGGGCTACCTCACCGAGGAACTCGAACGCAGCCTGGGAAGCGACCTGTTCGACGTCCTCATCCGCACCTGCGTCACCGACCGGATCAACGCGCCGCTCGCCATCGCGCTCACCGGGGACGCCGGGCTCTCCGCGCAACTGTGGACGCGGCTCGGGGAGGCCCCCCTGGTCGCCCAGCTCACCGACTCCGGCTGGTTCCGGTACCACCCGTTGCTGCAGCAGATGCTGCGTTCGCGGCTGGAACGCGACGACCCCGCCCTGCTGGCCGACCTGCACTCCCGGGCCGCCGCCTGGTTCGAACGCCAAGGCGACGCGATGACCGCACTGGACCACGCCATTGACAGCGGGGACGCCGCCCTGGCCGTCCAGGTGGCACTCCGATCGGCGACCGTCGAGTTCGTCGTCGGGGACAAGACACCGCTGTGCCGGTCCATCGCGCGGATCCCCCCGACGGGCCGTCGCTGCGAGCGGAGATGCTGGCACTGCGGGCCGTCGAGGCCCAGTGTCGCGGCCATCACGCGGCGGCGAGCGAACTGGCCGCCCGTGCCGAACCCCTCATCGACGCACTCCCGGAGCCGCGGCGCTCCATCGCGCTGGTGAACATCCATGTGGTGCGGGCCATGATCGCCCGCCTCCAGGGAGATGCCTTGCAGGTGACCCGCTCGGGCCTGCTCGCCACCCACCTGCTGGCCGGCCTTGAGCCCGACGATGCGCCCGGCTGGTGCGCCTACCGGGGGCTGCCGCACACCCTGGTCGGCATCGGACACCTGTGGTCGGGTCACCCGACGGCGGCGGTGACCTCCCTGCAGGAGAGCCGGGACATCGACCCGGCCAGCCCCTTCACCGACTACGCGCAACTGTCCCACGGCTCCCACACGGCGCTCGCCCTGGTGATCCAGGGCAGCCAGGACGAAGGCCTGGCTCTGGCCCGGCGGATCGTCACGGTGGCGCAGGAGATGGGACGACCGGTCACCGCGCACACCGCGCAAGCCTGGATCGCGCTCGCCGTCGTCGCCCAGTTGCGTCACACCCCCGACGAGCTGGAGAGCATCCTGCCCTCAGCGGAGCGGGCCGTCGCGGAGGCGACCGACCCCTTCACCCGGGTCTGCCTGCACCTGCTCCGGTTCGTCAGCGCGCTGTTCCGCGGCGAGCGCCCCGCCGCGGTGCGGGAACTCGCCCGGGCCCGAGCCCTGCTGACGGAGCACCCGGGGCTGGTCTACGCCAGTCGGCTGTGCACGGCCTTGGAGGTGCGGATGGCGGCCGAGGGCGGTGACCCCCTCGATTCCGCGCAGCGGCTGCTCGCCGAGCACGACGACCGCGAACACGCCTGGCGTCAGGCCTGGGCTGAGGCCGAGGCCAGCGGGGATGCCCGGTTGCCCGCAGCCACCACGGAGGCGGACGCGCTCACCATCATGCGGGGGCGGCTGCTGCTTGCCAGCGACCCCCAGCAGGTGCGCGACGTCGTGGCGCCGGCCAGCGCGCTGCCCGGCATGGTCGGCGTCCTGGCCTGGGTTGCGATCGCCCAGGCGGAGGATCAGATGCGCCACGACTCGCTCGCCTTGGAGGCGATGGGGATCGCGCTCGAGCGGGCCGCCCCCGGACGCATCAGTGCCCCCTTCCTCGTGTCCCGCTCCGGACGCGTCGTGGAGATCCTGCGCCGTCACCTGGAACTCGTCGGCACGCATGCGGCGTTCGTCGAGGAGGTGCTGTCGGTGGTGGACCGGGCACCCACCGCGACCCGCGAGAAACCCCGGGCAGCCGAGCCGCTCACCGACCGCGAACGGGTCGTCGTCGGCTACCTGCCCACCATGCGCTCCAACGCCGAGATCGCGGAGGCGCTGCAAATCTCAGTCAACACGGTGAAGCAGCACCTCAAATCGGTGCATCGCAAGCTCGGAGTCAGCTCCCGCCGCGAGGTCGTGCGCGTCGCACGGGACCTCGATCTGCTGCCCTGAACCGACCTCAGAACGTCCAGATCAGGGGCACCAGGAAGATCCCGACGAGCCCGTACGCGACGATCAGCACCGCGCCGAGCTTCCAGTAGTCGCCGAACCGGTATCCGGCAGCCTCCATGACGACCAGGTTGGCCGGTGTCGCGACGGGGGTGAGGAGGGCGGCCGCCGCGAACACGGCGATCGCCATCAGCACGGGGGCGGGCGAGACGCCCATCTCCGCGGCCGCGGCCAACCCGACCGGGACGACGATGAAGGCCGTCGCCATGTTGCTGATGAGCTGCCCGAGCGCCGCGGTGACGACGAACAGCACCGCCAAGAGGGCATACGGCCCGGCGTTGCCGACCACCCGCACGAGTGCGTCGGCCAACTGCTCGGCCGCCCCGCTCTTGACCATCGCCGTCGACAGCGACATCAGCCCGCCGACGAGGATGACCGTCGTCCAGCCGATCCCCGCATACACCTGGCGGACGCTCAGCACGCGCGTCACGATGACCGCCATCGCGGCCAGGAGCCCGGCGATGGCGGCAGGCACCAGGTTCGTGGCCAGCAGCAGGATCATGACGCCGAGGATCACCAGCGTGCGGCGGGCGCCCACTCCCAGCGGGACGGTCTGCCGACGGATCTGCTCGGGGTCGTCGACGACCAGGATGTCCGGGTCCTGCGCCGCCTCGGCCAGGTCCTCCCACGCACCTTGCAGCAGCAGGGTGTCGCCCGCATGCAGCGCGTGCCCGGACTGGACGTCCTCGCCCTTGTGCTGGACGGCGCGGATCACGATGCGTCCGCTCTCGGTCGGCATGCCGGGATGGACCCGGTCGCCGACGAACGCGGAGCGGGGCGGGATGACGGCCTCGATGACGCCCACGCCGCGGCTCAACCGCAGCGCGTCGTCCTCGCCGAGGGCGTAGTGCTCGGTGAGCAGCGCCGCCTGGGCGCCGAGGTCACGCAGCGAGCGTCCCGGAGACCGATGCGGGATCAGGCGCGGGCCGAGCAGCACCACGATGATCATCGTGATCAGGACCAGCGGCACCCCGGCGATCGCGAACGCGAACAGCCCGAAGGGGCCCACCCCGGCGGCCTCGGCATAGTCGGCGATCACCAGGTTCACCGGTGAGCCGGTGAGCATCAGCAGCGAGCCGGCGTGCGCGCCGAAGGCCAGCGGCAGGAGGAGTTCGGAGGGGGAACGCTTCGCCCGGATCGCGAGCACCACCACGACGGGGGTGAGCGCGGCCACCGAGCCGTTGGGGGTGATGACGGCGGTCACGAGGGCGACCAGCACGAGGATCACGACCACGAGCCGCACCCGGCTCTCCCCCGCCAGCCGCAACGCGACGCCCCCCACCCACGTGGTGACGCCTGCGGCGTCCAGCGCCTCGCTGACCACGAACAAGGAGGCGATGAAGATGATCGTCGGATCCCCGAAACCACCGAACGCCTCGCCCAGGTCCAGCACGCCCGTCGCCCACAACGCGACCGGGACGCACAACGCCACCACCATGACGGGAAGCCGATCCCACACGAACAAGGCGACCGTCACGCCCAACACGATCAGCGTGATCAGGGCAGCGCTCACGGTGAACCTTTCGCACATCCGACGCCGCAGGGTGTCTGCGGACCCAGACCGAGCATGCCGATCCCGGAGTCTGTGGGCATCACCCGGCACGGGTGATGCCCACCCCCGCTTCCACTTCCTAGCATCCGAAGCATGACTCATCCTGCGCCGTACCCGCCGTTCAGCCTTCCGCAGCGCCAGCTGACGCTGGCCGTCAGCCAGACCGTCCCCGCCTCCGGGGCGGTCGGGTACCTCGTGTTCTCCGGGGAGGAGCCGCCCGCCGCCACCGGCATCGACGCCGCGCGGGCCGCCGCCCTCGGGTTCTCCGGCAAGCCGGGCGATTCCCTCGTCCTGCCCGGCGCCCAGGGCCCCGTCGTGGCTCTGGTGGGCGCTGGGAAGCGTGCCGACGCCGACGCTGCCTCCCTGCGTGACGCGGCCTCCCTGGTGGCCCGCGCCGTGCCCGGTCACAACGAAATCGCGTTGGTGCTGCCGCAGACCTCCCTCTCCGACGAGGACCTGGCCTCCGCCGTCCTGGAAGGGACCGCGCTGGCGCGCTACGTCCACCGGATCGGCGCCGAACGCCCCGACGCGATCCTCACCTCGCTCACCCTCGTGGCCGACGCGGAGCGCGCGACCGCCTTGTCGGCGGGACTGCAGCGCGGTGAGGTGCTCGTGGGCGCCACCAAGCTCACCCGCGATCTGTGCGGCCTCCCCGGCGGCATGCTGACCGCCACCAAGTTCGGCGAGGTAGCCACCGAGATCGGGACCGCCGCCGGGCTGGAGGTCGAGGTCTTCGACGAGCAGGCCCTCGTCGAACTGGGCTGCGGCGGCTTGCTGGGCGTCAACCTCGGCAGCGTCGAGCCGCCCGTGATGATCAAGCTGGTCTACCGTCCCGCCGGCGAGGCCACCGGCCGCCTGTCGCTGGTCGGCAAGGGCATCATGTACGACGCCGGCGGTCTGGCGCTCAAGCCCGGCGACGAGGTGCACGCCACCATGAAGAACGACATGACCGGCGCGGCCGCGATCTTCGGTGCCATGACCGCCCTGGGCGAGCTGGGCTGCACCAGCCAGGTCACCGGCTTCCTGATGTGCACCGACAACATGCCGAGCGGATCGGCGTTGCGGCTGGGCGACATCATCTCGATGCGCGACGGCACCACGGTGGAGGTCATCAACACCGACGCCGAGGGACGCCTCGTCATGGCGGACGCCCTGGTGCTGGCCACCGAGGAGCCCGTCGACGCGATCGTGGACATCGCCACCCTGACGGGCGCCTGCCTGCGCACGTTCGGCACCGACATCGCCGGCGTCCTCGGCAACGACGGCCCTCTGCTGGACCAGGTGAAGGAGTCCGCGGAACGGGTCGACGAGCCGGTGTGGGAGCTCCCGCTGGCGCACCGCTACCGCGGCGAGCTGGACTCCGAGATCGCTGATCTGCGCAACCTCGGCGGGCCGAACGCGGGCACCATCACGGCCGCCCTGTTCCTCAACGAGTTCGTCGGTGAGGTGCCGTGGGCGCACATCGACATCGCGGGAACCGCGCAGGCCAACGCGGCGACGAAGTGGCGCAACAAGGGCACCACCGGGTTCGGCACCCGGCTGCTCATCGACCTGGCGCTCCACTTCCGCGTCCCCGCAGCGTCATGACCGCCGCCACGCCGGACACGGAGGCCTCCGGGCCGTCGGAGAAGGGGATGCTCGCGGCCATCGAGCGGATCGGGAACAAGGTGCCGCCGCCGGCACTGATGTTCGCCTACCTGATCCTGCTCGTGATCGTGCTGTCCTGGGGTCTGAACCTGGCGGGGTGTCCATCACCGAGAGCGTCGCCGTTCCGGTGGAGCAGGGTGCCCCGCAGATCGACTACTACGAGGACACCACCCAGCCGGGGGTGACCGCCCCCGAGGGCGCCTACCCCGACGACTGGACGATCGTCGAGGAGACGGTGGCCATCAAGAGCCTCCTGTCGACCGACGGCATCCGGTTCATCTTCTCCTCGTTCGTCAACAACTTCGCCGGGTTCGGCGTGGTCGCAGTCACCTTCATCGCCATGATGGGGGCCGGGGTCGCCGAGGAGTCCGGCCTGCTGGGCTCCCTGATCCGCAAGCTCGTCGGCGCCGCACCGCGGTGGGCGCTGAGCTTCATCCTGATCCTCGTCGGCGTGCTGTCGTCGGTCGCCTCCGACGCCGGGTACCTCATCCTCATCCCGCTGGCGGCGGCGGCGTTCGCCAGCGTCGGCCGGCATCCGCTGGCCGGGCTGGCGTCCGGGTTCGCCGGTGTGGCCGCCATCTTCATGGTGAACGTCTCGCTCACCCCGACCGACGCGATGATCACCGAGATCGCCAACGAGGCGATCTCGCTGGCGGGCGGGCAGCCGATCACCATCGTGGCGAACTACTACTTCATGGTCGCCATGTCGCTGATCCTGGCGCTCGTGGCCGCCCTCGTCACCGAGAAGATCGTCGAGCCACGGCTGGGGACCTGGGATCCGTCCGAGGGCAGCGCGGGGCACGTCGATGCCGCGGAGATCTCGCCCGAGGCGGACCGTCGCGGCTCCCGCTTCGCGCTGATCGGGTTCGGCATCATGGTGGCCGTGGTCGCCCTGGCGACCTTCCCGCCTGGCGCCCCGTTGCGCGACCCGGAGACGGGCAACATCATCGGCAACACACCGTTCATGGACAGCCTGCTGTTCATCATCATGCTGCTCTTCCTCATCTCGGGCGTCTGCTACGGGGTGGGCGCGGGCACCATGAAGGGCAGTGGCGACGTCATCAAGGCCATCACCAAGACCTTCTCCGGTCTGGGCGGCATGGTGTTGATGCTGCTGATGATCAGCCAGTTCATCGCCTTCTTCAACTGGACGAACCTGCCGCGCGTCCTGGCAGGCTCCCTGGCGGAGTTGCTGGAACAGGCCAACATCGGGGCGGTGCCGCTGCTCCTGGGATTCATCGTCGTGATCGTGCTGCTCGACTTCATCATGCCGGGGGCTCTGCCGAAGTGGGCGATCTTCGCCCCCATCTTCGTGCCGTTGTTCATGCGGCTGGGCGTCGCCCCGCAGACCTTGCTGGCGGCCTACCGGGTCGCCGATTCGCCGGTCAACGCGTTGACGCCGCTCATGGTGTACCTGCCGTTCATCGCGTCGATCGCGGCCCGCTACCAGAAGAAGGCCGGCATCGGCACGGTGGTGGCGCTCATGCTGCCCTACTCGCTGGCGATCTTCGTGGCCGGCACGGTCGTCTTCCTCGTGTGGTTCCTGCTGGGGATCCCCCTCGGGCCCGGGTACCTCCCGGTCGTGGGCTGACCCGTGGCGCAGCGGCAACCTCGGCATCCGGTGGCGGGCCTGGTGGCGATCGGACTCGCCGCCGGCTTGCTGGCCGGCGGCACGGCCGGTTTCCTGGTGGCCCGCACCACCCCGGTGAGCGGCGCCTGCACCACCGTCGCGGTCGCCAACGGTGCGCTCCCAGCGGTGGTGACCGTGTTCGCCGAGAACGCCACCGGCGGTGGCGGCTCGGGCAGCGGCGCCATCCTCACCCCGGGGGGACGCATCGTCACCAACGATCACGTCATCGCCGGGGCGTCCCGGCTGAGCGTCCTGCTGGCCACCGGCGAGCAGCAGCCCGCCACGCTGGTGGGCACCGACCCGAAGACCGACCTGGCGGTCCTGCAGATCGAGGCCTCCGGCCTGCCCACGCTCGCCCTCGGCGAAGTGCCCCGCGTCGGCGAGCAGGTGATCGCCGTGGGTGCCCCTCTGGGGCTGTCGGGAACGGTGACGTCCGGCGTCGTGAGCGCCCTGCAGCGTGACGTGGTCGCCCCCGTGGCCGACGGCGGCACGACGGTGCTGGTCGACACCATCCAGACTGACGCCTCCATCAACCCCGGCAACTCCGGTGGCCCCCTGGTGGACTGCTCGGGCCGGATCGTGGGCATCAACACCGTGATCTCCACCGTGCCGGACGCCTCGGGCGTCGCAGGCGGCGGCAGCGTCGGGCTCGGGTTCGCCGTGCCGGCAGCGACCGTGCAGCGGATCACCGACCAGCTCGTCGCGGACGGCCGGGCCACCCACCCGTGGTTCGGCTTCTCGCACGCCGTCCTCCCGACCAGCGCTGCCCAGAGCGTCGGCGTCCCCTCCGCGCTGTTCGTGCAGGCGGTCGCCGCGGGCGGCCCCGCCGCCACGGCGGGCATCCGCGGCGGCGACCTGATCGTGGGCCTCAACGGGCAGCAGGCCGACGCCTTCACCCTGGGTCGGCTACTGGCGACGGCATCGGTGGGCGACGACGTCGCCGTCGACCTGCTGCGTGACGGGGAGCGTTCCAGCGTCACCGTCGTGCTTCGTGAGGCACCGTGACGCGCCCGATCGGGCATCGTAGAAGCGCCCGGCAGGGCACCGACCACGGAGAGGCACAGCCATGACCGCACGACACCGACGCACAGGCGCGCTGATGCTCCTGCTGACCCTGGCGACGGCGGGGTGCGCCTCCGGGACGGCCGCCACCCCCGGGAGCCCCTCCCCGCGGCACCCGGTGCCACCGCCGGGCTGGCGGACACCCGCTGGACCGCCGAGGAGATCGCCGGGACGGCCGCCCTGGCCGCCGCCGTGCCCACGGCCGCGTTCGGCGCGGACGGCACGCTCACCGGGTCGGGCGGGTGCAACCGTTTCACGACCCGCTACACCGTCACCGGCACCGAGATCCGCGTCGACGAGGCCATCGGGTCGACGATGATGGCCTGCGCCAGCGACGTCATGGCCCAGGAGTCGACGTTCCTGGCATCCCTGGCCGCCGCCCGCAGCTTCTCGGTGACCGGCGACCGGCTCACGTTGACCAACGAGGCGGGCACGGCCGTGATCACGTTCGCGGCGCAATCACAGTCGCTGGCCGGTTCCTGGGAGGTCACCGGCTATCACAATGGCGCCTCCGCGATCGTCAGCCCCGTCGTCGGGTGGTCCCCGACCGTGACGTTCACCGACGGCACGCTGGGTGGCAAGGCTGGCTGCAACCGCATCCTCGGCAGCTACAGCGTCGACGGCGCCGGCATCGACGTCGGTCCCGTCGCGACCACCCAGATGGCTTGCACCATGCCCGGCGTCCTGGAGCAGGAGGTCGCGTTCACGGCCGCCCTGGAGTCGGCGACCACGTTCGTCGTCGAAGGTGACGTCCTCACGCTGCGCCGCGCCGACGGCGCGCTCGCCGTCACGGCCTCGCGAGGCTGAGCTTCGGTGGCCGGGTGCCCGCAGCGGGTGCCCGGCCTAGGCGAGGTCGGCGCGCGGGATCGCCCGCCAGACCAGGTGCAGGAGCAACGCCCAGCACGCGACCGCCGCCCCGACGACGAGATAGTCGCTCAGGTGCGGCAGGAACTCGATCCGGAACTGACGACGCCCCAGGGGCACGAGCGGCACGAGCGTGCCCACCAACGCCAGTCCCGCCGCCAGGGCCGCCGTGCGCCAGGTGTGCGCGTTTCCTGGACCGGGCAGCGGCGGCTGGATCAGCACCGACAGCGCCAGCCCGGCGTACAGCAGCGTGTAGGTGACGGCGAACTGGGCCAGCCGGACATCCCCGGTGCGGGCCATGAAGGTCAGGTAGACGCCGAACGTGGCCAGGCTCAGCAGGACACCGGAAGGCAGCACGAAACGGGCCAGCAACGGCAGGTAGCGCCCGCTGGAGACCGGTGCGGGCCGAGCCCACAGCGGCAGCAGCACGGAGGGCACGGTGACGGCCAGGATCGAGATGATCGACCCCTGGCCGGACACGTACGGGAACCCGACCCCGAACAGCCGGACGAAGCCGATCAGGAGCGCCGAGCACACGACGATGGACAGGTTGAGCTTGATCACATCGAGCAGCCCCCGCACGATGGCCTGGCCGCGCCGCAGCACCGACAGCAGCACATCCGTGGTGTCGTTCAGCAAGACGATGTCGGCCAGCCCGAGGGCCGCCTGGGAGCTCGCCCGCTGGGCCACGGACAGGTGCGCGGCCTGCATGGCGGGCAGGTCGCTGAGGCTGTCGCCGACGACCGTCACCTGAGCGCCGCCGACGCGCAGTTCGCTCACCAGGTCGCCGACCTGATCGGGGGTGAGCCCGCCGAAGAGCCGGTGATCCCGGGCGGCCTGGGCCCATTGGTCCCGGGGCAGCGCTTCGAGTTGGGCGCGGGAGAGCCCGCCCTCAGGAAGCAGGTGGCGCTCGTCGGCCTCCGACAGCCCGGCCTGGCGCAACGCCGCCAAGACGTCGCCGGGTTCGTCGGGGGCGAACACCTTGATCCGGACGCCGGACTCGACGAACCCGCGCACCACCGACAGCGCTTCGGGGTGCAGGACGGGGCTGCGCTCCAGCAGGCCCAGCGGCACCAGCCCCGCGGGGAGCTGCGGGCGTCCGTCGGCGTCCCGGAAGGACGCGTCCTGGGGCCCGCGCGCCAAGACGAGCGAGTCCTCGCTGCCGGGCGTGATGTCGAACAGGCGCGGCTCGCCGAGCACATAGACGTAGGCGTCGTCGGGGTCGTCGAACGCGAGCGCGGACCAGCCCAGCGTCGCCAGGTGCGGCTGCTCCACCGCGACGGCGACGGCCTCCCCGTCGAAGGAGCCGGCGATGACCTCCGACACCGGCCCGGGATGGGAGGTGCTGCGCGCGACGTCGCCCAGGGTGCGATGCAGATCCGACGGATCGGGCCAGTCCTGCTCCCCCGGCGGCGCCAGCAGCGGCGTCACCCGCATGGACGTCCCCGACAACAGCCCCACGTCGGTGACGCAGAGCACCGTCGACTCGGCGAGCAGTTCGACCGAGCGGGCGCTTTGGACGATCGCTCCGAGCCGTGCCAGGTCGGCGGTGCCGGTGGCGTAGGCGACGATGATCATCAGGTACAGGCCGGTAGGAATGAGGGAGAAGATCACCGGCGCGGCGTCGATGAACGCGTCGCCCGGCTCCCCCACGTCCAGCTTGAAGTACTTGGCCAGCAGGATGCCGGCGTAGACCACCACGACGACCAGCAACGCCGTGAGGATCTTCGCCACGACGCGTTCCAACGGGGTGGGCCGGGACGCGGCCTCGCTGCGCAGCGCCAGCCGCGCGTGGATGAGGCGTTCGTCGCCGACGCGGGTGGCCACGTAGCGGCCCCGACCCGACAGGCAGATGCTCCCGGCGAGCACCTCGTCCCCGGCGGTGACGCGGGTCCAGCCTCGCCGACCGGTGATCGGTGAGCTGTCCACGATCATGACGCCCGTGCCGGTCACGACGCCGTCCACCTGGAACTGGTCCCCGGCGGTCACCACGAGCAGGTCACCCGGGACGACGTCGTCGCTGCTGATCGGGCGCTGCCGGCCGTCGCGGATCACCGTCGCGCGGACCCGGGCGGCATCCCTCACCGCGTCGATGCGCTTGTCGGCCAGCGACTCCTGGAGGGTCCGCAGTGCCAGGGAGACCCCGAACATGAGCACGGTGACGCCGGCGCCGATCCACTCCGACAGCAGCATCTGGATGACGACCAGCCCGACCATGTTCAGGTTGAACACGGTGAAGACGCTCTCGCGGCGCGCCTGGTGGAGGGTGCGCCGCGGCTTCACGTTGGTGGTGTTGTCCTGACCTGCCGCCAGCCGCACGCGGGCCTCGGCCTCGGTCAGGCCGGCGGACGCCTCGGCCATCCCGTTCCCGTTCTACGTGGCCGGCGCGGACGCCAGGAGGTCGAGGCCCAGGCCCGTCGACAGGTGGCGCGCCGCCAACTGCCCGCGAACGCTGTTGCCCGCCGCGTCCAGCGGCGGCGAGTACGTGCCCAGCCCGCCCTTGCCGGGCGAGACGGTCACGATGCCCCCGCCGATGCCGCTCTTGGCGGGCAGCCCCACGCGGTAGAGCCAGTCGCCGGAGGTCTCATACAGCCCCGCGATGACCATGACGGCGAGGACGTGGTGGCACAACTCTGCGGGCATGACCCGCTCGCCGGTGACCGGGTTCACCCCGCCGTCGGCGAGCGTCGCGCCCATGACGGCAAGATCGCGAGCCGTCACGGACAGGGAGCTCTGCCGCGTGTAGAGGTCGAGCGCCACGTCCGGGTCGCCCTCGATGCGGCCGCGCGCGTTCAGCAGCCAGGCGAGGGATCGGTTGCGGTCGTTGGTGGCCGACGCGGAGGCGTAGACCTCGGCGTCCAGGGCGAGGGGGCGTCCGGCGAAGGCGGACAGCCCGTCCCGCAGCGCCTCCCAGCGTTCCTCGGCGGTCGCGCCGGGCACCAGGGCCGTCGTGGCGATGGCACCGGAGTTGACCATGGGGTTGGTGCGGCCGTCCGGGCTCGCCTCGACGGCGGTGAGCGAGTTGAACGGCAGCCCGGTGGCATCCACGCCGATGCGGTCACGGACGGCGTCCGGGCCCCAGGCGCGGCAGGCCAGGGCGAACACGAACGGCTTGGCGACGCTCATGATGGTGAACGGAGTGTCCACGTCACCGGCGCTGTGGCTGCGGCCGTAGACGTCGACCAGGCATACGCCGTAGTGGTTCGGGTTGGCGCGCGCCAGCGCCGGGTACACCGCCGACGGCAGGCCGTCCGCGGTGTCCCGGTAGCGCGCGTGGACCTCCTGCACGGCGGCCGCCACGTCGGCGGAGGCCGGAAGGCTGCCGGTGGAGACGAAGCCGTGAGAGGTCATGGGGTCAGGCGAGTTCCTCGGCGAGGGCCTTCTCGTCCTCGTCCGACAGGGAGGTCTGCAGGACGGTGCCGCCGAACTCGGCCATCCCCGCCGCGAACTTGTCCTCGGTGAGCTTGGTGGCGAGCACGACCACGGCGGCCTTGCCCGGCTCCAGCAGCCCGTCGACGCGCTCACGGAAGCTGGCGTTGATGCCCGACTTGCCCAGGCGTCCCATCAGCGCGCCCCACAGGCCGCCGACGAGGAGGCCGACACCGGGAACGAGGAACAACAGCCCGAAGATCATGCCCCACAGCGCACCGGACGCCGCGGAGGCCCCGACGATGCTCTTGGCCGGGGTGTCGACGTGCTGCTTGCCGTCAGCGTCGACGCGGACGACCGCCAGCCCGGCGAGGTTCACGATGTGGTCGCGCTGCAGCTTCAGGACGCGGTCGTGAGCCTGAGCGGCCACCTCGTGGTCGTCGTAGCCGATGATGATGAGCTCGGACATGTGTTGCCTCTCTGTCGGCCGCGGGCGCACGCCGCGGAGCACACGCGCCATGGTGCCCGGGGCGGTGAGGGCAAACATCACCCACACCGGGTGATCCCGCAGGGGATCCCCGATGGGCACCATGGCCGTGCTCGCCGAGGCTCGGGAGCGACGACACGAAGGAGAACGGGCATGACGGAGGCGACGGGCGGCAGCCGCTGGCGTGAGCTGGCGAAGAACCCGCGGGCGTGGCTCGGGGTGATCATCGCGGCGCTGGCCATCGCCTTCATCCTGCAGAACCGGGAGAGCGCCCAGGTGAACCTCCTGGTGTTCCAGGTGGCCTCGCCGCTGTGGATCACCCTCACGGTGGTGTTCGTGGCGGGGCTGGCGGCCGGGATGCTGCTGCGCGGACGCCGCAGCTAGCCCGGCCGCGGCCAGGCTTACAACCCCAGCAGGCGCGCTTTGGCTGCGGCGAATTCGCCGTCGGTGAGGGCGCCTTGCTGGTGCAGGGCCGCAAGTCGCTCCAGGTCGCCGAGCGTGTCCCCGCCCTGCGGCGCGGGGACGGGCGCGGCTGGCTGAGCCGCCGCCACCTGAGCTGCGGCCGCCTGCTGGACCCGCGCCTGGTCGGCGAGGGCCGCCTGCTGCGCCTGGGCCTGCTGCTTGGCGGCGACGTTGCCGGACACGCGAGTGGCCGTGCCCGCGATGACGGCGGTGCGAGCGGCGGTCCCGATGAGTCCGGGGCCGCGGCGTCGTGGACGGAACATGGGCGTCTCCTTAGGTGATGGCGATCAGTCGAGCGAGGCGAGGTGCGCGGCCAGGGCTGCGGCGGCGACGTCCTGGGGAACCTTCTGCGAGTCCAGCAGGACGCCGCCTGAGGCGAGCACGGCGTCGCTGAACCGCTGCGCCCACAGGTTCTCCCACACGATCACCACCGCCGAGGTTCCCGGGGAGAGAAGTTCGGCCTCGACCTGCAGGTCGGTCTCGTTGACCAGATCGTCGATGTCGTGTTCCAGCCCGGCGAAGGCCGCGGCCGTCCCCTCGGGCAGGTCGTCGAGTTCGAGGACGGTGACGGTGCCGTCCGCGTCCTTGCTCAGGAAGACCAGGTCGATGACGTGGACGAGCCCGGTCTCGACGAGCTCGGTGAGGGCGGGCACGAGGTCGCCGGTCACGGTGCTGTCGCCGAACTCGATCACGGCGTACTCGACAGGTGCCAGGGTCATGGGAGGTGTCCTTTCGCGGGAGGGGTCAGGCGCCGATGCGTCCGGCGATCAGGCCGGTGACGATGACGGAGGTGATGGTCACGGTCGAGAACCCGGCGACGATCATCTTCGGCAGGATGGATCCCTCGATCGCGGCGACCTCCTCGGGGGTCTCCCCGGCCCCGCGGGCGGCCTCCTGGGACAGGATCATGGTGCCGGGGAAGCCGTACAGCGACGTGAGGCCGATGGCGATCGACATGGGCACGCTGTAGCCGAGCAGCTTGCCGGTGACACCGGCGAACAGTGCGATGCCGCCGATGCCGAACACGAAGGCGATGAGCAGCGGGAACGCCAGGGCGGCCACGTCGGCGGGTTCGACCGTCGCGAGCGGGCCGAAGACCAGGATCATGATCGACAGCATCATGAGGCCGTAGGCGTCGGTGCCGTTGAGGATGCCGGGCTTGAAGATGCCCGAGGCCCGCAGCGCGATGCCGAACACGAGCGCCACCACGAAAGTGTTCAGGATGCCGCCGGTGAGGTCGTTGATCAGCGTCGAGAGCAGCACCACGACGCCCACGACGAGCAGGGTGCCGGGAGTGGTGGACAGCCAGGCGGGGAGCTTGCCCGTGTTCTGCGGGGTGTCGGTCTCCTCGACGACGACCGGCGCCAGGTTGCCGGCCCGGTACTCGTCCTTGAGCCGCGCCGCCTCCTGCCGGAGGATCAGGGACGTGAGCGGGAAGCCGATGATGCCCTGCAGGGCGGCGATGAGGACGGGGAAGATCGCGACGCTGGTGAGCCCGACGCCGAGCGCGGCCTCCTGGATGATGAGCACCGAGATGGTGCCGCCGCTGATCGCGCCGATCCCGGCGACCACGTAGTCCATCGCCTGCACGACGCCCTCGTAGGCGCCCACGCGCGGACCGCCGCCGAAGATGAAGCCCGCGATCCACAACAGGACGCCGATGCCGACGACGGTCATGATGCCCACGACCAGGGTCTTCCATTGGCGCTTGAAGTCGTCGATGCTGATGAGGGTGCCCAGGTGCACGATGATGAAACCGACGATGGTGCCGCCGAGGCCGAGCAGCGAGGAACTGGCCAGCAGGTCCTCGGGGAAGATCCCGCTGAGGAAGCCGATCAGGAAGATGATCGAGGCCACGAACAGCGAGGACAGCAGCGACTTGGTCTTCTTGGCGATGAAGTCACTGACGGTCCATACCGCCATGACGATGGAGAAGGCGAGGACGGCGTTCACCGAGGGGTCCCTTCCTGAAGGTTGCCGGACATCACGCTGCATTGTCGAAGCAACCCCGGTGCCGCGGCATCACCCACAGGGGGTGGCCTGACGGACGGGGCGCCACGGAGCCGTCGGGCACGCGCGGCCACCGTTCGGGTCAGCGCCCCCGGCACCCGCGTCCACCGCCCGGGCGAGCGCCCGCGGCACGCCTCAGGCCACGGCCGACAGCGCCGCCAGCAGGGCCGCGCAGGAAGGGACCCGGGCGACGCCCGGAAGCGCGACCGCCTCGATGGTGCGCGCCCCCAGCCCGGGAACGTCCACGGCCGTGACGCCGGGGTGCGCGTGGGCGTCCAGAGAGGAGGCGGGCAGGGCCGCAACGGCCAGCCCCTGAGCGACGAGGGCTTGGACGACGACGTAGTCGTCGGTGGTGTGGTGGATGCGCGGGGTGAACCCGGCGGACGCGCAGATCCGCAGCAGGTGGGCGCGGCAGCGGGGGCAGCCCGCCGCCCACACGGCCTCCCGCAGATCCCGCAGGTCGTGGACGGCTCCCGGCGCCGCGCCGTCGCCGCGGGCGGGCATCACGAGCCGGACGGCCTCGACCGCGAGCGGGACTCCGACCAGCCCGGGCGCGGCGTCCTCGTGCTCGTAGCGGAACGTGAGCGCCAGGTCCGCGGTACCGGCACGCAGCGCCTCGATCGCCTCGGGAGGCTCCGCCTCGCTGAGTTCGACCGCGACGCCCGGGTGGCTGCGCTCCAGCGCGGCGAGCGCGCGCGGCACCAGCGTGGCCAGCGCGGACGGGAACGCGACCAGCCGGACCCGGCCTGCGCCGGCGAGGGGGAAGTCGACCATCTCCGACTCGGCTGCGGTCAGGAGGGCCGCCACCTCGTCGGCCCGCCTCAGCAGCGTCTGACCGGCGTCGGTGAGCGTGACGCCCTGGGTGGTGCGGCGGAACACCGGGGTGCCGATCTCGCGTTCGAGCCGGGACATGTGCTGGCTCACCGCGGGCTGGGTCCAGCCGAGTTCCCGCGCTCCCGCGGAGAACGAGCCTGCCCGGGCGATCACCCGGAACAGCAGCAGCCGACGTGCGTCCATGCCATAAGTGTCGCTTATGCCCGGGTGAGTTTCTCGGCCTTCCGGCATCTGAGGAGCGCGACCAGGATCGTTCCCGAGCGACGCAGAGGAGAGAACGCCATGCAGACCATCGGCATCATCGGCGGAATGAGCTGGTACTCGACGATCAACTACTACCGGATCATCAACGCCCGGGTTCAGGAGGTGCTGGGCGGCCACCACAGCGCCCGCATCCTGATCGACTCGCTCGACTTCGACGCCGTGCGCGCCTGCCAGCTCGCCGAGGACTGGGAGGCTGCGGGGGCCATGCTGGCGGCGTCCGGACGGCGGCTGCAGGACGCGGGGGCCGACACCGTGCTGATCGGCACCAACCTGATGCACAAGGTCGCTCCGGCCGTGACGGCCGCACTGGACGTCCCGCTGCTGCACATCGCCGACGCCGTCGGCGCGGCCGCGCGGCGCAACGGCTACGACCGGCTCGCCGTGCTGGGCACCAAGTGGGTGATGGGCGAGAGCTTCTACGCCGACCGGCTGGCCGGGTTCGGCATCACGGCCCTCACCCCGGACCCGGAACGGCACGACGCGCTCGACGCGATCATCTTCGACGAGCTCACCCAGGGTGTCGTCACCGACGCCAGCCGCGCGATGTTCGTCGCCGAGATCCAGAAGCTGGCCGCCCGGGGGGCCAAGCCGTCGCCTTGGCCTGCACGGAGATCGAACTCCTCATCTCCCCGGCCGACTCGCCGTTGCCCGTCCTGGACTCCATGGCCACGCACGCCCTGGCGGCCGCGGAGGTCTGCCTGGAGCCCGTCAGCGCCTGACAGGCGCCGCGCCACCTCACAGGTCGCGGCGCCGGTACCAGCGGATCGACAGCGCACCCGAGCCGACCAGCGCGGCCGCGGTGGTGAGCACCAGCGCCGGGAGTCCCCAGCCCGGCAGACCGGACTGCGTGGCGACCGAGAACTGCAGGATCGAGGCGCCGCCCATGACGACGCAGAACATGGCCAAGGCGAGCACCAGCAGGATGAAGCGCGCCTTGGTGTAGCCGCTTCGGAAGCACACCGGCGCCTGGACGGCGATCATCCATCCGACGCCGCACCAGACCCCGAGAGCGGCCTCGGGCAGGCCCGCCCAGGCGTCGACCCCCGCGCGCCACGCGGCCAGCGGGTAGGCCAGGACGCCGAGCAACGTGCTCACCAGCGCCGCCGTCAGGAGCGTCGCGTAGCGACCGACCACCACCTGGGCCCGCGTGAGGCGGGCGAGCCCGTAGAGCGTGTCGAGCCCGGAGCGCTCGTCCAAAGAGAACAGATACGAGCTGACCAGCATCGTGACGATGACCGCGGCGATCGACAGCGTGGCGGTGGGGTAGCCGGTGCTGCCCAGTTGCCCGACGGCCACGCCGAGCACGGCCGCCCCGATCAAGGGGAGGGTGTAGGGACGCACCGAGCGGACGTCCAGCGCCATGAAGCCAAGGGTGTTCACAGGTCGATTCCTTCCACGGGGACCGCGAGGGCTTTCGCGACGTCGTCGACGTCGGCCGCTTCGACGAGCACGCTCGGCGGGAGGCCTGCCGTCTGGTCCGCCGCCACGATGGCGGTGAAGTTGGTGGCCGTGCGGCGCACGCCGATCAGGACGTCGGGCAGGTGATCCAGCTCCTCGCGCACGCCTCTTACCGCGAAGAAGTCGTCGGTGAGCTGATCCATCGGCCGGTCGAGCACGACCTGCCCTTGCCGCAGGGCCACGACCTGGTCCGCCAGCCCCGGCATGTCGGAGGGGATGTGGGTGGAGAACAGCACCGAGTGCGTGGGGTCCACCATGAACTCGCGGATGACCTGGAGCACCTGCTCGCGGGCCAGCGGGTCGAGCCCGCTGGTCGGCTCGTCGAGGATCAGCAACTGAGGACGGGCGGCCAGCGCGACCGTGAGCTTGAGCTTGCTCGCCTCGCCGCGCGAAAGCTCCTTGATCCGGCCCTCCCGGGGCAGGTCGAAGCGCTCCACGAGCTGGCGCACCAGCGCGTCGTCCCAGGCGTCCGCGGTGGGGCGCAGCGCGCGCAGGGCCTCCCCGACCCGCCAGTCGGGCACGAAGTAGGAGGTGTCCAGCACGGCGCGGACGCCTGCGGGCAGGGTGCGCGGATCGGCCCCGAGGATCGTGACGCCTCCGCCGGCGGGCGCGATGAGGCCCAGCAGGATCTTGATCAACGTGGTCTTGCCGGAGCCGTTGGCCCCGAGCAGCGCCGTGACGTAGCCGTAGGGCAGCGTGAGATCCACGGGGCCGAGCCGGAAGCGACCTCGGTCTTTGACAAGGCCGCGCAACTGCGCGGCGACGGGCGTGGTCATGGGTGTGGTTGCTCCTCGTCCCAGAGGCGGGACAGTCGTTGAGTCAGATCGTCGATCGGGCGGCCCCCCAGCCGGGCGGCGATGATGGCCGCGCGCAGGGCCTGGTCGATGCGGTCGTCGAGGTGAGCGCGGACCCGGTGCGGGTCGACGTCGAGCACCACGGTGCCGCGGCCCTGGCGCGCGCCGATGATCCCTTCGGCCACCAGGTCGTTGTAGGCGCGGGTGACGGTGATCAGGCTCACCTGCAGGTCGCGGGCGAGTTCGCGTTGGGAGGGGAGCGGCTGACCGGGGGCCAGGGCGCCGCCGTAGACGGCGCTGCGGACCTGGTCCTTGATCTGCTCGTACATCGGGGTTCCCGATGTGGCGGACAAGACGATGTGCACGTACTGAATATATTGCATATATACAGTTGGGTCAACGCGTTCACTGAGCCAGGTACGCTCCGCGACGCCCCCGCTCGCTCGCAACCCCGCCACGGCTAGGGTGCCGCCATGACCACCCCGCCAGGCCCGCAACCCCCGCGCTCCGCCGGGTGGTCCGCTGGAACATCGCCGCCGTGGCCGCCCTGCACGTGGCTGCGCTGGCACTGTTCCTCGGCGGCCACCTCCTGGGCACCGCCGGACTGGCGATGATCGCGTTCGCCTACAGCCGGGGGCTGCTCCACGCCCTGGACGCCGACCACCTGGCGATGATCGACGGTTCCACGCGCAAGCTGCTCGGCGAGCAGCGCAATCCGGCTGGGGTCGGGCTGGCGTTCTCCCTGGGCCACTCGACGGTGGTGCTGGCCGCCGGCGTCGCCGTGGTGCTCGGCGCCGCCTGGGTGAGGGAGGCGATCGACCCGGACACCCAGCTCGCGACCGTCCTGGGCAGCATCGGTGCGGGAGTCTCCGCGGCCTACCTGCTCGCCGTCGCCGCCGCCAACACCCCGCTGCTGGTGGCGGCCGTGCGCGGTGCGGACGCGGTGGGGCACACCCACGCGCTGGCCCCGACCGGCTGGTGGGGCCGCCTGCTCATGACGCCGCTGTCGCGGGTGCGCCACGCGGGGCACGTGTACGCGTTCGGACTGCTGTTCGGGCTCGGTTTCGACACGGCGTCCACGATCTCCCTGCTCATGCTCACCGCGTCGGCGTCGCTCGCCGGGGTCCCCCCGGTCGCCCTGCTGTGCCTGCCGCTCGCGTTCGCCGCGGCGATGACCCTCGGCGACTCGATCAACGCTCACGTCATGCTGCGGGTCTACACCGCGGCCGAGACCTCGGCCCGGCGACGGCTCAACATCGCGCTGCTGATCGTCTCCATCACCTCGGCCGTGCTCGTGGCCGGCGCGACGCTCACCGGGCTGGTCGGCGCCTGGTCCGGCATCGCCGTGCCCGAGTTCGACACCACCTGGTTCGGGTGGGGTCTCGCCGCCCTGGCCGCGCTCGGCGCCCTGTGGCTGGGCTGGCTCCGCTACCTCGCCCGGTGCACCGGGCCCCACCCTCCCCTCAAGCGATAGAGTGAGGACTGCCCTGCTCGGCACACCCCCGCCCTGAAGGAAACCCCGATGCCACGCCTTCGCCTGCTCGGCAGCCTGCTGCTCGCCGCGCTCCTCGCCCTCACCCTGACCGGCTGCGCCACCGTCTACGACCCGGATGCGGTCACGCCTGTCCGCTGGGTACGCGACCCCAGCTACTCGGCGGCCGTCGTGGAAGCCGTCGGCGCCGACGAGGCGGCCGCGGCCTGGCGGTTCGCCGTCGACTTCGCCCTCACCCACCAGTTCCAGGAAGACCTGATGGATCCGGCGAACCCGCCGACCGCCGACCAGCTCGCCCGAACGGTGCTCGATGACCTCAGCGAGACCGCGAAGCCGTACTTGACGGAGCAAGCAGCCCTCGTCGTCCAGGGCGACTCGACAGCTCGAGGCAACCTCAACGTGCTGCAGTTCAGCGGCTGGAGCCCCCGCGCCCAGGTCACCAAACCGGGCCGGGACACGATGCTGCGGACCCAGGCCATCGAACGCGGGGCCGTCGACTACGACGCCACGACCGAGGAGATCACCGTCCGGTTCAGCTACCGGGCCATCGTGCAGATGTCCGCCCAGGGGCGTCCTGTGCGGCTCCACGCGAAGAACCGGCCCACCTACTGGCTCGCCCGCCAGCCTGCAGGCGGCCACCTGATCGACAGCTACCAGGGATCCCTCGTCATCGACGAGGTGTGACCGGGCCCGACACGACCCGCACCCTCACCTCGACCCCGGGCGCGACCGCGACGGCGGCCACCACCCCCGGCGGCGACCACCGGCCCAGCCCGAACACCGCCAGGGGCCGGAACCCGGGGACCCGGACGAGGCGACGACCACCCTCGAACGTCGACATGGGGACGCTCAGTCCGACCCCGTGCGCCTTGAGCACGGCCTCCTTGCGCGTCCAATCGCGGTAGAGCCGTCCCGACCAGTCGGGCACCCCCCGTGCCCGGACGCGCTCCGCAGGAGTCCAGACCCACTCGGCCAGGGCCTCCAGTCCGGACCGCCCGAACCGGCGTTCGACGTCGACGCCGACGGGGCCGCCTGCCAGCGCGACCGCCCCCCAGCCGTCCGTGTACGACAAGGAGACCGAGGGCGCCCCCGGCCACGGCAGCACGGGCCTGCCGTGATCGGTCCCCCGCAGACCCCGCACCGGCGCCTCAGCTCCCAGCCGGGAGCGACGACCGAGGGGGCCAGGACGACGTCCAGGAGGCGACGCCCCCGCAGGGAGCCGCGCACCAGCCAGACGTCGCAGCGCGGCGCCCTCACCCGCGCGCCGGAGCGGGTGGTTCGGACGGCAGCCAGCGCTTGACCGTCGAGGTGAAGACCCCCAGGACCATCTCCAGCGGCCCCCTGGAGAACCACAGCCGCCACAACCCCGCCGCCACCAGCAGGATCGCGAACTGCACCAGCAGCGACAGCCAGGAGGCGTCGGCCAGGACCGGAACCTGCAGCATGAGGAGGTGCCCCACGTACGCGCTCAGCGGCATCGACCCGAGGGTGGTGAGCGGGCGCAGCGGACGGGCGACCACGCGCCCGACGATGAGGCAGGCGCCAAGCACGCCGCAGGCGATGCCCAGGGTGAACAGCAGATCGAGCGGGGTGCCGGTGTGGGGCGCCAGGACCGCATTCCACCACCGGGTCGTCGTCGGCAAGGTGCCGCCCGCCCCCCACACCAGGATGTCGGTGTAGGCCTCCAGGGACATGCTCCGCGACGCCACGGCGGCGAGTTGCGTGCGACCACCGACCACGTCGAGAAGCAGCCAGCCCGCCAGGGAGGCGAACGCGGCGAGGGCCGCCCCCAACGCGAGGAGCGAGGCGGCGACGTGGCGGCGTCCGATGGCGGTGCGGCCGATCCCCAGCCCGACGCAGGCGTACGCGAACCAGGTCAACGCCGGGAAGGTGCCGGTGAGCATCACGGTGACCAGGCTCCCGGCGGGGTCCGCGGCGAGATCCACCAGGGTGAGGTTCGGGTTCGACGCCAGCGCCGCGGAACCTGGCAGCTCCCAGGTTCGCCGGATGACGTGGCTGACCAGCGGCGCACCGACGGCGGCCAGCAGACCCAGGACCAGGTCGAACCGTGCGCTCGCCCGCAGGATCGGGACGAGCATGACGAACAGCACCGCATAGGTGGGCAGGATGATGCTGGCCTGGTCCGCATCCACGAGCAACCCCAGCAACAACCCGAGCGTCCCGATGAACAGGGTCCGCACCACGAGGTTGAGGGCCGCGCCGGTCCAGGCCCGCCCGCTCGGGGGGTGGTTGCGTCCGGTGGTCAGGCCCACCCCGACACCGGCCAGGACGGCGAACAGCGCCGCCGAGTTCCCCGAGGCGACGATCCACGCCAGGGGGCGCATCCCGTCGTCCGATACGAGGGGCGTCAGATGCACCGTCATCATGCCCAGCACCGCCAGCGCGCGTGCCAGATCGAGCCCGGCGACCCGGATGCGGGTGGCGCGGGGTGGGGGCGGGGGCGACGGCTCGGCGGCGCACGCGTGCGCGAGGGTGCCGCCCCGGGCGGGGATGTCCGGCGGGAGGCTCGGTGCCGGGGGGTGTCCCTATGTTTCTCGTCAAGCTGCGAGGGGTTGTGGCGTCGGGTTGGGGGCCCGGTAGGGCTCGCGGTTTCTGAGCATGGCGAACAGGACATCGACTCGGCGCCGGGAGAGGCAGATGAGTGCGGCGTTGTGTTTCTTGCCTTGGGCTCGTTTCCGGTCGTAGTAGGCCCTGCTGACGGGATCGGATCTGAGCGCGGCGAACGATGACAGGAACAGGGCCCGTTTGAGGTGCTTGTTTCCCGATCTGGCTGGGAACTCGCCCCGGATGCTGGTTCCGGAGCGGTGCGTGACGGGTGCGAGGCCGGCGTAGGCGGCCAGGTGTCCGGCGGTCGGGAACAAGGAGGCGTCGCCAACGTCGAGCAGGATCCGTGCTGCGGTCCTGACCCCGACGCCTGGCATCGAGGTCAGGACCTCGGCAAGAGGGTGAGCATCAACGACCTTCTCGACCTGCGCAGCCAACTCGGAGCGCTGGTCCCACGTCTGGGGCAGGGAAGCGGCGAGCTTCGGCAGAACCTGTTCGGCCGCGGCAGTCCCGGCAACAACAACGGTCTGCTCGGACAGGGTCTGGGTGATGGCGTCGGCGAAGTTCTGGGCGTGACGCGGGTTGGCTTTGGTGATGACCCGCAGCAGCTTGGACTTCGATGCTGCGGTCATGCCTTGGGGTCCGCCGAGCTGCTCGATCACAGCGAGGCCTTGCCTGGTGGCCAATCGGGGTCCGACAACGCGTTCCAGCGCGGGATGGATCTGCGTGAGCAGTCCCCGGATCCGGTTCGACAACCGAGTCGCTTCCGCAGCCAGGTCCTCATCGAACCCGACCAGAACCTTCAACTCCGCCAAGGTCTCTTCGCCCAGGTCGACCCGGCGAAGGGTGTGCGGCATCGTTCGAGCGGCGTCGGCGATGACGAACGCGTCGCGCGCGTCGGTCTTCGCGTTGCCCGGATAGAGATCGGCGGCCCTTCGCATCGCGAGGCCTGGCAGGTAGGCGACCTGGATGCCCATCGACCGGGCGACGGCGATGGGCAGCGCGCCGATCGTGTTGGGCTGGTCGACGATCACCAACACCCGACCGTGCTCGGACAGCCTCGTGAACAAGTCTTCGAGCTTGGACTGGTCCTGCGGCAAGGGCTTGTCGAACACCTTCTTGCCGGCGGCGTCGAGGGCGCAGGCATGGTGGGCTTGCTTGCCCACGTCGAGCCCGCACCAGATGTCGAAGCCGAGGTCGTTGTGCATGACGGCCACCATCCTTCCATCGAAACGACGGTCGTCGGAGTGGTGATGCGTCAGCTGCCGGCACCCACGTTACGAAGAGACCTGTGTTGAGGCCGTGTCCCTATCAGCGGTCATCTGGCGCCACCAGGTTCGGTGACAACACCCCCCGGATCATGCGTGAGACAGGGGCAGTAAGTCATGCCGGGCCCGGCGACCGTAACCCCGCCCTACGGGGTCACCAGAAAGGTAACGGGCGTCGGCCTCGGTTGCTGGCCTCGTAGTGGCCAGCCACGTCACCAACGGGGGTCGGTCCAGGTGGGGCTGTTGGCGGCCTTGGACACGGCTTGCTTGCTGACGCCGAGGGCTTGGGCGATGTCGGCCAGGGAGCGGGTGGTCAGCATCTCCCGGATGGCGGCGGTTCGGACCGCTGCCAGGTCGCTGGCCTGTTCCTTGAGGGCGTCCTGCAGGTTCAGGGTCCAGCGGGCGATCCCTTCCGGACCGCCGTAGCGTTCCGACCAGCCCTCATCGGCGTTGGCGACCTCGCGCAGGAACTGGCCCGGGTCGGCCGCGGGTTCGTTCTCGGCGCTCATGCCGTCCGCCACTCCCCCGCTCGGCGCGGGCGGCCAGGTCGTGCAGGGCAGCGGCCAGTTCGCGCATACGCCGCACGTCATCGAACCCCTCACCGAAGCACAGCCACCGATCCGGTTCCTCGAACGCCGTCTGCTCGATCAGGATGCCGGGCTCCCCATCGGGAGACGTCCCGACGCTGAACTCGTCACTGGGGCCGATGGTCACGTACTCGAAGTCCTGGCTCACCACGTCCGCCTTTCCTCGCCTGTTTGGTCGTCTCGATTGTCGCGGGCGCCGCTGACGCTTTCCGGTACGCACGCTCCCCCACTCCTCGGGGGGCAACGCCACCCTCGACGACTGCATACACCCCCACCCCTAGCAGGACCGCGGCCTGGGCGCCAGCGGCCAGCACTTCGGCACGCCGCCAGCCCCAGGTGCGTTCGGGGGTGGGTGGGCGAAGGGCGAGGTTGGTGGCGATCAGCGCCATCAGCAGCCCCGACGCCGCCGTGAGCATGTAACCGGCGTCGACCAACAACGCGAGGCTGTTGGTCCACCACGCCCCGATGACCTCGGCGACCAGGATAGCGGCAGTGATCCCGACCACGATCGTGAGCTTGCTGCGATGGGTGCCCTACGACGCGTGGGCGTGGTCGGCGCTCATGCTGGTGCTCTGTCCAGGGCGGGCCTCAGGGCAGGTGCGTGAACTCGGGTCCGCCAGCTTTGCTGTGGATCAGGGGAGATCACGAGCGAACGTCCTGTCCCCGGAGGGGCCGGCGGTGACTCCGGCGGGCGATGTAGTCGAAGCCGATCTCGTCGACCAGGGCTCGGATTTCCTCGGCGCTCACGGCTTCCGCGGGGGCGATCGTGAGGGACGATTCACCCGCAGGCTCAAGGTCGACGGTCACCTCCCGAACCCCGTGCAGGTGTCGGACGCGCTCCATGAGCAGGACGAGGCAGTCCGGGCAGGTCAGACCGCTCACCCCGAACGTGCTGACTCTCCTGATCGTAGTCCTCGTCACGGTGCGCTCCTTGGGTAGTTCGTGGCATGCAGGGGGGCGGGTCGGCGCCCCGTTACCTTTCTGGTGACCCCGTAGGGCGGGGTTACGGTCGCCGGGCCCGGCATGACTTACTGCCCCTGTCTCACGCATGATCCGGGGGGTGTTGTCACCGAACCTGGTGGCGCCAGATGACCGCTGATAGGGACACGGCCTCAACACAGGTCTCTTCGTAACGTGGGTGCCGGCAGCTGACGCATCACCACTCCGACGACCGTCGTTTCGATGGAAGGATGGTGGCCGTCATGCACAACGACCTCGGCTTCGACATCTGGTGCGGGCTCGACGTGGGCAAGCAAGCCCACCATGCCTGCGCCCTCGACGCCGCCGGCAAGAAGGTGTTCGACAAGCCCTTGCCGCAGGACCAGTCCAAGCTCGAAGACTTGTTCACGAGGCTGTCCGAGCACGGTCGGGTGTTGGTGATCGTCGACCAGCCCAACACGATCGGCGCGCTGCCCATCGCCGTCGCCCGGTCGATGGGCATCCAGGTCGCCTACCTGCCAGGCCTCGCGATGCGAAGGGCCGCCGATCTCTATCCGGGCAACGCGAAGACCGACGCGCGCGACGCGTTCGTCATCGCCGACGCCGCTCGAACGATGCCGCACACCCTTCGCCGGGTCGACCTGGGCGAAGAGACCTTGGCGGAGTTGAAGGTTCTGGTCGGGTTCGATGAGGACCTGGCTGCGGAAGCGACTCGGTTGTCGAACCGGATCCGGGGACTGCTCACGCAGATCCATCCCGCGCTGGAACGCGTTGTCGGACCCCGATTGGCCACCAGGCAAGGCCTCGCTGTGATCGAGCAGCTCGGCGGACCCCAAGGCATGACCGCAGCATCGAAGTCCAAGCTGCTGCGGGTCATCACCAAAGCCAACCCGCGTCACGCCCAGAACTTCGCCGACGCCATCACCCAGACCCTGTCCGAGCAGACCGTTGTTGTTGCCGGGACTGCCGCGGCCGAACAGGTTCTGCCGAAGCTCGCCGCTTCCCTGCCCCAGACGTGGGACCAGCGCTCCGAGTTGGCTGCGCAGGTCGAGAAGGTCGTTGATGCTCACCCTCTTGCCGAGGTCCTGACCTCGATGCCAGGCGTCGGGGTCAGGACCGCAGCACGGATCCTGCTCGACGTTGGCGACGCCTCCTTGTTCCCGACCGCCGGACACCTGGCCGCCTACGCCGGCCTCGCACCCGTCACGCACCGCTCCGGAACCAGCATCCGGGGCGAGTTCCCAGCCAGATCGGGAAACAAGCACCTCAAACGGGCCCTGTTCCTGTCATCGTTCGCCGCGCTCAGATCCGATCCCGTCAGCAGGGCCTACTACGACCGGAAACGAGCCCAAGGCAAGAAACACAACGCCGCACTCATCTGCCTCTCCCGGCGCCGAGTCGATGTCCTGTTCGCCATGCTCAGAAACCGCGAGCCCTACCGGGCCCCCAACCCGACGCCACAACCCCTCGCAGCTTGACGAGAAACATAGGGACACCCCCCGGCAGGGTTCAGCGTTGGTCGTTGAGGATCCGTCGGCGCTGCTGGTAGTCGTCGGGTTCGATCTCCCCGCGAGCGAGGCGTTCGTCCAGCAGTTCCAACGCGGTCGGCCGCTCGCGCTGGGGCCTGGGCGCCTCGACGCGGCCGATCCTGCTGATGGACCACACCAACAGAGCGATCAGGACGACGAGGATGAGCGTGCTGATCCCCATTCCCAACCACATCCCCCAGCCGCTGTTGTCTCCCCACATCATCATTGGTTCCCTTCTTGAGCTGGCCTTAGGTCCATGGTGCTGCGTCGACGGCGTGCGGCCCGTCTGCGGTCGGTCAAGATCGCTACAAGGTCGGCGGCGCAGCGTTCGCGCCCGTTCACAGGCGGCTGGTGGCTTCGTGCAGGAGTTCGGCGGGGTCGAGCCACATGGAGGGGTAGTTGCCGTGCCAGAGCTTGTTGCCGTCGGCGTCGATCAGGACGAAGCCGTGCCCGGGCAGGCCTGGGTGCATGCCCTTGTCGAGGGTGTCGTAGGCCTTCGAGACCGTGCCGTCGTCGAGCAGGTAGGGGGTGGTGACGCCGAAGCGGTCCAGGTCGGGCTGGATCTGGGCGGCGGTGTTCATCACGATGGGGAGCACGGTGATGCCGGCTGCGGCGAAGCCCGGCTCCTGCTCGATGAGGGCCATCTGCTGGGTGCAGGAGCCGCAGCCGGCGCCCTCGTTGAAGTAGAGAAGCACGGGCTGGCCGCGGTAGTCGGCCAGGGACACGGTGGTGCCCGCGGTCGTCGGCAGGGTGAACGCGGGCGCCTGACCGGACGGGCCACCCTCGACGGGGCGGGCGCTCCACAGGCCGAACCCGACGAGGGCGACGATGAGCGTGGTCAGCAGCCCGGTCGCGATTCTGAACAGGCGGCGACGCTTGGTCTCCTTGGCTGATTCTCGTGCCCGTTGGTCTCGGAGCTGTTGCCGGCGGCTGATGGTGGTGCGCTGGTTGCTGGGCATGGTCGTCAGTTCCTCGCGGTGTCGTGGTCGGCGATCGGGTGGTCGGCGTCGGTCGTGCTGTGGCAGTGCGGCAGGGTGGGGTCGGCGTCGGCGTGCTCTTCGGCTCCCTGGCGCGCGTCGCGGCGGCGGTCGCGGAGCGTGGTCCACACGAACACCCCGGCCAGCCCCAACAAGGCGAGGCCGAGGACGGGCTCAGGGACCGGGGCAAGCCAGCCGAGGACGGCCTGCGCGGCTTGGGTGACCCAGTCGCCGGCGGCGAGCTGCACCCAGGTGCCCGACCCGGTCATCGTCGCCGTGCCAGCGAGGGTGATGACCCAGACGCCCATGCTGACGAACGCGCCCGCGACGAGCAGGTTCACGCTGTTGGTGTGCAGCGTGCGGCCGGCGACGGTCACCCTGATGGGCTTCGCCCGGCCCCAGCGTCGTTCGTTGAGGCGGGCGGCGTCCCACACGAGTGCCATGACGAGCAGCGGGATGACCATGCCGAACACGAACGCCAGCCCGAGGACCAGGCCGCCGAGCGGGTTGCCCGAGAGGGCGGACAGGGTCATCACGCCTGCCAGGACGGGGGCGCAGCAGCTGGACGCGATCCCGGAGAACACGCCGAGGCTGAAGAAGGTCGCCGTGTCGCCGCGGGTGGTGTCGGGGGCGCGCAGCATCGACGGCATCGACCACATCCGGCCGCTGAGGGCCAGCAGGCCGAGGCCGATCATGAGCAGGCCACCGGCCCAGTACAGGATCACGTGGTACTTGGCGATCGCACCGGCCAGCAGACTCACCCCGAGCGTGATCGGGACCAGGACGAGCGCCAGGCCTGCCGCGAAGACGAAGGTCAGCGGGAGGAGGCGCCACCGGTTGTTCTTGACCGCAGCAGCCAGGTACGACGGGGCGAGGAAGACGATGCAGCAGGGTGCGAACAGTGCCACCGTGCCCGCGAAGAAGGCGGCCAGGATGCTGCCAGTTGCCAGGAGTTCCGAGCCCATCACGAGGCCTTCCGTGCCGCGAGGGCGCGGTCGAGCTTGCGGCGCGGGAGGCGTCCGGCGCTGAGGAACGCGCCGTCGAGCAGCACGAGGGGGAACATGGCCGGGCGGTGTTGATGGAGGAGCTTCTGGCCCTGCGGTGATTCGGCGTCCACCTGGTCGAGCAGTAGCTGCCCTTGGGTCGCGCGGTTCAGGAGTTCCGTGTGGGCGTCCTCACAGAGGTGGCAGGCCTCTGCGGTTACCAGGGTGACCATGGGCGACGCAGCCCGGTCGGTCTGGTGGCCGACCCGGGCCCAAGTGTTGTTCGTCGTGTTCACGACGACCATGGTGGTTCCCCTCACCGGGGGGACCGGTCAAGGCAGCCTCAAGATCTCGTCTGGCCTGAGAACAGCATGTGCGGTCGTCCGAGGGCGAGGGGCCGGCAGCACCTGCCGGCCCCTCGCCACGGTCGGGTTCCTACGCTGATGCGAGCAATCCCTGCATCTCCTCGATCTCTGCTTCCTGGTCGGCGATGATCTTCTGCGCCAGCTCGATGGCTTGCGGGTCCCGGCCGTCGGCGAGTTGGGTCTGGGCCATCTCGATCGCTCCTTGATGGTGGGCGATCATCGAGGTGAGAAACTGCCGGTCGAAGTCGGCGCCCGATAAGCCTCGCAGCTCGGCCATCACCTCTTCCTGGCTTCTGCCGTCCATGTCCATGCCCGAGTGGTCCATCCCGGCCATGTCGCTGTCGGCCGGCATCGGATCCTCGCCCCACGCCGAAAGCCAGCCGCTCATGGTCTCGATCTCGGGGCCCTGAGCCGCCGAGATGCGTTCGGCCAGGGCCTGGACGTCCGCGCTCTGGGCCTGCTGGGCGGCGAGGTCGGCCATCTCGATCGCACCCTGGTGGTGCACGATCATCATCTGCGCGAACGCCGTGTCTGCCTCGTTGTGGGCGGCCGCATTGCTCGGGTTCGCTGACCCTGCTGTCGTCAAGGCTGGGCTGGGAGTGGCCGCCGGCGTGGCCGAGCACGCCCCCAGCATGGTCGCCGCTACCGCGGCGCCCATCACGATCGTGACCCACTTCGGTGTTGCGCTCATGGTTCTCCTGTTTCTCGCAGACAATCGGCCGCACCCCCGAGGGAAGCGGGGCACCCGCCGTCTTTCAAGGCTGCGCAACGAAGCTTGGCCATACCTTGACCTAGATCGCTCGCCGGGGGCCCGGGGCGGCCCGCTCGGGGTCGTCGGCTCCTCTACCCGATCGGCGAGCCGCCCCAGCCGCGCCGGCGACGGTGAGAGCGGCCACCCCGGTGGTCAGGGGCACGCTCAACACCAGCCCGATGCCGCTGCCCAGGGTGCGGATGATCTCCTCGGAGAACTGCTCGGTCGACAGCAGCAGGTTCAGCGGCTGCTCGTACAACGACAGCAGGAGCAACAGCGACAACGCGGCGCCGGCGTACGCGAACACGATGGTGTAGATCGTCGAAGCGATGTGGTCACGCCCGATCCGCATGCCCGAGGCGAACAACTGCCCCCGGCTCAGGTGCGGCCCGGCGGCCCGGACCTCCCACACCGACGACGCCTGCGTGATCGTCACGTCGTTCAGCACGCCCAGGCCCGCGATCACCAGACCACAGGTGAGGATGTCAGGGAAGTCGAGGTCACCGAGCAGGTTGGTCAGCGCGAGGGTCTCCTCACTGGAGATGCCGCTCAGCCGGGCCATCGAGACGCCCAGCGCGCCGAGGCCGGTGGTCACCAACAGGCTCAACCAGGTGCCGACGAACGCTGACGTGGTCCGCCACGACACCCCATGGGCCAGATAGAGCACCACGAACATGATGGCGGTCGACCCCACGATCGCCACCCACACAGCCGGCTGTCCCGACGTGAGGGCCGGGATCATGAACCCGAACAGCACCACCCCGGACACCACCAGCCCCAGCAGCCCGAAGAAGCCCTTGCGGCCGGCGACGACCAGCACCGCCACCACGAACAAGATCGTGAAGATCGCCAGGACCGGGATCCGGTCAACCGTGATCAACGACCATCCCCCGGGCACCCCCTCGGTGGCGCCGACCTCGGCCACGTGGACGCCGTCGCCGGGCTGCAGGCCGCTCCACGCGGTCACTCCCACCAGCTCCACGTCCACGAGTTCGCCCGCACGGCGGTCGAGTTCGACCTGGGCGACGAGGCAGGCGTGCTGGACGCCGGCGTCCGCCCCGGTCGGCGGGGCGTCCGGGGCCGCCGGGCCCGGCTCGATCGCGGTGACCTGCCCGCGCACGGGCACGATCCCCTCGGCCGTCAGCACCGAACCCTCCGGCAACACCCGTTCCGTGGGCCACAACCACACCAAGCCCGCCATGGTGATCGCCGCCACGACGGCCAACAGCACTAGTGTCGCGAGCGGGCCGTCCGGGAGACGCGCACGTCGGCGTCCCCCCCATCATGCCCGTGGTGATGGTGATCCCCGCTCATGGGGTGGCCACCGGAGGGACGAGGCGAGGTGTGGTCACGATCGTCCAGCGTGGCAGCCAGCGCATGAGCCGGAGGTCAAGGCCGGGTCAAGATCTGGTCTGGTTCGTGTCTGGGTGGTGCCCGTCGTGTTCCTCCAGCGGCTGGCCGGTGGGGCCAGTGGTCGCCGCGGGCTGGGGTGCGACGGGTGTCGGGTTGAGGGCGGGCCCGATCACGAACGCGGACAGTGTGAACAGGCTGGTGAAGGCGATCGCCCCCAGCGCTGGCGCCTTCCAGGTGCCGAACCGTTTCCGGAGGCGGTTGAGCATCGGGATGCTGAGCAGCATCCCGGCTGCGTAGAGCACCGTGTTGCCCACGACGCCGGTCAGGAGGGCGGCGCCGGCGAGGAATCCGACGTGGTGCAGGACATGCGGTGCGAGCCCGAGCAGGGCCCCGAACGTGGCTCGGGTGGCCGCCCACGCCCCGGCGGCGCGGGCCCGCCACGGGGTGGCCGCGGTGACGCTGTCGGCGGCCAGAGTAGATGCCGGGGGGTCGGTCAGGCTGGTGTCCATACCGTCGAGGGTGCGTGACGTCGGTGTGGTGTCGGCCCGGCTCTGGTCAAGATCCGACCAAGGGATGAAAGCGCCTGCGCGGCGAAGGCGTCAGCGTGAGCGCCGTGATCCAGAGCGCGGCGGCCACGGTCGCGGTGACCTCCAGGGGGGTGGCGAGCCAGCTGGCGGTGGTGGTCCCGGTGCGCAGGCCGAGTTGCACCACTCCAACGGCGGGACCCGGTTCGGTGACCTTCATGGTGACCCGCCCGGTGGGATCGATGAGTCCGGTGATGCCGCTGGTGGTGACGACGAGGGTGTCGCGGCGCAGTTCCGCTGCCCGGGCCCGGGTGATGGCGAACTGTTGCTCGATCTGGGCGGTGCCCTGGTACATGGCGTTGTTGCTTTGCACGATGACGGCCTGCGCGGTGGCGAGGTCGTGCACGACGGGGTCGAAGGCGACGTCGAAGCAGGCCAGCACGCCGAGGGTGATCGAGCGTCCGTCGGGGAGCTGTACGTCGAGAAGACCCGGATCAGTGCCGGCCACGGACTGGGCGCCGACGTAGCGCAGGGCAGGGATCAGCGGCAGCAGCACGTCTCGGAACGGGATCCATTCGCCGAACGGGACGATCGAGCGTTTCTGATAGGTGGGCCCGATCCGGCCGTCGGGTTCGCGCCATTGGGCGGCGGTTCGCCGCTGGCGGGGTCCGGGACCGTCGAGGATGGCGCCGACCAGCACGGGACGCCCCACGGCCGCGACGGACTGCTCGACGAGCTGGCCGGTGCGCTGGTCGGTGTCGGGGTCGAGGTCGGTGGCGTTCTCGGGCCACACGACGAAGTCGGGGGCCGGCAGGCGGCCGGCGTCGATCGCGGCGGCCAGTTCGCGGGTGGCCCGTGCTTGGTTGGTGGTGATGGTACGAGGCGGGCCGAGGCCGTAGACGCCGCCGCCGGGTGCGCCACCCTGGACCCAGCCCGCGGTGACGACGCCGTCAGGGGGCGGGGTCGGGGTCACGGTACCGGCGGTGGCGGCGCCGGTGACGACGACCAGCCACGCCGCGGACCAGGCCAGGCGCCGCCTGGAGGGCCCCAGCAGGATCCAGGCGCCCAGCTGTCCCGTGAGGACCACGGAGAAGCTGACGCCGGCCACCCCGATGAAGGGGTACAGCCCGGCCAGGGGCGAGTCGATCTGGGTGTAGCCGAGCCGCAGCCAGCCGAAGCCGCCGAACGGGACGCGGGCGGCGAGGAACTCCACGCCCAACCAGGCCAGGGCTGCCAGTACGGGCCAGCCGCGGCTCCGGCCGGCGGCGCGGACCAGCACGGCCGTGACCGCAGACCAGCTGGAGGAGAGCAACAGCAGCCCTACCAGGGCGGCCGGGTGGATGGCGGCCATCCAGCCCAGGGTTGGTCCGGACAGGCCAAGGCCGTAGGCCAGCCCCACGGCAGCCGCAGCCCGGAGCGACGTGCTCCGGTGCACGGCGACGGTGAGCACCATGACGCCAACCGGTGGGGCGAGCCACCAGCCCAGCGGTGCGACACCCGTGCCCGTCACCAACCCCGCCGCACCCGCCGCCCCCGCCGCGACCAGCGGTGCCCAGTGACGCGGCCACCGCTGCCGGGCCCATGACGCGTCCCGTGCGGTCCGCAGGGTCGTCATCGCCGGCGAGGCCAGTCCACCGAGCGAATCACACGCGCGCCGGCTCGACCGGGTGTGCGGCGGCGGGCTCGGGGGTCCGCTGCCGGCGGTCGACCGCGATCAGCATGACGCCGGCGATGATGCTGAGCACGCCGAACAGTTGCGCTTCGGTGAGGCCGAGCAGGACGCGGTCGTTGACCCGGACGATCTCGACCAGCAGTCGCGCGGCCCCGCTGAGGGCGAGGTAGCCGCCGAACACCGACAGCGGCAGCCAGCGGCGGGCCAGCAGCCAGAGCACGGCGGCGATCGCGAACGCGCCGGCAGCCTCGTACAACTGGGCGGGGTGAACCGGGACGGTCACGGGCACGACGCCGTTCGGGAAGGCCATCCCCCAGGGCAGGTCGGTCGGCGTGCCGTAGGTGCCATCGCCCGCCAGGAAGCAGCCGATCCTGCCGATCCCGTACGCCACCGACAGCGGGAGCGCGGTCGCGCCGGCCACGGTGGCCAGAGGCAGCTGGTAGCGGCGGGTCAGGACGACGACGGTGAGGATGCCGCCGATCAGTCCGCCGTACCAGACGAACCCGGAGCTACCGAGCAGGTGCCAGCTGAACTGGGCGCGGTTGTCGATCAGGAAGTACACCTTGGCGGCCACGAACCCCCACACCGCCGCCCACAGGACCAGCGAGTGCGCCTGGTCGACCGGGAAGCCGAGCTTGCGGAAGGCGCGGCCGAGCAGCCACGCGGCGACCAGCGCCGCGAGGGCCTTGCTCACCCCGTACGACTGGATCTGGATTCCGAACACTGAGAACAACACCGGCCACACGGGGAGACTCCTCCATCAAGCGACGCACCCGCGTGGCACGCCGGCTCCCACTGTCGCGGGCCGGGGTCAAGGGCCCCCTGAGCGGCAGCCAAGATCACGTCAAGAAGCCGATGAAACTGGGCGGGGGTGCCTGGCGAAAACCTCAAGATTCGGCCAAGAACCCCGATCCGGGGCTCGACGCCGCGAAACCCCGGTGGGTAGCGTCGATGCCCATCCTCACACCTGAGGCGAACAACCAAGGGAGGCATGATGGAACACACGAACCTGACCCGACGGGTGGCGTCCGGCTTGACTGCGGCCCTGCTGGCGACCGGCGCCCTGACCGGGGTGGCGGTGGCGGCCGCACCACCGGCACAGGCGAGCGCACCGGCGGCGTCCGATCAGGCGGCCCGGTTCGAGGTCGACTTCCTGACCGGGATGATCGACCACCACCACATGGCCGTGATGATGGCCGAGATGTGCGTCGAGAAGGCGGTCCACGACGAGCTCGCAGCGACGTGTGAGTCGATCGTGGCCACCCAGTCGGCCGAGATCGCGACCATGCAGCAGTGGCTGGAGGACTGGTACGGCATCTCCCACGAGCCGGACATGACTGGGATGCAGTCGATGCACCGGTTCCACGACCTGGACGGCGAGGAGTTCGAGGTCGCGTTCCTGCGGTCGATGATCCGCCACCACCGGGGTGCGATCCGGGAGGCCGAGAAGTGCCTGGCGAACGCCGAGCACGACGAACTGCTGACCCTGTGCAGCGACATCCGAGACGCCCAACTGGCAGAGATCGCCCAGATGCAGGACTGGCTGCAGGAGTGGTATGACCTGCCGGGCGGCCGACCGGTCGGCACAGCCTGATCGAGGCCCTGCCCCCGCGGGCGGCCCGACGGAGGCGTGACGCGCAAGGGCGGGGGGTCGCGTTCGCGACCCACCCGCCCTTTTCACACGCAGGACCAGCTTCAAGTGCGGAGCAGCCGTTCGACGGCCCGGAGGGCCTGCTCCACCTGTTTTGTCTGCTCGTCGGCCAGGGTGGTGGCTGCCCCCCGCTGCAGGCAGTCGCGGAGGTGTTGGTCGACCAGCATCAGGGCTGCGGCTTCGAGGGCGTGGGTGACTGCGGCCACCTGGGTGAGGATCTCGATGCAGTCGGCGTCGCCGTCGACCATCCGGGCGATCCCGCGGACCTGCCCCTCGATGCGCCGCAGCCGGCCCAGCAGGGCACGTCGGGTCCGTGGGCCCGACGCGCTCCGCTGGGCTGCGGGTGTTGCAGCGCCCGGGTCAGTGGTGGCCGGCGCCGGAGGGTCCATGCGCGTAACGGTGCGGGTCCGCGTCGAAGGTTTCGGCGCAGCCCTTGGAGCAGAAGTAGATCGTGGTGCCGTCGTGGTCGCGGGTGGCGGCCGCGTCAGCGGGGTTGATCTTCATACCGCAGACCGGGTCGACGACCTTGGCGGTGGTGGTGTCCTTCTTCTTGCCGAACAGGCCGAACATGGTGGTTTCCTTTCGTTGGGTGTGGTGAGGCTTCGACGCTGCCGCCCACCTCGACGAGCGGGTCGACGCCGGCCACCTGGGTGGTGGCAGCCAGTGGACGGGGGGTGAACCGGCGGAGCCGGTTCGCGTTGGCGACCACCGACAGCGACGACAGTGCCATCGCGGCGGCGGCGATGATCGGGCTGAGGGTGATCCCGAACGCCGGATAGAGCACGCCGGCGGCGATCGGGATGCCCAGGATGTTGTACAGGAACGCGAACACCAGGTTCTGCTTGATGTTGCGCATGGTGGCCCGGGACAGGTCGACGGCGGTCACTATGCCCACCAGTGCCCCCGAGACCAACGTGATGTCGGAGGACTCGATCGCGACGTCGGTGCCGGTCCCGATCGCCGACCCGACGTCGGCCTGGGCGAGGGCGGGGGCGTCGTTGATGCCGTCGCCGACCATGCCGACCACCTTGCCGTCGGCCTGCAGGCGCCGGACCTCGGCGGCCTTGTGGTCGGGCATCACCTCGGCGACGACGCGGGTGATGCCGACCTGGCGGGCGATCGCGGCGGCGGTGTGCCGGTTGTCACCGGTCATCATCACGACCTCGATGCCGCGGGCCTGGAGGGCTGCGACCGCCGCCGGGGCGCCTTCCTTGAGGGTGTCGGCCACGGCCACCACGCCGGCGGGGCGTCCGTCGACCGCGACCAGCATCGCGGTCTTGCCTTCGGCGGCCAGCCGGTCGTGGGCGGCGAGCAGGACGGCCGCGTCCACCCCGAACGCGTCCAGCAGCCGGCGATTGCCGACCAGCACGCGCCGCCCGTCGACCCGCGCCATCACCCCTTGGCCGGTGACGGACTCGAACCCGTCGACCTCGGGCACAGCGAGCCCGCGCTCGGTCGCCCCGGCCACGATCGCGGCCGCCAGCGGGTGCTCGGAGGCCCGCTCGACCCCGGCGACAGCGGCCAGGAGGCGGTCCTCACCCCCGTCGGTCACGGGGATGACGTCGGTGAGGGCCGGGACGCCGCGGGTCAGGGTGCCGGTCTTGTCGAGGATGATCGTCTGCAGCTTGTGCGCGGTCTCCAAGGCTTCGGCGGAGCGGATCAGGATGCCGTGCGAGGCGCCCTTGCCCGTGCCGACGGTGATCGACATGGGAGTGGCCAGCCCCAGGGCGCACGGGCAGGCGATGATCAGCACCGACACGGCCGCCACGAGCGCGAAGATGAACACCGGCGGCGGGCCGACCAGCACCCACGCGACGAAGGTCCACACCGCGATCACGATCACCGCGGGCACGAAGTAGCTGGACACCTGGTCGGCGAGCCGCTGGATGGGCGCCTTGGAGCCCTGGGCTTCGCGGACCAGCTTGATGATCTGGGCCAGCATCGTGTCGGCGCCGACCTTGGTGGCGCGGTAGCGCAGGGCGCCGGTGGTGTTGATGGTGGCGCCGATCACGGTGTCACCGACGGACTTGGTCACCGGCATGGACTCGCCGGTCACCATCGACTCATCGATCGAGGAGGAGCCGCTGGTCACCTCGCCGTCGACCGGGAGCTTCTCCCCGGGCCGGATCAGCACGATGTCGCCGACCCGCACCTCATCAACGCCGACCTCGAGTTCGGCACCGTCGCGTGCGACGCGCGCGGTGCGGGGCTGCAGCCCGATCAGAGCTCGGATTGCCTCACCGGTGCCGGCCTTCGCTTTCGTCTCGAGCAGCCGCCCGAGCAGGATGAGGGTGATGATCACCCCGACGGCCTCGTAGTACACGTGCCGCAGCGCGTCGGGCAGCAGCCAGGGCAGGAACGTGACCACCAGGCTGTAGCCGAAGGCGGCAAACGTGCCCAAGGTGATCAGCGAGTTCATGTCGGCGGTCCGGTGCGACAGCGCCTTCCAGCCGGTCCGGTGGATCGGCCAGCCGGTATAGAACATCACCGGAGCGATCAACGCCAGCTGTAGCCACGGGTTCATCAGGAACTCGGGAACCCACATCGCCTGGAACAACTCCACCGCCATCACCGCGACCAGCACCGGCGCCGACAGCACCGCACCCACCAGCAGGCGGCGGGTCAAGTCGCGGATCTCGGCGGCACGCTCAGCCTCCTCCGCCTCCGCGTCGGGGGCGGTGCCGCCGGCCGCGGTCGTTCCGTCCACCGGCCGGGAGGCCTGCTCCACCACGGTGCCGCCGCCTTGGGTATCGGCCGGGGGGCTCCCGCTGACCCGGACCACCCCGGACACCATGTTCATCCCGCACGCAAAGCGGTACTCCCCCGTTTCGGTGGGAAGGAACTCCACCGCCGTGGTCCGGAACGCCGGCAGCGCTGCGTTGACCTTGAAGTCGGGCATGACCACCCGCGAGGTGCACTCACCGCTCTCCTGCCGGTCGAACAGGAGCCTGACCGGTACGCCCGGGCGGACGCCCTCGATCACGTCCGGGCTGTAGCCACCGTCCACGGTGACCCGCACCACCTGGACGCCGTCCTCCAGGCTCACCTGTCCGGCCCGCTTCGGACCGAAGAAGAACCACCACAACAACCCGGTGACGACCACCGCGCCGCCGATGACGAGCCAACTCATCACAACCACCTCACCCTGTCCTGATACCCCCCAGGGGTACCGCTTCTGGTGTCAGGTTAGGTGGGTCTCGTGTCCGGATCGGCAGGATCGGATCAAGGTCGCGTCAAGATCCCGACGCAGCCTGCGCGGCCGGGGTGCCTGGTCGGCGGTGGTGCTCGTCAGGAAGCCGCAACCGCTTCAGCAGCAGGGCGTTGACAGCGACGATCAGGCTGGAACCGGACATCGACAGCGCAGCGATCTCTGGCCGTAGGGTCAGCCCGACGCCGGCAAACACGCCGGCCGCGATCGGCAGGGCGACCACGTTGTAACCGACCGCCCAGCCCAGGTTCTGCCGCATCTTCCGCAGCGTGCCACGGCCGATGGTCAGGGCGGTCGGCACGTCGAGGGGGTCCGACCGCATGAGGACCAGGTCGGCCGTCTCGATCGCCACATCGGTGCCCGCCCCGATCGCGACCCCCACGTCAGCCTGGGCCAGAGCAGGGGCGTCGTTGACACCATCACCGACCATCGCCACCACCCGCCCCTGGCGTTGTAGATCGGCCACATGGGCGGCCTTGTCGCCGGGCAGCACGTCCGCGATCACCGTGTCGATCCTCAGCTGGGCGGCGATCCGCTGTGCGGTCGCCTGATTGTCCCCGGTCAGCATCACCACCTGCACTCCCTGGTCGTGCAACGCCGCGACCGCCCGGGCGGAGGTCTCGCGGGGGGCGTCCGCCAACCCGATGACCGCCACGATGCGGCCGTCCACCGCTCCGAACACGGCGGTCTGGCCCTGGGCGGCGACCCGCTCGCGGATCGGCCCCGCCGCCGACAGGTCGACACCGAGGGACTCCATGAGCCGCCGGTTTCCGACCGCAACGTCCAGTCCGTCGACGACGGCGGTGGCCCCGTGGCCGGGCACGTTGCGAAACTCGGCAGCCTTACGGGTCGCGACGCCGAGGGCGTCGGCATGGGTGACCACGGCGGCCGCGAGCGGGTGTTCGGATTCGCGCTCCACCGCCGCGACCAGGTCGAGGTGGGGGTCGCCCCCGACGGCGATGACCTGGGTCACCTCGGGTTCGCCGCGGGTGAGCGTGCCGGTCTTGTCCATCACCACCGTGTTGACCTTCGCGGAGGTCTCCAGGGCGGTGGCGTTCTTGAACAACACTCCTCGCTTGGCGCCCAGACCGGTGCCGACCATGCTCGCGGTCGGCGTCGCCAGTCCGAGGGCGTCGGGGCAGGTGATGACCACCACCGTGATCGCGAACAGCATCGCCGTCTGGACCGACGCGCCGGCCAGCAGCCAGGCCCCGAACGTGAGCCCTCCTCCGATGATGGCCACCAGCACCAGCCAGAACGCCGCCCGGTCCGCGAGCCGCTGGCCGGGGGCCTTCGAGTTCTGCGCCTGCTGCACCAGCGCGACGATCTGCGCCAGGGCGCTGTCCGCGCCCACCTTGGTGGCCTCCACCCGCAGCGTCCCCGTGGTGTTGATCGACGCCCCCACCACCGCTGAACCGACCGTCTTGTCGACCGGCAAGGACTCCCCGGTCACCATCGACTCGTCCACCTCGGAACGGCCCTCCCGGACGACGCCGTCGACGGGCACCTTCGCGCCGGGACGGACCAGCACCAGGTCGCCGACCAGCACCTCGCTGGTGGGCACGTCGGCCTCGACCCCGTCACGAATCACCGTCGCCATCGGCGGCGCCAGGTCCAGCAACGCCCGGATGGCGTCGTTCGCGCCGCCGCGGGCCCGCATCTCGAACCAGTGCCCCAACAAGACGAACGTGGTCAGCACCGCGGCCGCCTCGAAGAACACCTCGCCACCACCGGTGAGCGTGACGTACAGGCTGTACAGCCACCCGGCGCCGATCGCGATCGCGACCAGCACCATCATGTCCAGCGTCCGGTTCCGCAGGGCGCGGAAAGCCCCGTCGAAGAAGATCCAGCCCGCGTAGAACACCACCGGCAGCGACAACACCAGGGCGAACACCTCGTCCCGCAACCCGAACGGCGCCGGCAGCCCGAAGCCGAGCATGTCGCGTCCCATCGGGGAGAACAACGTGATCGGCACCGACAGCACCGCCGCGACCAGGAACCGGTTGCGCATGTCGGCGACCATGGCGTCCATCGACATCCCCCCATGACCGCCATGACCCATCGCGTCATGCGGCGAGATCACCACCCCCGCGGCGTGGCTCGCCGCCTGGTCGTGCCCCCCATGACCGTGCGGCACCGTGGTTCCGGGGCCGCCGTGCCGCGCGTGGGCGTCCGGGGCTGCGTGCCCGCCGGGATGACCTGCCGGTTCGATGCGGGGAACGCACACGTGGGTGGGCTGTGACTCGCCGGCACAGTGGTAGCCACACTCGCGCACCCAGCCCTGAAGTTCGGCGACGTCGGTCCGCGTCGGGTCGAACGTGACGGTCGCCGTCTGCGAGATCGCGTTCGCGTCGACCGCCAGCACGCCTGGCCGGGTCAGGAGGGTCTGTTCGACGCCGTGGGCGGTGGTGGCCCAGTGCAGGCCACCCACGTGCAGCACGACCGACTCGGCGGTGGAGTTCAGGTTCATCACATTCTCCTGTCAGGGCGGACGGGCGTGGGGGTGCCGGGGTCAATGCTTGTGGCCGCCAGCGGAGCCCTGGTTCATGAACAGCATCATCGCGCCCATCATCGCCATGCACAGTACGGCGTAGCCGATGGCGCCGAACCCGGCCGCCCCGGTGGCGACGAGGAATCCGACGACGGCCAGCATCGGGGCGCACATCAGCAGGTGCATCCACCACCGGTGCCGCACGGGCTGGGCCGTGGGGGCCGGCTGCCCAACGGGCGGTGCCGGGGTGGTCGGCGCGAACGGGTCGGCGGCGAACCGGTCGTACGGGTCGCTGCCGGCCGGCGGGGCGGTGCGATGGTCGGTGTGGTCGTGATTCATGGCAGGGACTCCTTGACGTTGGTCGGATCGTTACACCAACGAGGCTGGTCGACGAAGGTCGGGTCTGGTTGTGGGAACCGTCAAGGTCGCGTCAACGTTCCCGCTCAGCCGCGGTAGAGCAGGCCGATCATCATCCCGGCCTCGGCGTGATAGATGTTGTGGCAGTGGACCATCCAGTCACCGACGTTGTCGGCGTCCAGCTCGAGCGCCATCGACTGCATGGGCGCCAACAGCACCGTGTCCTTCCGTAGCCCCGACGGCAGCGCGAACGTGTGCCCGTGCAGATGCAGGGGGTGGGTCATCATCGTCATGTTCATCACGTTGAGCCGTAGCCGTTGCCCCTCACGCACGGTGAGCGGCTGGTTCTGCCCGAACGGGGCCCCGTTGATGCCCCACCGGTACGGGCTCATCGACCCCTCCAACGACATGTGCGCGGTGGCGTCCGGCGATCGTGAAGGCAGCCTCACCGACTCGTGGGGACGCAGGTCGGTGGCCAGCAGGATGCGCCCGGCCAGTTCGGCGGGCGACACGTCGGGGCCGGGGGCCTGACCCGAACCGGTCCTGACCAGGGCCAAGCCCTGGCCGCCCTCGGTCTTGCCGAACGGACGAGCCACCAGGGGGAACACGCCGTCGTCGAGGGTGACGAGGGCGTCGTAGCGCTCGCCCATGCCGAGGTAGAGGGCGTCGACCTCCTGCGGTTCCACGGGGAAGCCGTCGCTGTGGGTGACCGTCAGGCGGTGGCCGCCGAGCGCGACCGTGAAGATCGTGTCGGACGCCGCATTGATGAGCCGGATCCTGACGCGCTGGCCCGGCTTGGCCTCGAACGTGGCGGGTGCGGTGGGGACGCGTCCGTTGATCAGGAAGTAGGGGTAGGTGACGTCGCCGGCATCCCCCCACGGTTGCGGAGCGTTGCCGCCACCGTGACCGCCGTGGTCCATGCCCCCCATCCCACCCATGCCGCCCATGCCGCCGCTGGGGGCAGGGCCCCCGTCGGCGATCAGCTTCGCGAGGACGTCGTCGGGGGTGCGGCCGGTGCCGTCGACCCAGTCGTCCAGCACGACCACCCACTCGGCGTCGTAGGCTCCCGGCTCGTTCGGGTCGTCGACGATCAGGGGGGCGTACAGGCCGCGGTCGAGTTGGACGCCGACGTGCGGGTGGAAGAAGTACGTGCCGGGATCCGGAGCGGTGAACTCGTAGGTGAACGACCCGCCGGCCGGGACCGGGTCCTGCGTCATGCCGGGCACCCCGTCGGCCTTGTTGTGCAGCCGGATCCCGTGCCAGTGGATGGTGGTGTCCGCGGGCAACTGGTTGTCAAGACGTATCCGGAGGAAGTCACCCGCGGTAGCCCTCACGAGCGGACCGGGCGCGGTGTCGCCGTAGGCCCAGGTAGGGACGGTGGGTCCGCCGAGGTCGAGGGTCACAGGCTTGGCGGTCAAGACCTGCTCGACGATCCGTTGCCCGGGTCTCGGGGTGGCCGGCGGGAGCGTCGGCATCGGGCCAGACGCGGAGGGGACGGGGCCGGCGGCCGGCGCGGAGGTGCAGCCCGTCAGGGCGGCGGCGCCGAGGCCGAGTCCGCCGAGCAGGAGCGTGCGTCGGGACATGCCAGTCATGGGTGCCTTTCGATGGGTGCTATTCGAGACGTTGAGGAGGAGTCGGTCCGGGCCGGCGGCTCGGCCGAAGCCCGAGGCTGCGAGCGCCCGGCGGTGGCGTCGTTCTCGGGTGCATCGCGGAATCGCGGCTCAGGCGTTTTTCCGCCCGCCAGGAACAGCGCGCGGATGCCCAACAGGACCACTGCCCAGAAGCCGGCCATGCCGACGAGCATGAGGACCCACATCTCCCAGCCCATAGCAATCCCCTCTCCTGACGTCCTGCCACTGTGGCCGCCTGCTGTGGAGTCGCCGTGTGGCGCGGGTTCAGGTTCGGTCAAGATCGCGACTACTTCGTGAGGTAGGCGAGCGGGTCGCTGCCCGCGCCGTCCTTGTAGAGGCTGAGATGGAGGTGGCAGGCCGTCGACAGACCCGTCGAGCCCACCGTGCCCAACCGTTGCCCGGTCTCGACCCGCTGGCCGACCTTCACCGCCACGTCGTCCATGTGCAGGTAGGCCGTCTCCAGTTCGGCGCCGCCGACCGGGCCGTGGTCGATCCGGACATTGTGGCCGGCCCCACCATTCGACCCTGATCGCTCCGCCCGTGTGACGACGCCGGCGCGGACCGCCACGATCGGCTGCCCGCAGGCCCCGCCGATGTCGGCGCCGTTGTGCAGCTTGCGCTTCTTCAGGATCGGGTGGACGCGGTACCCGAACCCGCTGGACACCCCACCCGCGGTGGGCCACACGAAGGCCTTCGAAGCAGCCTCGGCCGCCTTCGCCCGCTCAGCCTCCCGCTCAGCCTCCCGCTCAGCCTCCCGCTCAGCCTCCCGCGCAGCCAGCTGCCGTTGCTGCGCAGCGACATCGGAGAGCCGCTGCGTCTCCCGGTCGATCGCCTCCGCCGTGGCTTCCAGTTCAGCCTGCCGCTCCGCCACCGCCTTGCGTGCAGCGCGGGCGTCGCCCACCGCTGGGCCTTCCGGCAGCATTGCATCCCCCTGCCTGGTCACGCGAGTCTCGCCGCGGCTGGTCTGCACGCCGCGCAGTTCCGCCACGGGCAGCGGGGCGCCCACGGCGTCCGGACGCGGCACCGCGGCCACCGAGGTGGCCGCACCCAGACCGACCACCGCCACGCTAGCGACCACGGCCGCCGCCAACCCCAGGCTGGACAGCGCAACCACCGTCGGACGGCGCTGCGCAGCAGGCGCCGCACGCCGAGGGCCAGCTCCCGGCAAAGGACCTCGCGGGCGCTCACCTGCGGATCGGCTGGGTGTCATGGCTACGGCACGGACAGCACGGTACGACGTCACGCGAATTGACTCCTCGTTGTGGAAGACCCCGTGCGGCCCCACGACGAGGCCCCGGCTAGAGACCGAAGGCAGCACGCCGGCCTCGGGTCGAACACGGGCTTGACTCAGCATCCCGGCGTTGCCTCACCGTTCGACCGGGATCGTCTCAAGATCGCATCAAGACCCGCCCGGGAGCCCGACCCAGCTCACCAGTGCTCAGCGGGTCGCGGCCATACTGGCTGACATGAACAGCGAAGGTGTACAGCCGACCAAGGTGTTGGTCGTCGATGACGAACGCGCACTCGCCGCCGTCATCGCGTCCTACCTCACCCGGGCAGGCCACCACGTCACTCAGGCCCACACCGGTCCCGACGCCGTCGCCCAGGCGAGGGCCGAGGACCCCGATGTGATCGTGCTCGACCTCGGGCTGCCCGGGCTCGACGGCATCGAGGTGTGCCGCCAGATCCGCACCTTCTCGGACTGCTACATCCTGATCCTGACCGCCCGCGGGGACGAGGTCGACCGGCTCATCGGATTGTCCGTGGGCGCCGACGACTACCTCACCAAGCCCTTCAGCAACCGGGAACTCGTCGCCCGCGTCCAGACCGTGCTGCGGCGCCCCCGCCGCCCTCCCGCCGCCACCCCCGCAATGGAGGAACACCGCGTGTTCGGCGACCTGCGCATCGACGCCGCCGGCCACGAAGTCTGGATCGCCGACCACCCCGTCGCGCTCACCCGCACCGAATTCGACATCCTCGACGTCCTGTCCGCCCAACCCCGCGTCGCACTCAGCCGCCGCCAACTCATCGACACCGTGTGGGACACCGCCTGGGTCGGCGACGAACACGTCGTCGACGTCCACGTCGCCAACCTCCGCAAGAAACTCGACGACGACCCCACCGAACCGCGCTACATCACCACCATCCGCGGCGTCGGCTACCGAATGGGACGAGGGTGACCCGCCCGTTCCACGCTGTGGGCGCCTGGCGGCTCGGCACCAGGCTGTTCGTCGCCCAGGCCATCGTCCTGTTCGCCATCGTGGCCAGCGCCGGCCTGACCGCCGCGATCATCGGGCCACCGCTGTTCCACGCCCACCTCCTGGACACGGGCCACCCGCCCGACTCTCCCGAGATCGTCCACATCGAACGCGCCTTCGCCGACGCCAGCATGATCTCCCTCACCGTCGGGCTGCTGGTCGCGCTCGCCGCCTCCCTCGGGATCTCGTGGTACCTGACCCGCCGCATCGGCCATCCCGTCGAGCTCCTGACCCAGGCGGCCGGCCGGCTCAGCCGTGGCGACTACGACGCCCGGGTCACCGTCACGGGCGGCGGCCCCGAGTTGAGCACCATGGGCGACACGTTCAACACCATGGCCGACCGCCTCGGCGACGTCGAGAACACCCGCCGGCGCCTCCTGTCCGACCTGGCCCACGAAATGCGTACCCCCATCGCCACCCTCAACGCCCACCTCGAAGGGATCGCCGACGGTGTCCTCACCTGGGACGACAACACCCAAGCCGTCGTCGAGCAACAAGCCCAACGCCTCACTCGGCTCGCCCGCGACCTCGACGAGGTGTCCCGAGCCGAAGAAGGACGCATCGAACTCCAGACCAGCGTGCAACCGCTCACCGATCTGGTCGAGCCGGCGATCCGTCAGGCCAGGCACGCCTACGACACCAAAGGCGTCACCCTCACCGTCCGAGTCGACGACGTGCCGGTCCGAGCCGACCCCCAGCGCGTCGCCCAGATCCTCGGCAACCTGCTCACCAACGCCCTCCGACACACCCCCCAGGGGAGACGAGTCGACGTGACGTCAACCTCGACCCCGGACGCCGTGACCATCAGCGTCGCCGACACAGGCCAAGGCATGACCGCCGAACAACTCGCGCACATCTTCGAGCGCTTCTACCGCGGCGACGCCGCCAGGGAGGCCGACAAGGGCGGATCCGGCATCGGGCTCACCATCGCCAAAGCACTCGCCGAAGCCCACGGGGGCAGCCTCACCGCCACCAGCGACGGGGAGGGCACCGGCGCCACCCTGCGACTCACCCTCCCCAGGGAAACGCACCAATCGGGGCGGTGAGGGCAAGACCGTGACACCCGCTCCTCCGCTGTGGACGCTGACCGGACAGCCGCTCATTGCGCCGGCGTCACGCCCTCGTCCGGGTGGCCTGCGAGCTGACGCCAAGCCGTCCGCGTCGTCCAAGAGACAGTAGGCAGAACGTCCGCTTCCATATGACACCCGGCACGACTCCGGGCCGAGGTCCACAGGTCGGTCATCAGGTATTTCCGTCAGCAGTCAGCCTGATCAAGCGGCGCATGCGGCTCGCATGAGGACCACGGCGACGGCGACGGCGCCGTTGACGGCGGACGCGACCACCGAATGCCAGCCCGACGCCCACGTTCTCCAACTGGAGCGGGTTGAGGAAAGCACCACCGAGGTCCACAGGATGAACGCCACAGCGACCAATATCATGATGCCTTCGATCACGGCGGAGGTGCTCGGCCCCGTCGCCGAGAGGCCGGTCCAACGCACAAATCGCCGACGCGCGCTCCGGTCAGTGGCAAGACCCACGCCAACTATCTGTCGGCGTTCCTCAGCTCCCTCCATGCCGCCACCGATCGCACCTCACAGAGCTGGTCAACTGGCGGCCTCCAAGCCCTCCACTCGCGCCCCACCAGCAGATCGGCCTCGCTGACCACGCGTTCGGGTTGCGGCCCGTGCACGGAATCGCCCTCCACGATCACCACGCGGGCTGGTGCACGGGACGTCGCCGAGCATCGCGCGTCGCCTCGGCCGCCTGCACCGGGAGCCCGTTCCCCTACTCCAACTCCTTGATGTAGGCCTTCATCTCCTCGATTTCCTTGCGCTGCGCCTCAATGATCGAGTCCGCCAACTCACGGACCCGCGGATCCTCGAGGTGGGCGCGCTCGCTGGTGAGGATCGCGATCGAGTGGTGCGGGATCATCGCCCGCATCCACGCGACGTCGCCGACGGTGGCCTGGGTGCGGACCAGGGCAAGGCCCGCACCGAACACCACGACAGCTCCCACCACGATCACCGCGTTCACCATCCGGTTGCGGTACATCCCCAGCATGAAGGTCAACATGACGACAGTCATGGTCGCCGCGGACATCATCGTCATGAAGAACCGCGTCCAACTCCAGAAGACGTGGTCGATCGAGTAAGTGTTCAGGTACATGACGATGTACATCACCACTGAAGAGGTCAAGATCATCAGACCGAAACGCACGTAAGTACCCAGGCCGGGGTCACTGGCCTTCCCCGAACGATCGTGTGAAGTGTGGCCTGTCCCCTGATGCGACGCCCGCTCTGAGGATCGATCGTCTTCGCTACTCATGGCATCTCCTTCGGATCACTAGGGTCTGTCAGATAAACGGTGTGTGAGGCCCGGCGGTTTCTAGTGAGTGGCTCTCTCGAACCTGCCTGCGAAGGTGATCGCGAAGGCGTTCAGGGCGGGCTTCCACCTGACGACCCAGCGTGCCTTTCCGTGGCCGGTGGGGTCAAGCGATCGGGTGGTCAGGTACACCCCGTTGGACACCGAACAGCTGCGCGTGGGAGGGGCCGGCAGCCTGTCTACCCACCCAGCAGTTGTCGGGCTCACGCAGTTCGTGTTCCAAGAGGTTGCGAAAGAGTTGAGCGAGACCCCGCCACGATCCGTTCGCCCGGGCGTATGGGACACGCTTCTCCACGAACTCGCGACCGATTGGTAGTGGTTACAGTCGTGCACTCTCATGCCGCGGGGCGGGAGCACGATTGCGCTCCTGGCGCTGGTCGGGACTGAGGGATCGAACTAGCTGTGTGTGGTGTGTTCGCGTTGCGCGTGGTCGGGTGATTCGAGTTGGAAGGTGGAGTGCTCGACGCTCACGTCGAAGTGGTCGGCCACACACGCTTGGAGATCGGTCAGCATCTGGGCGGCGTGGCCGTCGGCGAAGCAGGCCTCCTCGACCACAACGTGGGCGGTGAGGACCGGCAGACCGGTGGCGATGGTGGAAGCGTGCAGGTCGTGCACCCCCACCACGTGCGGCACCTCCAGGATGTGACGACGGACCTCTTCGAGGTTCAACCCCGGAGGAGTGGACTCCAGCAGGATGCTCCCCGCCTCCCGCAGGATGGTGATCGCCCGCGGCACGATCAGGGTCGCGATCAGCATGCCTGCGAGGGCGTCGATCCGGGTCCACCCTGTCAGCGCAATGACGACCGCGCTCACGATCACCGCCACCGACCCGAGGGCGTCGTTGACGACCTCAAGGAAGGCGGCGCGCATGTTGAGGTTCGCACCGCGGCCCGAGCTGAGTACCAGCATCGAGACGATGTTGCCGACCAGACCGACGACGCCGAACACCAGCAGCCCGCCGGCGGTGACCTCCGGGGGCGTCCACAGGCGCCGAACACCCTCGACGAACGCGTACACCCCGACCCCGAGCAGGACCGCGGCTTGGGCTCCAGCGGCCAGCACTTCGGAGCGCCGCCAACCCCAGGTGCGTTCGGGGGTGGGTGGACGAAGGGCGAGGTTTGCGGCGATGAGCGCCATCAGCAGGCCCGAGGCGTCGGTGAGCATGTGGCCGGCGTCGACCAACAGCGCCAGGCTGTTGGTCCACCACGCGCCGATGAGCTCGGCGACCAGGATGGTGGCAGTGATCCCGAACGCGATCGCCAACTTGCCCCGATGGGTGCCCTGCGGCGCGTGGTCGTGGCCCGTGCTCACGCTGTCGCTCCTTGCAGGGCGGGCCTGTCGGCCAATGCGGTGAGGGTGGGCAGGTGGGTGGTGCGGCCCGCGCGGACACCGTTGGCGATCACGAACACCTCGGCCACCTCGTGAACCAGCACCACGGCCGCCAACCCCAGGACGCCGAAAAGGGCGAGCGGGATCAGGACCGCGAGCAACGCGATCGACAGGACCACGTTCTGCAGCATGATCCGGCGCGTGTAGCGGGCGTGATCGAACGCGTGCGGCAGGAGGCGCAGGTCGTCGCCCATCAGGGCGACGTCGGCGGTTTCGATGGCGACGTCGGTGCCCATGGCGCCCATGGCCACGCCCAAGTCGGCGCTGGCCAGCGCGGGGGCGTCGTTGACGCCATCGCCGACCATCGCCGTGACCTGGCCCCTTTCCCGCAGCCTGTGGATGATGGTCGACTTATCCTCGGGCCGCAGGTCGGCGTACACGTCAGTAATCCCGGCCTCGGCGGCGAGCGCCTGGGCGGTGGCCGTGTTGTCCCCGGTGAGCATCGCGACGGCGTAGCCGTGGGAGCGGAAGTGGGCGACGACATGGGCGGCTTCGGGGCGGAGTTCGTCGCGGACCGCGATCGCGCCGGTGGTCTGCCCGTCGACCTCGACGAGGACGGCGGTGGCCCCGGCTTGTTGCATCCGGTCGATGTCGCCGGCGAGTGGGCCTGCCTCGATCCAGCCGGGACGCCCCAACCTTAGGCTGTGCCCGTCCAGGGTGCCGGTCAGTCCGGCGCCGACGGCCGCCTGCACGTCGTCGGCGGTCGTGGTGGTTTCGGTGGCGGCGAGGATGGCCTTGGCGAGGGGGTGCTCGCTGCGTGCCTCAAGCGCGGCGGCCCAGGCGAGCACCTGCTCGCGGGTGTGCGGGCCGGTGGTTGTCACCTCGATGACGACGGGTTGGTTGCGGGTGAGGGTTCCGGTCTTGTCCAGGGCGACGGTGCGGACCTTGCCGAGGACCTCCATCGCGGCGCCACCCTTGACGAGGATGCCGCGCCGGCTGGCCGCCCCGATGGATGCCACGACGGTGACCGGCACCGAAATGGCCAGGGCGCAGGGGGACGCGGCGACCACCATGACCAATGCTCGTTGCAGCCACAGGCCGGGGTCGCCCACGGCGAAGCCGGCGACCACAGTCAAGGCCGCTGCAAGCAGGATCCCCGGTACCAACGGTTTCGCGATCCTGTCGGCGAGCCGTTGGGTGGTCCCGCGCCGGGACGACTCGGCCTCGACGATGTGCACGATTCGGGCCAGCGAGTTGTTGTCCGCGGTCGAGGTCACCTCCACCTCGAGGATGCCGGTGCCGTTGATCGCACCGGCGTACACCTCGTCGGAGGGGCCGACCTCGATCGGCATGGATTCGCCGGTGATCGCCGAGGTGTCCAAGGCTGTCCGTCCGGTGCGGATGACGCCGTCGGTGGCGAGCCGTTCGCCCGGCTTGACCACCATCAGGTCGCCCACGACGAGCTCGTCGGGATCGACGACGACCTCCACACCGTCGCGCAGCACGGTGGCCTGACGCGGGACCAGGTCGAGCAGGGCGCGCAGGCTGTGCCGGGTCTTGGCCAGCGAGTAGTCCTCCAGGCCTTCGCTGAGGGAGAACAGGAACGCCAGGGTCGCTGCTTCCTCGACCTGGCCCAGGAGAGTCGCGCCCACGGCGCCGATGGTCATCAGTAGACCAACCCCCAGCTTGCCCTTGGCAAGTTTCTTCAACGCACCCGGTACGAACGTCGACCCGCCGACCAGCAACGCCACCCAGCTGAGGACGAGCCTGACCGTCTCCCATCCGGCCAGGCCGGTCAGGAAACCGGCCAGCAGCAGGGCGCCCGATGCCAACCCGAACTGGATGTCGCGCACCTGCCACAGGTGCTCCACCGCGTCGTCGTCGTCGCTAGGCGCCTTGGCAATGGGGGCGTCACACCCGCACGCCGACATGCCTTCCTCGCGCTCGTCGCCGTGCGGATCCTCCTGCCCGCTCACCGGTCCGCCCCGACCGTGGCATGTACCTTCAGCTCTTCCGGTGTGGGGTTCGTCGTGGTGCCCACCCCGTAGTTCGGACACAACGCCACCCCCTGGCCGGTGGTAGCCAGCAGTCGCTCCGCTGCAGCCAATGCCGCCAGCAACTCCGGTGCGCTCACCAGCGAGAAGACCGATGCCCGCCCTTGTGGACGCGACGCCACGAGCCCGCACTCCCGCAAGCACGCCAGGTGGGCACTCACCGTCGATTGCGCCAACCCCAGGTGCTCGGTCAAATCGCGGACTCGATGTTCTCCGAAGATCAAGTGCTGCAAGATGGCCAGCCGAGACGGGTCGGACAGGCTGTGGAACAAGGCAGCCGCGACCTGCAGGTCGCCACCATCGGGCGCACTCTCAGCGCCAGTCGGTATCGTCATGTGACGATAGTAGCGTCATGCATCGTTAGTGTCGCGTGGTGCTCAAGCGGGACTGGCTGCCCGTTCCGTCGAGCCAGGCTATGAGGCCCGTTGAGCGGTCCGGGCCCTCGCTGAGGCCTGCGGCGCTGTCGACCATTGGGGATACCGGCTGAACATGGCATCGACGTCGTCTGGGTCCAGCCTGAGGATGCGGCCGCAGCGGTACACGGGGAGGACGCCCTCGGCGATCCGGCGGCGGATGGTCTTCACGCTGACCCCGATGCGCGCAGCGGCCGTGGGCAACGACTCGTAGGTTCGCATGGTCATGGCGCTGTCCCTTTCTGGGCCCACGTGGGCCTCTAGGGACACAAGACCAGCTCGACGAACTCCTGGCCGCAGCCCCGGCTCGGTCTCCGATGACTCCCCAGGTCGCTTCCTGGGCGAGCGACGAGCAGTCATCCCTTGTGGGAGCGGGGTTGCGCGCACCGCGAGGCCTTAACGGCACCAAGGTCAAGGCCAGGCCGTTCTTGTGCCGGACGGCTGGCCCGGTGACCGTGCCCAACAACCGCCCTGTCGCTGGGCACGGCCTCACGCGAACGTCACGCCTTGTGAAGAAGGAGTTAGGCCGTTTGCGTCGGGGGGCAGGCGGCGTCCGTAGCCCAACTCGCACGCACCGGTTCCCGTTCGGTGATTGGAACTGCACCCGGCCGCCCGTCAACCTGCCGCAGTCGGGGATTGGGCGGAAGGTGTGGTGGCCTGGATGAGCGCCCGTAGGTCCGCGTGGAGCTTGGCGTTGTTGAGCGTCCAGCGCGTGAGGCGCCGTCGGCGGTCCCTGAGGGGAGGGTCGCCGCTGACGTAGCCGTGGTCTTCGAGTTCATGGAGATTGCGAACGATCGTGGTGCCGGCGACGGTTCCCTCCAGCGCAGCGACCAGGCCGGGGGTACTCAGGGTGCCGCCGTGCTCAGCCAGCGCGACGGCGATGGCGAGCTTGACGCGGTTCATGCCCATGCCGACCAACGCGTCCAACCCGACAGGGAGCGGGGCGTCGGAGTAGGCAGGCACGCGCCCATTGTTTCAGTGGTCCGCGGCAAGGGGAGACGAGACACGATCAGCAATCTATACCGCTAAACGGTGTAGATGTGGTAACGTTCGGAAGGGATGGGGCTCGAAATCCCCAAGATCCATGCTTAGTCTTCCCGTACAAGATTCCGCCCTGGAGAGCTTGGAGCCAGTCATGGCCGCTTCTGAGATTGGCCGCACCCGCACCACCGCGGCCCGGCGCCACGGGCGCCAGACGCACTCCGGAGCTTGGGTGCTGCCGCTAGGCGCCGAGCTGTTCGACGAGCGCTGTGAGTGCGCCGTCCACTTCGCCAAGCACTCCCGGCAGGACTGCCGGAGGGAACGTTGCTGCGTTGAGTGCGCTCTTTGGCGCTACCCCTCCTGGGATCGACTTCACACGCTCGGCGTACGCGAGGACGGCGTTGGCGACGGACGGGGTCTGTGCCAGCGACGTCGGGTCTACGCCGAGGGTGACGTACCGCGCCGCTTGCCAATGGCTCCCTTCGGAAAGCACCCACCCGATCGCGAGTGGTTGGCGGCGATCAGGTGTGTCGATGCGCAGCGCCGCTCCGCGTGAGCGCCACTTCACCTCAATGCCGAGGGTCTCGCACCGTGCGATGATGCTGCGAACCGCGTCGCGGTATGCGGGATCTCCGATGCTGGAGAGGTACTCGGCCTCCTCGACATCCTTCCTTGCGCCTTCTGTTGTTGATCGGGCAGCGTTCCAGCGTGCTGGTGCTGCAACGACCTGGGTGGCGTGTGCGATGAGCTCTGCGCCGGTCAGCTGGATCACCTCCACGAGGTGAAGCGCCCGCGTCGCATGGTGGCGTTAAGGTAGTCGAGGCTGTTCTTCATCGAGTCGGTGAATCGCTGCGCGGCGATAACAAAGGCGAAATCGCCTGTTTGGAGCACCTCGGTGAGCCGTTCGAAGAGCGCCGTTCGATCATCACTGGTCAGGTCCCATGAGGTCCGCTCGATCGCCTCGGACAACGTTCGTGCACCGCGGAAGGCCGCGTCCACTCTCCCGCCGGCGAGATACCGTTGAACCACGCCGCGGTCGAAGTCCTCGACGCTGAGACGCCATAGATCCGAGCCATAGTCGATCGCCTGCGCCAAGGCATGGCGGAAATCAGGGTTCTGCGGGCCGGTCTTGAATTCGACAAGCACCAGGTCACCTGACCTCGCCAAACAAAGCAGATCGATATAGCCCGAGGCGAGACTCGTCTCCCTGCCCACCACCAAGAGATCCCCGTCGAGCCCGAGGTCGTCAGCCGGAATCAATTGGGGGCTCGTCTTCACTACCTCCTGGAGGTGGTGCTCGCTCGGCGCGGGCGCTTCAATCAGGTCGAACGACTGCTCAGAGCGCGTTACCAACACACGACGCGGCATCGGGCCTCCCTCTCGACCGCACTCTATCGGCAGCTCCTCCGGAGGCATCCAAGTCACAGCGACGGCCACTTGCCCGCTCCGAACGACCGCTTCTGCCGCTGCGGGCGCGCGGTTCCTCACTCGATCGGGGTCTGGTGGGCTGGTCCTGCCCGACGGGCGCAGCGTTCGTTGGTGTCAGCGGTTCGCACGGAGAGAGGTCCGCCATGCGTTCCAAGCTCCGGTCGCCCACAATGCCCAAGCCACGAGGACCGGCTGGAAGAAGAGCCTCACCAGTCGTGCCTCGTCACTGTTGAGCCCGAAGGCGTCTCGACGGGTCAGGTACTGCGCGACGTTGCCCGGGAAGACAGCCACGAAGAACGCCGCCGTCGCCCAGCCGAGCGCCGGACGCAGGGCACGCGGCGCCAAGAGAAGCACGGCCCCGAGTCCGACCTCGACCACGCCAGAGGCAACGACGACGAAGTCGGGGTCCAGCGGGATCCACGGCGGCACCTGAGCCTGGAACTCCTGCCGCAGGCTGGTGAGGTGACCGATCCCGGCAGTCGCCAAGAACCCGCCGAGCAGAAAGCGACCCCCGGTCCTGAGCGGGGAGGACCGGCCTTGGAGCGATTCGGCCGAGCGCGGCGACTTGGAGTCCATCCCCGAAGTATCGCGGTGGTTGGCACTTTCGGCATGGATCCGCACTCGCCTGGCGGGGCCCTGACGTACCGTCTGTGGGACCTCGGAGGCGCCAGATCAGCGGGATCTCACGGTGACGGCCAACGACCTGATCAGCCGCTCCTGGTGTGGAGGATCAGGTGGAAGGATCGTCCGGTGAAGGTCTTGGTGGTTGACGGGGCGAATGTCGTTGGTTCTGTCCCCGACGGTTGGTGGCGTGACCGGGCGGGGGCGGCTGCGAGGCTCCATGCTGGGCTCCAGAACGCGGACCTGTCGTTCGACTGGGTCGTCCTGGTGCTTGAGGGGAGCGCTGGAGCTGGCGTGCCGGAGGGCGAGGTTGCGGGTGTCACCACCGTGCACGCGCCAGGTGTGGGGGACGACGAAGTCGTCGCACAGTGCCGCGACCACACGGCAAGCGGCGACGCAGTCACGGTGGCATCGGCCGACCGTGGCCTGTTGTCACGGCTCGATCCCCTCGGCGTGACGACTCTCGGGCCGCGCGCGCTCCGGGCCGAGGTGGCCCGCCGGCGATAGCGGAGCACGACAGCGACCACTCGCATCCGCAGCGCCGCGCCGCGCCGCGCGTGGGAGAGTCACACACGCCGCGGATCCTGGTGCGGGAATACAGCCTGGTGGGTGTGGCGCGGGGGGTCATCAGGGCAGGTGGGCGCGGTTGAGTTCTGCCATGAGGGCAGGTCGGCGCCGGTAGGCCTCGCGCAGCCTGATGAGGTGGCTGACTGCTTCCTCGTTGTGCCCGGCCTTGTCGTACAGGGAGCGCGCCCGCACCAGCAGAGCGACGATTGACGGGTACTGCTTCGAGTTCGGAGTGGTGAGTTGCGCCTCTGCTTGGGCCAGGCACAACCGTGCGGCGCGGAGGGGGTAGTCGTCCTCGGAGGCGTCCACGAGTTCGCGCCAGGCCTGACCGGCACCGTGGGCGTCCGCTGCTGCCCAGGCGTCGGTGAGGTTCCCGTCGCTCAGGTGGAGCCAGATCAAATGGTGGCCGCCGGCGCCCGCGCGGCTGGTGGCCTCCTCGATGGCCCAAGTGCGTTGTTCGGCCAGGTCGCCTGACTCGTCGGCGACCGCGCACAACAGGCGGTAGGCGGTCTCGCTGAGGTCGACGGCGAACTGGTCTCGGGCCACCGCGAGGGCTGCGTCGGGACGCCCCGCGTCCAGGTAGGCGCGGGTCGCGACCGGCGCGGAAACCGTGGTGTGCAAGGCCTGCCATGGGTGGCCGACGGCGTGGGCTGCGACGGCACGGTCGAGCCAGTGCAGGGCCAACGCCGTCTGTCCGGCGGCCTGGAGCCGGCCCACGATCTCCCCGTAATAGGGGGTGGGTCCACACGACAGCAGGGTGACAGCGGCGTCGGTGTCCCCATCGTGGTCGGCCAGTTCCAGCAGCATGGCCGCCACCTCATCGCGGTACGGGTCACCCGCCGGCGCGTTACCAGCGAGTGCGGCGACCCTGTCGCGGTAGGCCACCCAGGCCGGGTCGTCCAGGGCGTGGGCGACGGTAGCCAGAGTCAAGGACGGCCAGCCGTACTCCATCCGGAACCCGAGTATCCAGCGGGCCAGCGCGGTGGGGTCGGGGTGTCCCTCCACTGCGCGGGCATACAGTTCGCAGGCGCGCTCGGCGACACCCACGAGTGCGCCAGCGTTGTCGCTTGACTGACCCAGGTCGCCGATCCGGGCGAGGAGGTGCTCCAGCACCTGTCCGACAATGGGGTGTGCGCCCTGGTCGAGGTGGCGTTCCAACTCGTCGAGGACCTCGTCCACGGCTGTGATGCCGTCATCATCGTCCTCGTCATAGGAGAAGGGATCGCCATAATCGAGGTCGACGCCCGAGATGGCGGCGTCGACCATCCTGACGAGCTCGGTTTCGACGTGGGTGTTGTCGGGGGTGGCCAGCAGCTGCAGCGCGCGCATGGCCTCGGGACTGTAGGACGCCAACACCAGCACAAGCTCGCGCACCGACAGGTCATCCAGACCGGCGAGGAACTCCTCCACCTCCGCGCTGACCGGGTGTCGGACGCCGTCCGCGCCGATCACCGTGCGCATGGCCATCGTCGTTCGCCGTGGCGAACGGAAACGCCGTGCGGGGGAGACGTCATCCTCACCTCTCCGAGATGGTGGACGGTCAGCGTGGGTGGCCAGCGACGGCGCCCCGGGTCCTACCCACCCCCAGGAGAACACACAGGGCGCGCCGCTGACCCCACGAGACTACACGCGGCAGGCGATCCCGCTCGGGGGCGTCGAATGTCGGGATTCGAGCGCGGCCGCGAGGGGCGCCTGGCTTCCTGGCTGCTGCTCGTTCCCCCATCTGGGCCACCTCGCACGCCGCCCATCCAGTGATCCCGATTTGGGCGTTGCCGGTGCGTGCGATGACGCTAACGGCGTCCCGATGCAGGGGTAGGAGGGCCCATCCATGGCAGCCCGCTCATCAGGCTGACGCTCTGGTGCTTCGACGGGCGAGCCACTTGGGGTTGTTGTCGATGATCTGTTCGGTGCGGGCGGGGATCTCGGTAGGGGCCTCATCTTCGTCGTCGCTGCGGTCGAAGACGTTCTCGCGGAGCAGTTGTTCGGCGGCGCGATGGTGTCCTTGGGACGCAAGCGCGGCGGCGAGATCCAGCTGGGCGGTCTCCTCGGCTGGCGCGACACGGACGGCGAGCTGGGCAGCTTTTTGGGCCGCGGCGTGGTCGCCCAGGGCGAGGCTGGCAGTCGTGACGAGGTGGGTAACGTCGACGATCGAGCACAGGAGGACCTGGTCGAGCCGCTGCCCTTCGCTGAGCCAGGTGCCACCGTTCCGGCGGAGTTGTCCGAATGGCGTGCCGCTGACGAGACTCAGGGCCCGACGAAGGTCGTCCAGGCCGGCAGAACCTCGCGCCTCACCCCGCGCGCGGAGGCGACGGAACAGGTCCGCGTCGACCAGAAGGTCTTCGACTTGATAAGCAGCTCGTCCTCGGACGCTCGCTGCTGTGGTTTGGCGGCTGTCGGGCACGTGCGGACGGCCGGTGCGCGGGTTGACGCCCAGCCAGGTGCGGAGGGCGAGGACGTCCTTGCGGACGCGTCCGGAGGGGATGCCCATGGCGTCGGCGACTTCCTCAGTGGTAGCGCCGTGCGGGCGGGTGGCCAGGAACGCGAGCAGTTCGCTGAAGTAGGGTTTGCGGTCCACGGCTGCGGTTGGCGTCCCGGTGGGGGCGACCCGGACGGTGAGGGGACCCAGCAGCATCAGCTTGGGCAGGTCGCAGCTCGGATCGAACCACGTGCTGACGTCGTCGTCGAGGGTCGGGTCGTCTTGTTCAACCAGCTCGCGGACGCTCTCGGGGATGTGGGGGGCGAGGGCGGTCAGGTCGTCAGGAGTGACGGCCGCGGCGTCGACGTAGACCTCATCGATCTCGGGCAGCACGTTGGTGACAGGCTCGTCAGGGACTTGGTCACGCGCGACGATGTGCTCCGGCAACAGTTGGCCTGCTTGGTTGGTGTGGGCCCTCCATCCCTCGGCAGGTTCGGGGTGCTGGGGGTACTCGACGTCGGGCTCGTCGGCTTGGGCGAAGATCGCGGCGCACCCGGCCGTATCCCGTGCGGTGAGCCCGGCGGCGGTCAGCGTGAGCCCGACCCCGGGCAGCTGAAGGCGGCCGTCACCTGTGACCCGGAGCACCTCAGCGTCGATGTCTTCGTGACCTCCGTCGACGTCGATCATCATGAGCGCGGTGCCTGTCTGGCGGGGTTGGTCGTTGAGGAGACGGGCCAGTTGTTCGGTGAGGTCGGTGCGGTCTGTGTCCAGGAGGAGGAGCCGGCTGTCCCACAGGGGGTCGTCCAGCAGAGTGGCGCGGCCGGTGTGGATGTCCAGACCGGCTTCGCGAGTGCGGTCGATCATGGCGACGGTGTCGGCAATGACGTGAGCGGTGATGTCGGCCGTGTCGTGGTGGCGGACGCGTCGTCGGTTGAAGGCGACGGCTTCGGCAGCGATGCCCACGCATTCGACGTGGACGTCTCGGGTCCAGGGGTGGACCGCGAGCTCAGCTGCGGCGTGGCGGACGAAGTCGCGTGCCCGATCGGGGTCGCCGATGACACGAAGGACGCCGGCCTCTTCGAGGTTGTACAGCCAGCGGTGGCCGCCCTCGTCCAGGCCGAGGGTGACCAGCTGCGGGTAGGGCGCGGGTAGTGCACCGTCGAGCGGACCCACCTCGACGAGGTCGCTCTGGATAGGGAGTTCCCAGCGCAGCCGGTCCGGGGCGTGCCGCCAGGGTTCGCGTAGGTCGGCCGGGTCGGCGAGATGCAGCCGGATCACGTCGTCGGCCTGTTCCACGGCGGCGAGGTGAGGCATGGGCTCGCCGGCTCGACCGCGACGGGACGCCAGGCGCCGGAGTGCTTCGTCGAGGAAGGCGACGTCCAGCGCGGCCGAGGCACCTTCGGTACGCAGCGTCTTGTCGATCGGGTCGAGTGCGGGGGGCGGGGTGGCGATCATCCGGCCGGGACGCCGGGCGCGCAGTTGTGCGGCACGGCGGTGGCCCAACGCCACCCAGAGAGATCCGGCCAGGAGGCTGCCCGCACCGACCAGCCCGGGCACCAGCCAGCCGGGAATGGGTGCCGCCTCGTCCACGGTCACGGTGGAGGTGTCGGCCGCCTCGACGGCTCGGGTCGTCTGCACCGGCGCCGGTTCGGGGGCGGACGGGATGGGCGATGCTGCAGGCATCACCGCCGGTTCAGCTGGCGCGGGGAGCTCGTGCGTGACTGGCTCTTCCACGACCGGCTCCGGAGTCACCGCGTCGCGCGTCGGTTGGGTGGGTGGTGCAACTGGTGCCAGATTCTGGCCAGTGTCGGGTCTCGGCTGAGGGATCGCCAAGGTCCAGCCGACGTCGATGACGTCAGGGTTGGTGAGGTGGCGGCCGCCGGGTTGCGTGATGGTCCGGGACGCCTCGACGATCTTGGGGAACGCTTGGGCGTCGCCGAGGTGGTCGTGGGCGATCTCGCTGAGGGTGTCGCCCTCGCGAACCGTGTAGGTCTCGGTGGGAGCTTGGTTGGTGGTGGAGTCGGTGCCGCCGACGGGGAGGGCCAGGACCCAGCCGGCACGAAGGAAGTCGTCTCCCTTGCCGTCGAGGAGGCGGGTGTTGAGGGCGGCGATCTCGGTGTAGCGGCGTCCGTTGCCGAGTTCGGCGGCTGCGATCGACCACAGCGACTCGCCGCGCTTGACGGTGTGCTGCCTGGTCTGAACCGGAGGCGCGGTGTCCTCGACGGTGTGAGGCGCCGTGTGGGAGGCGGTGACCTGCGGCGTGGGAGGCGCGGTCACGATGGACGTGGGCGCCGGGAGGGGATCGGCATACGCGAGCGTGGGGCCTGGCAGGGCAACGAACAGGGCCGCCGCGGCCGCGACGAGCTGGCGGGCGGCGACCTGCGGCAGGTGGAGGCCGGGTAGATCGCGGGGTTGGACGCCGCGGATCCGGGTCACGATCTCCAAGAGGATCAGTCCTGCCAGCATCGCCCACGTGACCCAGCCGAGGGCCTTGATCACCACCAGCGCGAGAGTGCCGTCATCGCGTCGCAGGAGCAGGGCAACCACGTCGCTCCAGTCGGTGATGGTCGGCAGGTTGCCGAGGCCAACTTGGAGCAGGAGGGCGGGCAGGCCGACAAGCAGGACGGCAATGCCCACGGTGGCGGCCAGTCCGGTGAGTCGTTGCCGGATCATCGTTCGGTGCCTTGCACAGCGCGGACCAGTCGGGCCGTGGAGTGGCCGGTGACGGTGAGGGAGCGCACGCCGATCGAGGTGAGGAACATCGGGGTGTAGCTGTCGGTCACGGTGACCTCCAGGACGTTCCCGGACCGGACACCCACGCTGCCCGTGACCCCGGCTTGAGCGAGGTAGGCCGATGCAGCTTGCTTGGCGGCCGCGACGTCGACGGTCGGGGTCTGGCCGCGGACGGCTTGGGCGGCCGCGACTTCCTCCCCGGCGGTGCGGGCAGCTTGGGCGGCGAGACTGCGGGCCCGCTGCTGGGCATGGACGTGACCACCGAGATCGACGGCGATCCCGACGCACAACACCATCGTCAATGCGGCCAACGCGAGCCAGACGCTCACCGAGCCGCGCTCGTCATGGCAACGTCGAGTGCGAACGGTCATGGGGTCACCTTCCCCGGTAGGTGTCCAAGGGGCTGGACATGGTGGCAGTGATGGTCTTGGTGCCGCCGAGTCCCGGCAGCCCGATGTCGTCCAGTCGCAGCGCGCAGGTCACGGTCGTGGACACCTGTCCCGGCGTCCCCACCGGGGTGCCGAACGCCGCGGTGTCGACACTCACCGAAGTGGTGGCGCAGTCGAGGTCCTGGTTGGCCAAGCTGCTGTGGGCAGCATGGCTCGCATTGCTGCGTGCTGCGGCCGGGGTCCGGGCGATGGAGGCCGATCGAGCGGCGTCCGCGGCGGCGGCCTGAACGGCTTGTTGGGCGATCGCGGTGCGGCCACCGAGGACGAGCAGGCCGACCAGCAGCAGCAGCGCGGGGACGCCGATGACGGCTTCGACCGCGGCTGACCCCGCTCGTCCCGCTTCATTCTGGGCATTATCGGGTGATCCGTTCGACGGGAAGACTGGCGGAACGTTCCACCGTGGGGGTCCAGCCAGGTACGAGGCTCAGGCTGGACCCACGGACGGTGATGGTGACGGTAACGGCCGTGCGTGATCCGGTGATCGCGACGGAGCTCAGGGAGTCCCCAGCGGTGTCGGTCACGAACGCGGTCGCTGCGGAGGTTCCCGCAGCGAGGGTGGCGTTCTCGCGCGCGGCTGCGCGGGCGCCCTCTTGGGCCGCCGCCAACGCGAGCGTGCTGGCGTGGTAGTACACCGCTCCTTGGACGCCGCTGAAGAGGATCAGCAGCAGCAGCGGCATCAGGACGACCAACTCGACCGACGCGGAACCGCGCTCGTCGGCGCGGAAGGACCGGGGACCCTTCACGATGCTGCGTTCAGCCGAGGGCGGCGATCTTGCCCTGGGCGTACGCGGTGATCGCGGCGCCGATCGCGATGGCCAGCAGCACGACTGCCGCGGTGATCACGGCCTGTTCGGTGCTGACACTGCCGCGCTCGTCGCGGAGCTTCGGGTCGAGCCAAGCCTTGATCAGCAGGAACGTGGTCATCAGGCGGGTGGTCAACATGGGGTTTCCTCTCGGTTGGGTTGGGTTGTTGCGGGAGGTCAGGAGGTCAACAGGCGGAGCAGGGGCGGGGTGACGAGCAGGGCGATGAAGACGACTCCGAGCAAGCTGCCGGGCACCACCATCCGTTCGGACAACTCGTTCGCCTTGCCCTGGGCGTTGGTGAGCAGGGCGGTGCGGAGCGCCGTGGAGCGAGCCCTGAGGGTGGCGTACACCTGGGCGCCCTCCTCCCGGACAGGCGCATGATGTCGGCCAGGTCGGCCAGTTCTGGGACGCCGACCTCGTCAGCCAGCGTGGTGAGCGCGTCCCAGGGTGCTTGGCCGGACCAGCGGGATCGGGCGAGTTCTTCGCCGACGCGGTGGAAGACCCAGCTGTGGCCGATGCCGGCGGCCGCTTCCATCGCCTGCCTCGGCCCCGAGCCGGAGTTGCGTTCGAGGGCGACCAGGTCGACGTACGCGCCCAGCGCGCGGTGGAACTCCAGCCGGCCCCGTTTGGCATCGTCACGGACGTTCAGGTTCGGTAGGAACCACAACGCCCCAGCCAGGGCGAGGCTCGCGGCCACGGGCACGACCACCGGTACCTGGAAGCCGAATAGTCCCACCACCAACACCAGCACGCTGGGGAACACCAAGCCGAGCAGCGCGAAGGTGATCTTCTCACCGTAGTAGCGCGGCAGGCTGATGCGCAGCAGCGCTAGTTCCCGGTTGGGCACCCTGCCCCACACACCGCCCGGCAGGTTCCGCATCGCCCAGAGGCCGACACGCTCCTTGCCGCCGGTGACCGGCACGTCAACGGCGCCGCGCCGGCGGCGTCCGTAGGTGGGCGACAGCCGCTCGACGACGTCGCCCAGGTCCGGCGCAGCGGGCACGAGCCGCCACACCGCGAGTACCAGCCCGAGGGTGATCAGTGCGCCGGAGGCAAGGGCGAGTTGGGCGCCAGTCATGACGCCCTCCCCGCACGGTCCGCCACCAGATCGACTTCAGCGGCGAAGCCTTGGCTTTCGCCGAGGAACCGCGGGAGGGGCTCACCCACCGACATCCGCCGTAGCCAGACCAATGTGCCGGCGTACGCGCCCAGCAACACCGCCAGCAGTGCTTGGCCCAGCGGGGTGCCATAGGGGGCCATGAACTGGCCGTTGAAGGCGAGGAACCCGAGCACCCCCAGAGTGATCAAGGTGACGTTGCGGGCGGTGGCGCGGGGCTTGGCCCGGTCAGCTTCGACCTTGCGGCGGGCGGTGACGTCGTCGGCCACCGACTCGGCCAACCCCTGCAGCACGCTGGCCAGGCCGGCGCCGCGTCGCCGGGCACCCAGGATCAGGTAGGCGGCCACCAGGTCCCCGGTCGCGTCGTCCAGCTCGTCAGCGAACTTCAGCAGGGCGTCCTCGGTCGACCAGCGGGCACGCAGCCGGGCTACCAGCCTGGACACCTCCGGCTTGATCGGTTCGGGGGTGGAGCGCAGGGTGGCGACCAGTGCCTGCTCCAACCCGACCCCGACGGTGAGGACGCCGGCGAGGTTCCTCGTCCACTCCGCCATCGCCTCGAGGCGTTCGATCTGGGCCGTCTCAGCCGGGGACCGCAACAGGCTGGGCAGACCGACCACGGCCAGCGGGATCGCCACCACCGCGACCAGCCAGCCCGACAGCACCGCGACCAACGCGCCGGCGCCGAAGCCGACCAGCGCCAACACGCGGGTGCGGGTCGGGATCTTCCGGACGCGCCGCCGCAGGGCAGCGGTTCGGCGCGGGTTGGTGGGCGGGGCCACCGGGCGGGGGCGGAGTGACGCGATGACACCCAGGACGCCAGCGGTCACCAAGGCGCCGGAGAGCGCAGCGAGGAGGGCGGTCATGCGATCACACCGCTCGAGCGTGCCTCGGTGAGGAAGCCAGCCAGGTCGAACCCGTGACGCTCCAGCCGCCGCAACTCGTCCGGGAGCGTGTGCGCGACCGCGACCCGGCCCTCATGGGCGTCGAACACCGTGGTGGTGGCGTAGCCGAGGTCCTTCTCGCCGGGGCTGATGGCGACGATCTCGGACACCCACCGGTGGCGCCGTTCGGTGCCGTCCGGCAACTCCTCGACCTCCATGTCCAGCTGCACGATCAGGTTGATGGTTTCGGCGAGCTTGCGGGTGGCCAGCTCGTGGGTGACCTGCGGCCCAAACTCCATCGCGCAGGTGACGAGCTTTCGCATTGCACCGCGCGCGTTCACGCTGTGGGTCGTCGAGATCGACCCCGACCCGGACTCCATCGCCTTGACCATCAGCCAGGCCTCCGGGCCACGGACCTCCCCCACGATCGTGCGCCCCGCCGTAAACCGAAACGAGTCGTGCAGGGCCTCATTCAGCGTGAACTCCCCCGACTGTCGACCGTCCGGGCCGCGTTCCCCCGAGCCGGGCCGCGACTGCCACGCGTACACGATCTTGTGCCGGTCCGGCATCTCGTGCAGACCCAGCTCGAACTCCGACTCCAGCGTGGCGATCGACTCCTTGGGGTCGAATGCGCCACACAAGGCGCGGGCCATCGTCGTCTTCCCGAACCCCTGCGCCCCCGCCACCACGACCGACAACCTGGCCCGGACCGCTGCGGTCAGGAACGACGCGGTCAACGGCGACAATGCCTGACGATCAACCAGGTCCTGCAGGCTGACCTCGGTGAGCCGGTGCCGGCGGATCAACACGAGCGGCCGTGGGCTCACCCAGGCGGTGGCCGCCAGCCTCGACCCGTCATCCAGCTGGAGGTGCAGTTTTGGCTGGGCCTCGCTGAAGGGGCGAGCCGAAATTTCCGACCGGGACGCCAGGAAGGTCAGGAAGTCCGTCAACTCCTGGTCCGAGTCAGCGACCGGCGGTCCCGGGACCCGGCTGCCGTCGGCCAGGTCAAGCCACACCCCGTCGAACCCGACGATGGAGATGTTCTCGATCCTGTCATCCTCGATCAAGGGCTGCAGGCGACCCATGCGGAACAAGGCGTTGAAGATCGCCTGCGCCAACTCGTCCTGCTGGACAGGCGTCCACGATGGCCGGCCGGCGGTCACGGCGTCCGCTGCCGCAGCCTCCAGCAGCTCCACGATGATCGAGCGGCCCAAAGCCTCCTGAGCGGCCTTGTCCAGGTGCAGCCGATCGCCGCCGAGCTGCTTGGTCAACAACTCCGAGGCCTGTGACCGGAACGCGGCCACCAACTCCCAATCCACCTCAGATCCCGTGGCGCGGCGCGGGGTGGGCGTGCCCGAAGGCTCGCCGGCGGGCACGGCATGCAGCCCGGAAGCCGATCGCGGCCGAGCCGGCCGCCCCACGTGCTCCTCACCGGCGTCAGCGCGCCGGGCGCGGGACGCGAACAACGGCAACGACCGCGGGTCGGGTCGCCTCTCGTCAAGGGGCAGCGTCATCGGGAACCTCCCAAAGTCTGCGGAACAGAACGGGCCAACCACGCCAGCGGGGACACCGGACGACCCACTCCTGCTGAGGCGTGGACGCGGATCGCCTCTCCCAAGGCCGACAACCCCGAGCGCAATGGAGCGCGCCTGGAGAAGGAGCCGCAGGCCCTGGACAAGACCGCGGCCGAGCGGCGGTCCCACGGCAGGGTGCCCACCAAGGCAGACCCAGCGCGTCGGACACCTCGCGGGCCGAGTACGGGTGGCCCTCACCAATCACCACCACGCCCACGCGGGTGGCGGTGGCCTCGGTCTGGTCGCGGAGGGTCTCGGCCCACGACGTGGCCGCGATCACCGCGGGCAAGGTGCTGCGCGTCAACAGCAACGTCAGGTCCGCGCCGTACAACAGTGGGGCCGGAGAGCCGACCAAGCCGAGGCGGCCCGCGTCGACCAACACGTCCTGTCCGGTTGCCTCCAGATCCCGTAACGCATCCAACAGCACCGGCCACAAGGTGGTCATGCTGCCTGCCTGGGCGTGGGAGCGGCTGCCGGGCAGCAGCCGAGCCTGCGAGCCAGGCAGATCGAGGAGCTGGTGCGGCAGCTCGGCGGCAACCAGGTCCTCACGTTGGGCCATCGCCAATTCGATCAGGCCGCCGTCGTGGGCGACCTGGCCTTGGAAGTAGCCGGCCAAGATCCCCGACCCGCCCGTCGGGTCGGCCTCCACCAGCACCACCGGACGCGGCCAGCACAGCGCGAGGCCCACGGTCGTGGTCGACACCCCCGGGGAGCCGGAGCCTGCCGTCAACGCGATGATCGCCATGGCCGACTCACCGCTCCCTGGAATCAAGCACCAGAGCCACCTTGCCGGTGGCCGCCCGCGCCGCCAGATCCGCCGCGGCCTCCGCAGGGACCACCACATCGACGATCGTCTGGTCGCCCGTCTCCGACGGATGCACGCCCACCACGGTCGCCGAGACTGTCACCGGTGCATCGGCGACCTCACCCTGGGCGCCAGGGGTCTGCACGACGCGCACCGCGTCGCCCGGCGCGATTGGCTCAGCTGGCAACATGCCCGGCGCAAGGCCGACGCCCACCACCGAGGTTCCTCGTGCCGGCAGCACCGAGGTGGCGAAGTCGCTGGGGGTGAGCAGGCCGCCGGGTGCGAGGTCGAGCGCGGCTCGTTGGCCGGCGACGGCGTCCGCTTGGGTGGCTGCCACTGTCTGGACTGCCGGGTCAAGGCTGACCCGCACCGTCATCAGGTCGTCGCGGTCGATCACCTCACCGCGATGTACCAGCGTGCGAACCGCGAGGACTTCGGTGGTGTGGCCGGCGGCGGTCCACAACCACAATCCGCCCAGCGAGCCGAGGACGATGGTGGCGACCGACACCAGCAGGGCGACGGGTCGTCGGCGCAACTTCGGTGGCGTGGCCAGCGCCGGCGGTTCCTGAGCCGGCGCGGCGGCCGGCTTGGTGGTGGACGGGCGGGTGGTCACTGACATGGGGTGGCTCGCTCTCGTGGGGGTGCGTGCACGGAAGGGGGAGGGCTCGGTCAGCCCGTCGTGAGGACCTGCAATTCTCCGACCGTGATCGTGGTCGCTTGGTTCAAGGTGACGGGGATCGTCCCGGATTGGCCCATGCCCGACCATGCCACCGACCACTGCGTCTCGGCCTGGACGGTGTAGGTGCCCGGCTTGCTGTACGTGTAGCCGCAGGTGGGTGAGTCGCTCTTGCCGAACCGGTCTTCATAGGCAGTGCCCGGCCCGGCGCAGACCACCACGGCGCCGTCGCCCATCTGCCAGCGGACCCGCTGGACCTTGGCCGTTGCGGTCACGGTCACTCCGGACGCCGACGCGCTGCGGGTGATCGGGCCCCACGACTGCGCGTCCGGGCTGGATGCCCACAACCAGACCGGCATCCCGACCAGACCCACCGAGCCCGGTCGGTCCTCCGGCACGATCCCGATCGAGATCGGCCTCAAGTTCATGCTCGCGATCGCCTGTTGCGCCAACACGACGGGATCAGGACCCGCGGGGCGGTGGCGGACCAGAACCTGTACTGAAGCCCGCCAAAACCCCCTGAACGTGGGAGCGAGCAGTCGTAAATGGCGCCGTCGGTGTGGCCTTCCCAGGCAGGCGCGGTGGCCGGTGGCTGGGGGTTGGTGAGCTGGACGTAGCAGCTCTTGGAATCCGACCACCAGCCGAATTCGGCATCTTGGCAAGGCATGGGGATCGAACCGTAGGCGCAGGTTCGGGGTGCCGACTCCCCGCTTCCGCCACCGCCGCTGAGCGGTGTCTTGCCAGACCGACCGGGGTTGGTGGCGGTGATCTTGCACTGGCGGCCGTCCCACTGAGCGTCGGAGCCGCAGTCCACCGGCGGCCCGGCCGCGATCGCCGGGACGGCTCCCAGAAGCACCGATGCGACAGCCAACCCGATCGCCGCGAACGCGCGGGTCAGCATGTGCCCAGCACTTCGTCTTGGTCGACCCGCAGGGCCCCTGACCTTTCCACCACGACCGAGCGGTGCTGGAAGCGGTACGGCGGTGCTGTGACGTTCTTGCCGGAGGGGTCCACCAGCTTGGTGTCACTCGTGTCGACGCAAGCGGTGACGGTCCACGTGGGAACGCCCTGGCTGTTGTTCCCGGACGGCTGGGCTGACTGGAGCTCAACAACCGAACTGCCCGACCCGGTGAGCTGCTCGAGTCGGTAACCGGTGAGGTTCTTGCGGAAGAACTCCAACGCCTCACCGGACGCCACGGTGTCGAGGTCCTGCAGTGATGCTTGGGGGTCATTGGTCAAGCGATCAACGACTGACCAGAGGTTCGTCACGGCCTGCTTGGCGTTGGCGAGGTCCTGCTCAGCCGGCGACAGCGTCGGAGCGGTCTGCGTCGGCGTCGGAGCGACGGATGCGGAAGGGCTCGATGCTGGCGCAGCCGTGCAGGCAGCCATCACGGGCGCTAGCGCGAGCGCGAGCAGGGCCCGTCCGAGGGTGTTCTTGTTCACCATGGGGTTTCTCCTTCACCTACCAGAAGTAAGGAGGAGGGCCGTTGGCGGACACCCCGGGGCAAAATTCTTTGAACGACTTCGTTCACTCGAGCCGGGGGTGACTCGGCCAGGGAGCCCTGGTCCTGTTCTGTTGAGCGTCGTCCTGGGGGACAGTGCCCCGAATGTAGGCCGCGAAATCGGTGCGGCTTCGGGCGTCCCACGGAGTGACACCAGTCCCACTAGCGTTTCTGGTCGGCGGCGAAGCGTCCGTCGAGCGGCCGCAAAGTCAGCTCGTCCGTTGTGACGTCGGGGGTGGGGAGGCCATGAACGCGCTTGTCGGACGCGTTGGGAGCCACGCTGAGACCGCACCGTGCGCAGCTGCTCGACTTCGGTGCACCACCAAGCCCACAGGGTCCGCTCGACGGCGTAGAGGTCGGCTCGTCGCTGCCCTACTCCGTTGGTTCCCAGGGCGATCGCGACTTGGTCAATCTGCGCGGTGTCAACGCGCCGCCAGCATCGCTCGCGCCACTCAACCAGGCCGACCGAATTCAACCGATCAAGCATGATGGTCGTCTTGTCGATTGACCACCCCAGAAGGTAGGAGCACTCCGCGGCGTCCATCGGTTCCCTCAAGCGTCCGTAGAGGGTGCCGGCGTCGGGGCCCAGGCCACCGTTGGTGGCGAAGGCATCGTGTGCGTTGTCGTTCAGCCGGTCCGCGAGCTGGTTGAGGAGCGCGGAGCGCAGGGCGGAGCCGGTGCCAGCGGGGCGCGGGTCCGCTTGTGACAGCAGCTCGCTGATGCGGCTGTGGACGGCGCCGCCCGGGTCGATGGACCAGCGAGCACCGCGGCGCCCGGCGGCGGACTGGGTTCGGGTGATCCAGCCGTCGGTCGTCAGCGCGAGCAGGGATCGCCGGGCGGTCTCGCGGTCGAGGCCGCAGGTCATTGCCAGGCGGCGGATGTCGGCCTCGACCTCGTCGGGACGGACGCCTTGGAGGTGGAACAGGCACAGCGCATCCAGGACGCGCCGCTGCGCGTGGCACGCTCGGGAGCGGCCCCACCGACCGGCAGTGGCGTCCGCTCGACGCTGCACGGTGCGGACGAGTTCTGTGACGACCTCAGCGCGGGTGTCGAAGCCCTTATCGGTGCCCTCAATGGCTTGGCCGGGGCCGAGTTGGGCGACTGCCTGGACGGCGCGGGTCCACTGGCGGCGCAGCATCGCCGTTGGGGACGCTGGCCCGCGTGTCGGGCGTGGCATCCGGGTTGCCCCCGCGCGGAGGGTGCGGGCGTGCTCGAGCCCTGGCGCGTCGGCGAGCGCCAAGACGTCCCTGAACCGCCAGCGGGCCGCCGCTGCGCCGCAGAGCACCCGCCACAGCACGGTTGACAGGTCTCCGGTCGGGGTCGCCTCCAGCAGCCCTCGGCAGGACGCTGAGAGGGCCCGCTTGGTCCCGGGCAGGAACGGCATTCCGTCCACCACCGCAACGGGACGGGATCGCGTCGGCTGGGTCGCCGGCTCGACTGCATGGACGTGGTCGGCGACCCGGCTCATCAGCGCGTGGATCTGGCCTGTGGTGACGGTGGGTTCGGTGAGCACCGCCACCGATCCGGCGATCACTTGCGAGTTACCCCCGAGGCGATGCGGTGCACCCGGGGGGCGCGCGCATCCCGAAGTCGGGTTGGTCAGCGGTGCGACATCGAGGGAGGGCAGCCAGGCCTTCAGCAGGTACGCCAGGGCGCGGACCGCCTCGGCGTCCAGTGCGTCGCGCAGTCCGATCCACACGTGCCGGCCGCCCGTGGGTCCGGACGCGCACACCAGGTGCTCGATCCCCAGTTCGGACACCAGCTCGCCGAACTGAGTGGCGTCCGCGGCGGCGGCCTCGGACGAACCGTTAGCGTCCAAATCGACGCACAACAGTCGATAGCGACCGGTCGCGTCGGCGAGGTGCACGGCCCACGGCGTCCGGGGTCGTGCCCCTGCGATGGGATGGACCAGCGGGTAGCTGTTGAGCGGCTGACCATCGCCATCCACCCCTGCGGAGCGCACCACGCGTCGCGGGCTGATCCGACCAGTCAACACCCAAGCGTCGACCTCCCCGCGCGGAGCGTCGCTGCGCGGCGGGGGGATGGCAGGGGTCACCGTCGCGGTCCCGGCGCGGGACGGCCGCCGAGCTGGATCGGGTTCCGCTGTTCGGCCCGGAAGCCGGCCAAGGGCGAGGAACGAACGGTCTCGAACAGGACGGGCTGGTCCGTCGTCTCGACTGCCACGATCCGGGCGCGGTCCCACCGCAGCCCACCGTCGGACTGACGGGTGGTGACAGAGGCTGCGGTGCGGTCCAGAGCAGCAAGGGCCATCGTGGTCATGTCGAGGGCGTGTTTCGCGTCGGCATGGAGTGCACGACCGGCGGGCTCGCCTAGCGGCATCTGGACCCAACCGTGACGGAGAGCGGCCTCAATGGTCGTTGGCCCGCGGTAAGCCGCTTGGGTGACTGCGGATGCAGCGATCCACAGTCGGCCGCGTCCACGCACCAGCGTGTCGAGAGCTTGGAAGTGGGCCAACGCCACGTTTCCTACCCCATGAACGCCGCGGCGCATCGTGCCCAGTAGTAGCCCCATGTCGAACCGGTCAGCCATGCGCTCGGGCGGCAACCAGTCCCGCCCCTGGCGCAGGTTGTCGGTGACCAGCTTCCGGAGCTGACGCGACGCGTGGACATGTTCGGGGTCACGGACTCCCTCCAGTCGGACCGTTTCCGGCCACGCTGCCGGCCGCCGCCAAGCGGCGTGCGCCGCTCCCAGCGCCGAGGTGGCCACGGCTGCCCGGTCTGCGTCCACAAGTCCTAGCCGGCGGGCCGCCGCGCAGACCGTTCCTGCCGTCGCGGTGAGGATCAAGGCGTCACCCGCGGCGACCTGGAGGGCCGCCTGGCTCACCCCCCGGCGCGAGCTCAGGATGTCTACCGTGGCGTGCACCCAGGTCGAGATCGCAGCGTCCAACGACTTCGACGTGACCGCGCCCACGTCCTCGTATCGGCCGCTCCGTCGTTCGGCGGGGATCATCGCGAACCGTTCCGTGCGGGCCTTGACAGCAGCCAGCACCGATCGAGGCGCCTGCAGATGGTCCCGGTCCTGCAGGAGTGGCAGGGACACCGTGGCCACGGCGTGAACGATCGAGACGACGTTGGCCTGTAAGCCCTCCAGAGCAGCCCGGTCCACATCGGTGCGCGCCGGTTTCTCGCCAACCAGCAGGTCCGCGATCAGCCCCAATCGGAGCGCCAGCTCGCCCACCGCTGGATCGGGCTTCAGGGACGCTGCTGCGGAACCGTTGTCGGCCGTGGCCTCGAGCACCCCTCGCCCGACTTGGCCCAACACCAACCGGACGGACCCCATGTCGTCCAGCCATGCCGGTTCCAGTGGCACCGCGTCCAGGACGCGGAGAGCTGCGGTCGCCAACCTGGGCCATACCGCCAGAACCTCCAGGCCGCGCTCGCCGTAGCGATTCTCGGCACGCCGGTCCTCGAGTTCCGCACACAGGTCCCAGGCGCGGGTGTGGACGTCGTCCAGCAGCATCCCGACCGTGGTGGTCATCGGGCGGCCCTCGCCCGCACCGCCTGCAGACCGGCCCACAGCGCCAGCGGAACCACCGGCCGCGCCGCGACCAATGCCTCGGACGCCGCGTCCAACGAGGCGATCGCGTCCACGCCAGGATCGACCAGCGCGGGCTCAACACGCAGATCGGCGAGCAACCCCTCCAACTCGAGGCATTCCGCCGCCAGGAACAACGACTCCCCGGACGGATCCTCTGCCGCCACGAACGCGGCCACCGCGCTCCGCACATGACCCAACGCCAAACCCAGCGCCCACGACTCATCCACGACGCCCCGTCCCTCCAGTAGCTCTCGCCAACCAGAAGTGCCGAGGAGGGGTGTTGGCGGACACCGGGCAGGACATGAGGTCTCGAGGGGAGCGGAACAAGCGCCTCAAAGTTCCCCATGAGTTCCCCGCTGAGGAACGAAAAAACCCCCTGCCCTAGTGGGAGGGGGTTTTTCGTGGTGGGCCTAACTGGACTTGAACCAGTGACCTCCGCCTTATCAGGGCGGCGCTCTAACCGTCTGAGCTATAGGCCCGCGCGTGCTGGACGCAGAGCAGAACGTTACCGCCTCGGAGCCCCACCCTCAAAATCCGACCTCCCGGCGGCTGCGTGGTGGGCTCGCCGTGGGGACCGAACGGCGTCCGCCTAGGGTGGACGCATGCGCGTGGCACTCTTCGACTTCGACGGCACCCTCGTGGACAGCGGCCCGACCGTGATCGGCGCGGCCAAGGAGGCCCTGACACGGCTCGGCTTCCCCGTCCCGGACGACCAGGCCCTCAAGGGGTTCGTCGGTCCCCCGCTGCTCACCGGGATCACCCAGGTGCTCGGGGTCCCGGTGGACCGTGCCGTGGAGTTCCGCGACACCTACCGCGGCATCTACGTCGAGACCATGACCCAGGCGCCGCTGTACCCCGGCATCGAGGACCTGCTGAGGCACCTCACCGAGGACGGCTGGACGCTCGCCGTGGCCACCTCCAAGCGCGAGGACCTCGCGGCCCGCATCGCCGAGGCCAAGGGCATCGCCGGCTACTTCGCGGCGATCGCCGGCGCCGACATCACCGAGGAGAACGCCGGCAAGGGCTGGGTGATCGGGCGGGCGCTCGGCCTGCTCAAGGACCAGGGAGTGGACGCCGAGGGCGCGATCATGGTCGGCGACCGCCTGCACGACGTGAAGGGCGCCACTGACCAGGGGCTGCGCAGCGTCTTCGTGACCTGGGGGTACGGCCCTCTCGCCGAGGGGCGGGACGCCGCGGCGATCGCCCACAACCCCACCCAGCTGGGCGGCTTCCTCGCCGAACTCGCCGCCTGAGCGACCCGACACCGGCCGCGCGCAGCGAAGGCGACCAACGCCGACGCGTGTCGTTCTGGTGCCACCAGTGCCGCACCGCCGAGTCACGACAAGGGGTTCGACTCCCCAACGGCGCGTCTCGGGGCACCAGAACGACAGGGCGCAGGCCGCAGAGCTCCAAACCCGGGCCCGGCGTTGACCAAGACGGAGTCACCGAGCGGGGATCGCAGTCCGAGTCCCGCCTGAGCGAGCCGGACACCCACCGCGGCTCGCGGGTCGGCGCCCAGACAGCAGAAAGGCCGGCCCCCAGAGGGGGCCGGCCTTCGTGCGCGAGTATCAGTCCTCGGCGAGCGTGAGCTCCAGGCCGCCGAGGATGTTGGCGGAGAGGTTGTAGAGGAACGCGAAGATCGTGCCCAGCGCGGTCAGGATCACCACGTTGATCACGGCGAACAGCGCGGTGAACCCCATCACCTTGTTGGTGTTGACGAAGTCCTCCAACCGGACGCTGGTCTGGTCCTGGTCAGAGGACAACAGCATCGTGAGCGCCTGGTTGATCGCCTCGAACATGCCCGAGGCGCCCATCAGGGTCCACACGATGTACACCGCGACGGACATCATGATCCCCAGCGCGATCGAGAACAGGAACGAGGTCTTCATCACCGACCACGGGTCCACGCGCGAGATGCGCAGGCGGGCCCGCCGCGTCCGGGTGCTGGGGCGCACGCGACCATCCGGCTCGGACGCCGACGCCTGCTTGGCGGGCGCCAGGGTCAAGCCCGACGTGGTGCGCTGCTGGGTGTCAGTCACCGCTGTCCTCCTCATCGTCGCCCTCGCTGACGACTGGGTCAACGGTAGCCGCTTCGGCGTCGATCGGCGTCACACCCTCGGATGAGTCGGACGCTTCCACGACCTCCCCCTCCACGACGTCGCCCACGACGTCCCCCACGACCGAGCCCTCGACGACCTCACCCTCGGCGGCGGCCTCGGCCAGCACCGCGGTCTCGGGGTAGAGCGCGATCACGGTGACGGAATCACCGTTGGACAGCCCCACGAACTTCACGCCCATGGTGTCGCGGCCCTTCGACGGCACGTCCTGCACGGACGAGCGGATCACCTGACCGGACTGCTTGATCGCGATGACCTCGTCGGTCTCGCTGACGACCAGGCCGCCCACCAGGGACCCGCGGTCCTCGTTGAGCTTCATGGCCTTGATGCCCAGGCCGCCGCGGCCCTGCATGCGGTACTCGCTCACGGCCGTCCGCTTGGCGAACCCACCGTCGGTCACGGTGAACACGAAGCGGTCGTCCTCGGGCATGTCGGCGTCGATCACGGACATGCTCAGCAGTTCGTCGCCGGCGCGGAACTTCATGCCCGTCACGCCGGACGTCGCCCGCCCCATCGGACGCAGCTGCTCGTCCGAAGCCGGGAACCGGATGGCCTGGCCCTTCTTCGAGATCAGCAGCAGGTCGTCGGACGCCGACGCGACGCCGGCCCCGATCAGCTCGTCGTCCTCGTCGCGGAAGTTGATCGCGATCAGGCCGGCCTGCCGCGAGCTGTCGTAGGCGCTCAGGTCGGTCTTCTTGACCAGGCCCTTCTTCGTCGCGAGCAGCAGGTACGGCTTGTCGGCGTAGGACCGGATGGTCAGGACGCCGGCGATCTTCTCCTCGGGCAGGAAGCTCATCAGGCCGGCGACGTGGCCGCCCTTGGCGTCCCGCGACGACTCGGGCAGCTGCCAGACCTTGGCCCGGTACACCCGGCCGAAGTTGGTGAAGAACAGCAGCCAGTGGTGGCTGGTGGTGGTGAACAGGTGCTGCACCTCGTCGTCACTGCGCAGGGACGCCCCGCGCACGCCCTTGCCGCCGCGCTTCTGGAGCCGGTACTGGTCCGAGCGGGTCCGCTTGACGTAGCCGCCGTAGGTGATGGTGACGACCATGTCCTCGTCGGGGATGAAGTCCTCGTCGGCCATGTCGCCGTCGGCGGCGACGATCTGGGTGCGCCGCTCCTCGCCGAACCGGTCGGTGATCTCCTGCATCTCCTCGCCGATGATGGCGCGGCGCCGCTCGGGCTTGGCCAGGATGTCCTTCAGGTCGGCGATCTGCAGCTCCATGGCGGCCAGGCGGTCGATGATCGCCTGGATCTCCATCGCCGCGAGACGGCGCAGCTGCACGTTGAGGATGTACATCGCCTGCTCGTCATCGACGTCGAGCAGCTCCTTCAGCCCGTCGCGCGCCAGGTCGACGGTGCGGGACGCGCGGATCAGCGCGATGACCTCGTCGAGCATGTTGAGCGCCTTGACCAGCCCACGGTCCAGGTGCGCCTTCTTCTCCAGGTCGTCGAGGCGGAACTGCGTCCGGCGCTCGATGACCTGCATCTGGTGGCGCAGCCAGTAGCCCAGGAACTGGTCCAGGCGCAGCGTGCGCGGCACCTCGTCGACCAGGGCCAGCATGTTGCAGCCGAACGTGTCCTGCAGCGGCGTGTGCTTGTACAGGTTGTTCATCACGACGCGCGGCTGGGCGTCGCGCTTGAGCACGATCACCAAGCGCTGCCCGGTGCGCGCCGAGCTGTCGTCGCGGATGTCGGCGATGCCGGTCAGGCGCCCCGAGTTCACCAGCTCGGCGATCTTGGTCGCCAGGTTGTCCGGGTTGCACATGTGCGGCAGCTGCGTGATCACCAGCGAGGTGCGCCCCTTGGCGTCCTCCTCGACCTCGATCACCGCGCGCATCGTCACCAGGCCGCGGCCGGTGCGGTAGGCGTCCTCGATGCCCTTGCGGCCGGCGATCAGCGCGCCGTTGGGGAAGTCCGGACCCTTGATGCGCGCCATGCACGCCTCGAGGATCTCCTCCTTGGACGCCTCGGGGTTGTCCAGCATCCACTGCACGGCGTCGTTGACCTCGCGCAGGTTGTGCGGCGGGATGTTCGTCGCCATGCCGACCGCGATGCCGGTGGAGCCGTTGACGAGCAGGTTCGGGAACCGCGCCGGCAGGACGACCGGCTCGGTGTCCTTGTTGTCGTAGTTCGGCTGGAAGTCGACGGTGTTCTGGTCGATGTCGCGGACCATCTCCATGGCCAGCGGGTTCATCTTGCACTCGGTGTACCGCATGGCGGCGGCGCCGTCGTTGCCGGGCGAGCCGAAGTTGCCCTGGCCGTCGACGAGCTTGTGCCGCATCACCCACGGCTGCGCCAGGCGCACCAGGGTGTCGTAGATCGCGGTGTCGCCGTGCGGGTGGTACTTACCCATGACGTCGCCGACGACGCGCGAGCACTTGTTCCAGCCGCGGTCGGGGCGGTAGCCGCCGTCGTACATCGTGTAGATGACGCGGCGGTGCACCGGCTTGAGGCCGTCGCGGACGTCGGGCAGCGCCCGGCCGACGATGACGCTCATCGCGTAGTCCAGGTAGGACTTCTGGATCTCCTCGTTGAGGTCGATCTCCTCGACGCGCCCGGTCATGTGCGCGAGGTGCGCCTTGTCGGCCGCCACCTGCGCCACCGGCGACTCGCCGGCGTCGGGCGCGAAGGCGTTGTCCTTGTCGATCTCGTGGCTCACCGACTCGGGCAGGTCCGGCGGCGAGTCCGGGCTGACGGGGAGGTCCGCGTCGTCCATGGGCGGTTCGTTGGGCGTGTCGCTCACTGTGTCGTCTTCCTAACCACTGTGTCGTCTCTGACCGATGTCAGATGTCGAGGAACCGGACGTCCTTGGCGTTGCGCTGGATGAAGCTCCGGCGCTGCTCGACGTCTTCGCCCATCAGGATGCTGAACATGTCGGACGCCGCCGCGGCGTCCTCGAGGGTCACCTGCGCGAGCGTGCGCTGCGCGGGATCCATGGTGGTGTTCCACAGGTCCTCGGCGTCCATCTCGCCCAGGCCCTTGTAGCGCTGGATCGGGTTGACCTGCGGCAGCTTCTTGCCCTCGGCGAGGCCGACGTCGCGCAGTTCGTCGCGCTGCTCGTCGGAGTAGGCGAGCTGGTGCGGCGCGTTCGTCCAGCGCAGCCGGAACAGCGGCGGCTGAGCCAGGTAGACGTGACCGGCCGAGATCAGCGGACGCAGGAACCGGAACAGCAGCGTCAGCAGCAGCGTCCGGATGTGCGCGCCGTCGACGTCGGCGTCCGCCATCAGGACGATCTTGTAGTAGCGCAGGCGCTCGATGTCGAACTCGTCGGAGAACCCGGTGCCGAGCGCGTTGAAGATCGCCTCGACCTCCTTGTTGGCCAGGATGCGGTCCAGGCGCGCCTTCTCGACGTTCAGGATCTTGCCGCGGATCGGCAGGATCGCCTGCGTGCGCGGGTCGCGTCCGCCCTTGGCCGAGCCTCCGGCGGAGTCACCCTCGACGATGAACACCTCGCACTCGACGGGGTTGCGGGAGCTGCAGTCGGCCAGCTTGCCCGGCAGCGACGTCGAGCCGAGCAGCCCCTTGCGGTTGCGGGCCATGTCGCGGGCCTTGCGCGCGGCCAGCCGGGCGGTCGCGGCGGCCTGGGACTTGCGGATGATGTCCTTGCCCTCGGCGGGGTTCTTCTCGAACCAGTCGCCCAGCAGGTCGTTGACGACCTTCTGCACGAAGCTCTTGGCCTCGGTGTTGCCCAGCTTGGTCTTGGTCTGGCCCTCGAACTGCGGGTTGCCCAGCTTGACCGAGATGATCGCCGTGAGCCCCTCGCGGATGTCGTCGCCGGAGGGACGATCCTCCTTCTTCTTGATCATCCCCCACGTCTCGCCCCACCGGTTCACGGTGTTGGTCAGCGCGGCGCGGAAGCCCTCCTCGTGGGTGCCGCCCTCGTGGGTGTTGATCGTGTTGGCGAAGGTGTGGACGCCCTCGGTGAAGGAGCTGTTCCACTGCATCGCGACCTCGAGCGACAGCTCGTCGGCCTTCGACTCGGCGTCGATCGCGATGACCGTCGGGTGGATGACCTCCTTGTTGCCCGTGAGGTACTTCACGTAGTCGATGAGGCCGTCGTCGTAGCGGAACGTGATCTCAGCGGGGTGGTCGGCGGTGTCGTCGACGAACTCGTCCAGGCCGCTCTCGGCGTCCTCGGTGCTCGGGGAGCCGGCCGGACGCTCGTCGATGAGCGTGATGGACAGGCCCTTGTTCAGGAACGCCATCTCGCGGAACCGGTTGGCCAGCGTCTGCCAGTTGTAGTGCGTGGTCTCGAAGATGTCGGGCGAGGCGTAGAACGTCACGGTCGTCCCGATCTCGTCCTCGTCGGTGAGCGGGTCGAGGCGCTGCAGGTCGGCGTCCGGGACGCCGAGGGAGAACGCCTGGTGCCAGTGGTAGCCGTCGCGGTTGACGTCGACGATGAGGTGATCGGACAGCGCGTTGACCACGGACGCGCCCACGCCGTGCAGGCCGCCGGAGACCTTGTAGCCGCCCGTGCCGAACTTGCCGCCGGCGTGCAGCACCGTCAGCGCCAGCGTGACCGCCGGGATCTTCTCCTTGGGATGCAGGTCGACGGGGAAGCCGCGGCCGTTGTCGGTGACGCGGACGCCGTCGTCGGGCAGGAGCGTGACCGTGATGGTGTCGGCGTAGCCCGCCAGCGCCTCGTCGACGGAGTTGTCGACGATCTCATACACCAGGTGGTGCAGGCCGCGTTCGCCGGTGGATCCGATGTACATGCCGGGCCGCTTACGGACGGCCTCCAGGCCCTCCAGGACGGTGATGGCCGAGGCGTCGTACCTGCCCTCTTCGACCGCGGTCGTGGCCGAACCGGCCGTCCGGTGCGCGGTGCTGTTCTCTGCCGTCAAGGCGCTCTCTTCTCCCTTGGCACACGGACGCCGCACCGCGAACCGGGGGTGCGGGGGCGGCGACCACTCAACCCCTCCATTCTACCCGAGGCGGGGGGCAAACCACGACTTGACCACCGCGAATGCGGGGGGTGTCGCGCCGCGGAAGTGCCGCTCACACGCGTTTGCAGGCCGATTGGGCGTCTCCGCCCCCCGTGATCCGACCCCGGGTACGGCTCCGGGGGGTTGCAGCGCGCCCACGGCGTCCCTGCGCCCCCGCCGGTAACCGCTCCCTCACGCCGTTGTGCCCGCCGCCGGAACGGGCGTCGGGGCTGGCGCGAGCCCACCTCGGGGAATATGGTTGACGTATCAACTGTTTGGAGTGACATGAGCACGAGCACCCTGCCCGAGGCGACCCGCATGGGCGGCGTCGCCCTCGACGTGGCCGACCTGGACGCCATGACCGCCTTCTACCGCGACGTCCTGCTGCTGGACCAGATCGCCGAGCGCGGCGACCAGGTCGACCTGGGCCGCGGCTCCGACGTGCTGGTCACGCTGCGGCACCGCCCCGACCTGCCCCGCGGCGAGCGCCGGACGGCCGGGCTGTTCCACACCGCGATCCTGCACGACTCCCCCGGCGCGCTCGCGACCACGCTGGCGTCCTTCGCGCTGGCCCGCCCCGAGCTGTTCACCGGCTCGGGCGACCACCTCGTCTCCGAGGCCTTCTACCTCGACGACCCCGAGGGCAACGGCGTCGAGCTCTACCACGACCGGCCGCGCGACCAGTGGACGTGGGTCGACGGCCGCGTCCGGATGGACACCCTCTACATCGACCCGAACGGCTTCCTGCGCGACCACCTCACCCCGCAGGCCCGCGACTTCGTGGAGACCGACCCCGGCGCCCGCGCGGCGCTGCCCGCCGGCACCACGGTCGGCCACGTGCACCTCAAGGTGGGCGACACCGCCCAGGCGTTGGACTTCTACGTCGACACGCTCGGCTTCGACGTGACCGCCGAGCTACCGGGCGCCCTGTTCGTGTCCGCGGGCGGCTACCACCACCACATGGCGATGAACACCTGGCAGTCCGAGGGCGTCGGGCTCCGGACGCCGGGAATGGGCCTGGGACGCGTCGACGTCGTGCTGCCCACGGACGCCGACGTCGCCGACCTGACGGCCCGGGCACGCGCCCGCGGCGTCCAGGTGCGGACCGACGCCTCGTCCGCGGTCGAGCTCGACGATCCGTGGGGCAACCTGGTGCGGCTCAGCGCCTGAGCGGCTCAGCCGTAGGTGTCGCGCGGCCCTCGCCCCTGCACGGAGCGGGGGCCGTGCTTCCAGCTCGGGGCCCGCGGCCCGATGATCTGGACGCGCTTGATCGTCCCGTCGCCCAGCGACGCGTTCATCTTGGCGAGCAGTTGGGGCGCCATCAGGCGCAGCTGGGACGCCCACGCCGTCGAACTCGTGCGCACCACGAGCACCCGGTCGGCGTACGCCTCGGGCGCGCTGTGCTCGGCCACCATCGGGCCGACCAGCTCGGCCCACCGCCCCATCAGCAGGTGCACGTTCACCTCGGCGGACCAGCCCCGCTCCGAGATGACGCGCTCCAGCGCGTCCCCCAGCGGCATCGGGTCGCCCCGGCCGGCATCGCCCTGGCGTCCCGGACGCCGCGCGCGCGGCTTCTTCTTCCGCGGCTGCTGCACCGGGACCGCGCGTCCGGCCGCTTCGGCGATCTGCCGGGCCAGGTCGAGCCCGGTCGGCTCGAAGGCGACCTCCTCGAAGCCTTCGTCGCCCTCCCCGGGCGTCCCGGGAGCGCGCGGGTCAGTCGGGTCGGTCCCCATCCGGGCTCGCCTCCCCCTCCTGCTCGTCCTGCGCGCCGCCCTCGCCGCCCTCGCCGCTCCGTGGGGCGGGCGCCGGGCCAGCGGTCGCATCTTCAGTCTGCGCGCCGCGTCCGCCGCTCGGTGGGGCCGGCGACGGGGCTGGTGTCACGTTGTCAGTCTGCGCGGCCGCGGCGCCCGGGTCCAGCAGCGTGACCGCGCCGTCGGCGATGCCGTAGCGGCGCCCGGCCAGCGACTCCGGGACGTCGGAGGCGACCGCGGCCGTGATCAGCACCTGCTCCGCGCCGGCGATCCGCTCGGCCAGCCGCGCCCGCCGCACCTCGTCCAGCTCGGCGAAGACGTCGTCCAGGACCAGAACGGGCTCGACCCCGTCGGCGCGCAGCATCGCGTAGGCGCCCAGCCGCAGCGCCAGCGCGAACGACCACGACTCCCCGTGCGAGGCGTACCCCTTGGCGGGCAACGGCCCCAGCGACAGCACGAGATCGTCGCGGTGCGGCCCCACGAGCGTGACGCCGCGGGCGATCTCCTCCTGCCGGCGGGCGAGCATGCGCTCCCGCAGCACCGCCGCCAGGTCGTCGGGCGAGGCGTCCAGCACGGAGCCGCGGGCCGCGGGACGCGTGCGCTCCGCCCCACGAGCCGACGCCTCGGTCGCCGACCCGGATGCCGTGCCGTCGGACGCCGGCCGCTCGGACGCCATCGGGTCAGACGCCGTCGGCTCGAGCCCCTCCAGGCCAGAAGCCATCGGGTCAGACGCCATCGCGTCAGGCGCCTCGGATGCCATCGAGTGGGTCGCCCCCGGTGCGGACACCATGGGCAGCCCCTCGCCGGGTTGCGGATCCAGGCCCAGCGAGCTGGACCGGTACGCGACCCGGGCGACGTTGTTGGTGGGGGCGATGGCGAGGTAGGCCTCGGCGACCGGCTCGGCCAGGTCGACCAGGGTCTGCAGCCGCGCGTGCAGGAGTTCCCCGCCGAGGCGCGCGAGCTGCTCGTCCCACACGTCGAGGGTCGACGCCACGTCTCCGCCGACCGGTCCGCGGCGGCCGCCCAGCGACTTCAGCAGCGCCGAACGCTGCCGCAGGACGCGGTCGTAGTCGGCGCGGACCCCCGCCATCCGGGGCCACCGCTGCGTGACGAGCTCGTCGATGAACCGCCGACGATCCGACGGGTCACCCTTCACCAGCGCCAGGTCGTCGGGGGCGAACAGCACGACCCGCAGCGCCCCGAGCAGGTCGCGGGGCCGCTTGAGCGGGCCCCGGTTCAGCGACGCGCGGTTGGCCTTGCCGGCGTTGAGCTCGATCTCGAGCGCCAGCGCGCGCGGGTCGTCCAGGCCGGCCTGCACCCGCGCCCGGACGATCGCCCGCGGCGACCCGAACCGGATCAGCGGGGCGTCCGAGGCGACGCGGTGCGACCCCAGCGTGGCGAGGTACTCCACGGCCTCGACGAGGTTGGTCTTGCCCTGGCCGTTGCGTCCGGTCAGCGTCGTGACGCCGGGCCCGAACTCCAGTTCGGCGAACGGCCAGGACCGGAAGTCGGCCAGGCTGAGGTGGGTGACGAACACGCCCCGCTCACTGCGGCAGGCGCATGAGCATGATGACGTGCTTGTAGTCGGTCGACGGCTCGCCGTCGATCTCGACCAGCGGCGTCAGCAGGCAGGGCTTGCCGGGCGCGGTGAAGCCGAAGTTCACGTACGGGGTGTCGAGCGCGTTGAGGGCGTCCAGCAGGTAGTGCGGGTTGAACCCGGCCGCGTTCATGGCCAGGCCGTTGCCGGTCTCGTCCACCACGGTCGCCTCGACGGCCTCGACGGCCTGGGCCTGGTCGCCCGTCGCGGCCTCGAAGGTGATGTGGTCCTCGGCGATCATCATGCGCAGCGACGTGTTGCGCTCGGCGACCAGCGCGACGCGCTTCACCGCCGCGACGACCTCGGACGTGTTCGCCCGGACGGTGACCGCCGGCTGGACGTTCATGAGGTGGCGCACCTTGGGGAACTCGCCGTCCAGCAGGCGCGTGGTGATCTGGCGGACGCCGTTGTTGCCCTCGCCCTCGAAGCCGATCAGCCCGTCACCGGCGTCGCCGCCGGCCAGCGACAGCGAGATCTTCTCGCCGGCCGTCATGGACTTCGACGACTCCGACAGCACGCGCGCGGGCACCAGGGCGGCGGCGTCGTCGGTGCGCTTGGCGGGGTTCCACGGGAGTTCCTTCAGCGCCATCCGGTAGCGGTCGGTCGCGAGCAGCGACAGCGTGTCGCCCTCGATCTCGAGCCGGACGCCGGTGAACACGGGCAGCAGCTCGTCGCGTCCGGCCGCCACGACGACCTGGGAGACGGCCTGGGCGAACATGTCCGGCGTGATGGTGCCGGTGGACGCCGGCATCGAGGGCAGGTCGGGGTACTCGGCCACGGGCAGCAGCTGCAGCGTGAAGCGGGCGCTGCCGCAGGTGATCTCCAGCTTGGTGTCGTCGGAGGTCAGGTCGACCGGCTTGGCCGGCAGGCTGCGGGCGATGTCGGCGAGCAGCCGGCCCGAGACCAGCGCGACGCCCTCGTCCTTCACGTCGGCCGGGATGGTGACCTTCGCGGACGTCTCGTAGTCGAACGTCGACAGCACCACGTCGCCACCCGCCGCCTCGAGGCGGAGACCCGCGAGGATCGGGACGCTGGGGCGGTTCGGCAAGCTGCGGGCTACCCATTGGACGGCGTCGGCCAGAACGTCGCGCTCGACTCGAATCTTCACTGATGCTCCCAGGTCGTGGTTGGCTGCTGTCCGATCATATCCAGACCGACGGCGCGCAGCCGCCAGCATCACGGGGGAGGGGCCGTGCCCGATTCGTCGTTCGCCGCCGAACTCATCGAGACGTGGGCCCGCCGCGTCGCGATGGTGCGCCGCAGCCCCGCGCCCGCGCTGCTCGGCTGGGGCGACCTGGAGGTCGAGTGGTCGCTCCGCGCCGACGAGGCGGGCGGTTACGCGGTGGTGCGCTGGTCGCGCGGCACGGAGGTCACGCGGGCCCGGTTCGCCGCCCTGGCGGACGCGCACCGCTTCCTGCTGGTGCAGTTCGCCGCCGTCTGGCGCTCCGATCAGGGCCGGGGTGAGTGGCATCCGGAGGGCTACCCCGTCGGCGTCACCGCGCAACGCGGCCCCGCCGGCACCGAGCTGGTCGGCGTCCCGGATCGGGCGAGCTTCGCGATCGCACCGGACGCCCGCTTGTTCGCCCACGCCCGGCACTTCGACCTGCCGACGCTGTCGTCGGTGTGCCTGACGCGTCCGTGAGCCTGTTGCCCACATGTACCCACCGCCAGACTTAGGAGAGAAGGAGATGTGTAACTACTCCTTGTCATCATCACGGCTGTGGATCTCGTGGACAGCGCTCGAATGCGCCTGTCGGCTCGGCGTTTCGGCCTCGGCGATCGTGTGGAGAACTCGAAACTACACGGGGAGGATCTGTGGGTGAGCGGCGGGACTGTCTTGATGTCCACAGAACGACGGTGTTGTCCACAGGCGATCTGGGGAGAACTCGGCGGCCGGCCAACGGTGGGTGACGCGTCGGCCAGGACGCGGTGAACGGACGCCGGCGTCCCGGCCAACCCGGCGTCGGCGGGGTGACCGGTCGATGAACACGCGGCTGCGGCACAGGTCAGTCGAGTCGCTGTGGGGATGCGGCGACGCAGGGGTGGAGCGAAGCAGCGGGCACCGTCGACGAGGCTGCCGCGCGGCGGGGCGGCTAGTGGGCCGAGGCGGCCTGCTTGATCCGGTTCGTGAGCTCGGTGACCTGGTTGTAGATCGTGCGGCGCTCGGCCATCAGCTGGCGGATCTTCTTGTTGGCGTGCATGACCGTGGTGTGGTCGCGGCCGCCGAAGAGGCGTCCGATCGCCGGCAGCGAGAAGTCGGTCAGCTCGCGGCACAGGTACATCGCGATCTGCCGCGCGGTCACCAGGACGTGCGTGCGGGCGGGGCCGCACAGGTCGTCGATGGTGATGTTGAAGTAGTTGGCCGTCTGGCTCATGATCAGCGGCGGCGTGATCTGCGCCTCGACCCCCTCGGGGATCAGATCGCGCAGCACCTCCTCGGCCAGGCGCAGGTCGACCGGCTGATGGTTCAGCGACGCGAACGCCGTCACCCGGATCAGCGCGCCCTCCAGTTCGCGGATGTTCGTGGCGATCTTGCCGCCGATGAACTCCAGCACCTCGGGCGTGGCCATGAGGTGCTCGGCGGCGGCCTTCTTGCGCAGGATCGCGATCCGCGTCTCGAGGTCGGGCGGCTGGATGTCGGTCAGCAGGCCCCACTCGAACCGGCTCCGCAGCCGCGGCTCGAGCGCCTCCAGCGCCTTCGGCGGGCGATCGGAGGTCATCACGATCTGCTTCTGCGCGTTGTGGAGGGTGTTGAAGGTGTGGAAGAACTCCTCCTGGGTCTGGATCTTGCTCTCCAGGAACTGGATGTCGTCGATCAGCAGGACGTCGATGTCGCGGTAGGTGCGGCGGAACTCGACGGTGCGGTTCTCCGAGATCGCGTTGATGAAGTCGTTGGTGAGTTCCTCGGTCGAGACGTACTTCACGCGCACCTGGGGGAAGTACTGCCGCACGTAGTGGCCGATGCCGTGCAGCAGGTGGGTCTTGCCCAGCCCCGAGGGGCCGTAGATCATCAGCGGGTTGTACGACTTGCCCGGGGCCTCGGCGACGGCGACGGCCGCGGCGTGCGCGAACCGGTTCGAGCTGCCGATGACGAAGTTCTCGAACGTGTACTTGGGGTTGAGCCGGTCGCCGTTCAGGCTCGACGGCGCGACCTGCGAGGCCCCCAGCCCGTGCGAGGCGACGTCGAGGGGAAGCTCGGGTTCGGCGGTGTCGGCGTCGTTCTCGTCGGGCTCCAGCGACGCGTCGACGCTGACCGCGATGTGGATGGGCCGGCCGTAGAAGCTGGACAGCGCGTCCTCGATGAGCGCGCGGTTGCGCGAGGCGATGCGCTCACGGCTGAAGTCGTTGGGCACGGCGACCAGGAGGGTGGACTCGTGCAGGGCCAGCGGCTGTGCCGCCTTGACCCACACCTTCACCGGGGTCGGAGCCGAGGTGATGACGTGATCCCACGCTGAGGCGAGAGCGTCGTCGGCCATCGAAAATCTCTCCTCAATCCCCCGAGGGATATGTGTCCACAACCGTCGTCCACAGGTGTGGACAAGCGCGCGTCCGCGCGAAAGGCGGATCCGCATGTGCTGTTGGGGTGCCACGGTAGTCCGTGTCCACAGGGCCCGGCAAATGATGCCGGCGGATTCCACCCCCGCTCGGCGTGTCGCCTCGACTTGTCCCGTTCGGCGGCTCCGGTTTGCCCGAATCGGACGTCGCCGCGTATCGTTGGGTAGTCGTCGCCTCGACGATGCCTGTGTCCACCGTGGGCACAGTCGATCCGATCCAACCGTGATCATGAGGGAGAACAGGCGTGAGCAAGCGCACTTTCCAGCCGAGCAACCGGCGTCGCAGCCGCACCCATGGTTTCCGCCTGCGCATGCGCACCCGCGCCGGCCGCGCCATCCTGGCCGCGCGCCGTCGCAAGGGCCGCGTCCGCCTCGCCGGCTGACGCCGAACCCACCGCAGCGGTGCTGCCTCCCGAACACAGATTGCGCACCTCGGACGAGTTCCGTTCCGTGGTGCGCGATGGTGTCCGGGCGGGCCGGCACACCCTGGTGGTCCACGCGCGCCGCACCGATGACCCGCCGTCCAGGGCGGGCTTCGTCGTCTCCAAGGCCGTCGGCGACGCCGTCACCCGCAACAGGGTGAAGCGGCAGCTGAGGCACCTCGTCGCCGCGCGGCTGCCGCACACCCCGCAACCCGTCGCCGTCGTGGTGCGGGCCCTGCCGGCCGCCGCGTCCGGACGCCTCGGGCCGGACTTCGCCGCCGCGTGGGACTCCGCGCTCGGCAAGCTCGGCGTGGCGGCATGAAGTACGTCCTGATCGGCCTGCTCAAGGCCTACCGCGCGGTGATCAGCCCGTTGTACGGGGACGTGTGCAAGTACTACCCCACGTGTTCGGCCTACTCGCTGGAAGCCGTCCAGCGACACGGGGCCATCAAGGGCACCTGGCTCACCATGAGGCGCCTCGTGCGCTGCCATCCCTGGTCGCAGGGGGCTTCGACCCCGTGCCGACCACTGACGTTCAGAAGGTGCACCGTGTTTGACGGGATCCTCGGTTTTCTCGACACGATCATGCAGCCGATCTACGCCGCGATGTCGGGCATCCTGGTCGGCTTCCACTGGCTGTACAGCCACATCCTGCATCCCGACTCGGGGTGGACGTGGGCGCTGTCGATCGTCTCCCTGACCATCGTGGTCCGGATGCTGATGATCCCGCTCTTCGTGAAGCAGATCAACAGCTCGCGCCAGATGCAGCTGGTCGCGCCGAAGACGCGCGCCCTGCAGGAGAAGTACGGCAACGACCGCGAGAAGTACGGCCAAGAGGTCATGAAGCTGTACCAGGAGGAGGGCGTCAACCCGGCCGCCTCCTGCCTGCCTCTGCTGATCCAGATGCCGATCTTCCTGGGCCTGTTCTACGTGCTGAACGGCGCGGCGCACGGCCAGCCCAAGGGCTACTTCTTCGAGCAGGCCCCGCACCTGGCCAGCTCGCTGCAGCACGCGCAGATCTTCGGCGCGGAGATCTCGGCGACGCTGGCCGTGAACGGCCTCACCAACTTCAACTCGACGTTCTTCGTCGCGGTGGTCCTCATCATCGGCATGACGGCGACGCTGTTCATCACGCAGCTGCAGTTGCTCCGCAAGAACATGCCGCCCGAGGCGCTGACCGGCCCGATGGCGCAGCAGCAGAAGATGATGCTCTACATCTTCCCGGCCATCTACCTGTTCACCGGCGTGAACTTCCCCATCGGCGTCATGATCTACTGGCTCGCCTCGAACCTGTGGACGCTGGGCCAGCAGTACATCCTGATCCACAACAACCCCACGCCCGGCACGCCCGCGTTCATCGACTGGGAGGAGCGCACGCGCGCCAAGGGCAAGGATCCCGACAAGATCATGGCCGAGCGCCGCGCGAAGATGCGCCGCAAGAAGGGCCCCGCCGTCGCCGGCGATCCCACCAAGGTGGCCCGCCAGAACACCTCCTCGACGACGTCGAAGGAGTCCACGAGCACCGACCAGCCGGGCGCGTCCGCGCCCACGAATGAGTCGGGGAAGCAGCGGATCCAGCGGCAGCAGCCGAACAAGGGATCGCGCGCCAACCGCAAGCAGGCACGGCCCGGCCAGTAGGGCTGGCCCCCACGAGGAAGTGACAACCATGAGTGAGGATGTGCAGACCGCATCGCAGGTCGACGCCGACGTCGAGGTGACCGAGGTCGAGGCCGCCGAGGCCGCATCGTCGGACGCCGAGGTCGAGGTCCCCCACGCCGAGGGCACCGAGGCCGAGGCCACCGACGGTGAGCGCTCGGAGCAGGCAGCCGAGGCTGCGGAGGGCGACGAGGAGGAGCCGGCCGAAGGCTCCGCGCCCCGGGTCAGCAAGCGCGAGGAGTCCCTCAACAACGAGGGCGAGATCGCCGCGGACTACCTCGAGGAGCTCCTCGACATCGCGGATCTGGACGGCGACATCGACACCTTCAACGAGTCGGGCCGGGCGCACGTCTCGGTGATCACCGATTCGGAGGTGCTCGTCGGCAAGGACGGTGAGGTGCTGGACGCCCTGCAGGAGCTCGCGCGCCTGGCCGTGATGACCGAGACCGGTCACCGCAGCCGCCTGATGCTCGACATCGCGGGCTACCGGGACAAGCAGCGCCGTTCGCTGCAGGACCTGGCCGCCGACGCCATCTCCGAGGTGGAGAGCACCGGCGAGCCGGTCCGGCTCTCCCCCATGAACCCCTACCAGCGCAAGATCGTTCACGACGCGGTCGCCGCCGCCGGGCTCTCCAGCGAGTCCGAGGGCGAGGAGCCCCGCCGGCGCGTCGTCGTGCTGCCCAAGGGCTGACGCCGTGGAGACCCCGCCCATCGCGGGCGCGCTGTTCGGTGAGGACCTCGGCCGCGCCGAGGCCTACGCCGAGCTGCTCGCCACGCGGGGGCGGAGTGGGGCCTGATCGGCCCCCGCGAGGTGGAGCGCGTCTGGGAGCGGCACGTCCTCAACAGCCTGGCCGTCTCGCCGCAGGTGCCGGCCGACGCCACGGTCGTCGACGTGGGCAGCGGCGCCGGCCTGCCGGGCATCCCGCTCGCCCTGGCCCGACCCGACCTGCGCGTGACGCTGCTCGAACCGCTGCAGCGCCGCGCCACCTTCCTCGGCGGCGTGGTGGAGGAACTGGCGCTCTCCGACCGCGTGACCGTGATCCGCGGCCGCGCCGCGGAGGCCTCGGACAGGGATCCGCTCGTGCACCACGGCAGCTACGACGTCGTGACGTCCCGCGCCGTGGCCGCACTCCCCCGACTCGTGCAGTGGTGCGAACCGCTGATGGCGCCCGAGGGCCGGATCGTCGCGCTCAAGGGATCCTCGGCCGAGCAGGAGGTCGAGGAGGCCCGCGGCGCCCTGCGCAAGCGCGGGCTCGTCGCCGAGGTCCGGGACGAGCGCGCCTACCCGGACGCCGACCCTACCTGGCTGGTCATCTGCCACCGGATCGCGGACTGAGCTGAGCCCACACGAGGGTGATCCCGCTCGCGTCCGCGGAGGATCTTGGTCTCCTGGGGCGGCGTCAGGCCAGCCGCATCGTGATCCCGAGGGCGGCGTCCCGCAGCCCTGTGCCCGAGGTGGCCGTCGCGACCCGACCCATCACCCGCGAGGCGCGGGCGATCGCGGTGTCGGGCAGGCGCCGCCTGCGGTCGTAGCGCCGGAGCGCCAGCGGGACGGGGTGGCGGGCCAACTCCTCACCGAGGACGACCGCGTCGACGATCGCCTCGCAGGCGCCACGCCCCAGGTTGGGCGACATGGCGTGGGCGGCGTCCCCCAGCAGCGCCACGCGACCCCGGACGTAGGCGGGCAGCCGCGGGGTCTCGAGAAGCTCGTGCACCAGCATGGACTCCTCGTCCACACGGCGCAGGACGTCCTGGACCGCGGGATGCCAGCCCCGGTAGCGGGTTCTGAGGGCCTCCAGGGAGGGGTCCGCGGCGGCGGGCGTTCGGACGGCGGCGAACCAGTTGGTCAGCCCGCCGTCGCGCGGCGTGATGCCGAACAGCGCCCCCGGCCCCCACGACTCCGACGTCGTGGCGGCTTCCCCGGGAACCCAGCCCCGCCAGGCGGTCATCCGGAGCGATCGCGGGGCTGACCGTTCGCCGAACAGCGATGCTCGCGTCCGGCTCCCTATGCCGTCCGCCCCGATGATCACGTCGTGCTCAGCGAGGTCGGCGAGCGGCGGAGCGGGCTCTCCCAGGCGGAGGACGCCCGGGGGAAGCGCCTCGGCGAGCACCCTGGTGAGCTCCGGGCGGGAGATCAGCAGGACGGCGGCACGACCCGAGCCGGCGCGGCCCAGCACAGTGCCGTCCCAACGACGGATCTCCCCGGCGCGCTGCTCCACGCCGATGGCGGCGAGGGCCTGCTCGACGCCGATCCGCGCGAGCGCCCGACGGGCAGGCAGCCACAGCCCGAGCGCCGTCCCGGTGGCGGGAAGCCCCGGGGAACGCTCGTACACCGTGACGTGCCACCCGGCGCGCACCAGGGTGTTGGCCGTAGTCAGCCCGCCGATCCCGCCGCCGATCACGGCTGCACTCTGTGCCTTCATGCGGCGAGACTACTACTGGTGTAGTGAAGAACACTACTGATGTAGTGTTGTCCCATGGTGAGCGATCGACGCGAGCGGGTCGTGGATGCCGCGTTGGTGCTGATCGGCCGCGACGGCATGCGCGCGCTGACGCACCGCCGCGTGGACGCCGAGGCGGGCGTCCCGCTGGGGACCACCTCGAACCATTTCCGGACGCGCCGGGCGCTGCTGGAGGGCACGCTGGGGCGCCTCGTGGAGCGCGACAAGGAGAGCGTTCGCGCGTTGGGGGGCGCCGACCCGCGTTCGGTCGACGATCTCGCCACGATGATGCTCCGCTACGTGGAGCGCTCGGTCACGGTGAACCGCGCGCTGACGCGCGCGCGGTACGCGATGTTCGTGGAACTCGCGGACGACGAGCGGCTCGGCGGTCTCGTGCTGGCCGGACGCGAGGACCTGACGGCCCTGGGCTCAGCGCTGCTGGGCGCGGCGCTCGGAGTCGCCTCGCAGGGGGAACTGCGTCCGCGCGCGGCCGCCACGGTGATGGCGACCGTCGAGGGGATGATCCTGCACCGGTTGACCGGCAGCGAGGCCTCCCCCGACGACCATGCGACGCTCCGCTCCCTGCTCGCGTCCATGGAGGCTTCGACGGCCCCGCGGTGACTGGTCGCCGTCAGGGCGCCCTCGACTCCCCTGCACGGGACCTGATCGCCGTCGGCCAGGGCTCGATCCCGCCCATGACAACTCCCCGCACCGACGTGCCGGTCGCACGCCGTCAAAGTCATATAACGGTATGTCGACAACGCTATATACACGTAAAACAATCTAACGTCTCGGCGAGCGTCGTCTTATCGCTGCTCTCGATGGCGGCACGCTTCGCCCTGACCTACGGGAGGACGGGTGCCCGCGGACGACGGCGGCTGTGGGGCGGTCCGACCAGCCACGGCGTAGGTGAACGAGACGTGTGCTCGCTGCGCCAACTGGCCCGCAGCTCCGAGCCGGGTGGAGACGGAACCGCTGCGGGTGGCTGGCAGTGCCAGGCCCGCTCCCCTGTGGAACCGTGTGGAGCCGACGTCCTCCCCCGGGAGCGCAAGGGCCATCCTCTTGCGCTCCCCCGGTGCGGGCAGGACGACCGCCGTACTTGGGTGGATGTGCGTGACGGGGGCCGGGAGCGCCGGGCCGGCTGTGGAGGGTCGAGATATGTGGCACGCCCGGGAAGGCGGATGTGTGTCGGGTCGGACGGAGCGATATCCTGAGCGGGCTCGTTCGACAAGGAGGCCGTGTGGACCCGACAAGCAGCGATGTGAGCGCGACGGAGCCGTCGTCGATGGACCTGCCACCGCTGGAGCGTCCGGACGACCTGGCGGATGTTTCACGTGAAACGCCGTCGCTCCCCCAGCCGGATGCCCCACGCATCATGGTCGTGGCGAATCAGAAGGGCGGGGTGGGAAAGACCACCACGGCTGTCAATATCGCCGCGGGCCTCGCCCAAGGCGGGCTCCGCGTCCTACTGATCGACGTGGATCCCCAGGGCAACGCCTCCACGGCCCTCAACGTGCCGCACGACGAGGGCACGGTCGGCACCTACGAGGTCCTTGTGGATCAACTGCCGCTGATTGATGCCGTCGCGCGATGCCCGGAGGTGCCGGGTCTTTGGGTCTTGCCCGCGACCATCGACCTCGCCGGCGCGGAGATCGGCCTCGTGGCGGCCGTTTCACGTGAAACACGCCTCAGGTCCGCCCTGGACGCCTTCTTCGACGACTACTACGTCGACTACGTCCTCATCGACTGCCCGCCGTCGCTGGGACTGCTTACCCTGAACGCCCTCGTGGCCGCCCACGAGATTCTGATCCCCATCCAGTGCGAGTACTACGCGCTCGAAGGCGTGACGCAGCTCCTGAGGACCATCGACCTGGTGAAGGGCCGACTCAACGACGGGCTCATGCTCTCGACCGTCATCCTGACCATGTTCGATGGCCGGACCAAGCTCGCGTCGCAGGTGGCCGACGAGGTTCGGCGCCACTTCGCCCGCGAGACGCTCGAAACGGTGATCCCGCGGTCGGTCCGCGTCGCGGAAGCGCCGTCCTTCGGGCAGACCGTCCTGACCTACCAGTACGCATCCGTGGGCGCACAGGCCTACGTGAAGGCGGCGGGGGAGATCGCCGAACGCGGCGTGACCCCCACCATCTGACCCGCCGGCCGCACGACCACAGAGGAGACCACCATGCCAGCACCACGACAGCGCACCGGACTGGGCCGGGGCCTGGGCGACCTGATCCGCCCCACCGGGCCGGAGACCACAGCATCGGCCCCGGATCCCGCGCCCGCCGCGACCGCGGAGAGCAGAAGCCCTGAGCCGCCGCAGACGCTGGTGGCAGCGCCGGAGGGATCCGCATTCGCGGAGATCCCCCTGGCGCTCATCACCACCAACCCCAAGCAGCCGCGGCAGATCTTCGACGAGGACGACCTCGCCGAGTTGGTCGACTCCATCAAGGAGGTGGGCCTGCTGCAGCCCATCGTCGTCCGGCCCCTGGGCGAGGGCTACGAACTGGTGATGGGGGAGCGGCGTCTGCGCGCGACCAGGGCCGCGGGGCGGGACGTCATCCCGGCGATCGTGCGGGAGACCGCCGACCACGACCTGCTGCGGGACGCCCTCCTGGAGAACCTCCACCGGGTGCAGCTCAACCCCCTGGAGGAGGCGGCCGCCTATCAGCAGATGCTCGACGACTTCGGCTGCACGCAGGAGGAACTCGCCACCCGGATCAAGCGCTCGCGCCCGCAGATCTCCAACACCATCCGGCTGTTGCGCCTCCCGGCGCCCGTGCAGCGGCGTGTGGCGGCCGGTGTCCTGTCAGCGGGCCACGCCCGGGCGCTTCTGATGGTGGGGGACCCGGTCGAGCAGGAGCGCCTGGCCCAGCGGATCGTCGCCGAGGGGCTGAGCGTGCGGACCGTGGAGGAGATCATCGCGCTCGGGCAGCGCGATGGCACGCCCCGCGCCCGCCGGACGGTCACGCGTGCGCCGTCGCCGCGGGCGTCCGCACTCACGCAGGCGCTGACCGACAGCCTGGACACCAGGGTGAACGTCCAGATCGGCAAGAGCCGCGGCAAGATCACGATCGAGTTCGCCGGCGAAGAGGACCTCGACCGGATCCTGGTGGTGCTCCGCCAGGGAGTAGCGACAGAGGAATAAATCGACAAACCCATAGGTCGGTCAAGCTCCTTCTTGGCTCCGTCAGGGCCTCACCCGAGGGATCGGGGCCGTGGCCGGAGAGGCAGGCCTGACACCGCGCATGCCGAACCACGACCCCGGAGCATCGAGGCACCTCTCGGCACGATGGCGGGACCCTGCGGGGCACGCGGTTCAGACGCCTCCCGTCCCCGATCTGGCCGTCGGCCGGGACGCCGGCGCGGAGCGGCGCGGAACCGGTGCCTCTGCGCTCACCACCACGAGGGTCATTGCGCCGGCTTGCCGCGAGGGGCGATCACAGGGACGCGTCCGCGCTCGGAGAACGCGGTGAAGCCGGCTCCCAGGATCAGGGCGGTGCGTCAGCGCTCGTCGTCGGGGCGGGCACCACGTCGGGGGCGGGCGCCTGGGCCTGGGCGGTCTCCACGGCGGCGAGGCGGGTCTTCACGTCCTTGGTGGCGTAGTGCTCGGCCACGAACGACATGAACGGCACCGTGCCGCCCAGCGCGATCAGGATCAGCCGGCCCCAGGGCCACTTGACGCGGCGTCCGAGGTCGTAGGCGGTGATCAGCAGCACCATGTAGAGCCAGCCGTGCGGCACGCCGGTCGCCACCACGACGGCGTCGTTGTCGCCGAAGTACTTCAGCGGCATCCCGACCAGGACGAGCACCACCAGCAGGACGCCGACGATCCAGGCCATCACCCGGTAGCGCAGCAGCGCCCCTTGATGCCGGGGACGTCCTCGGGCTCCAGCGGTGCGTTGTCCAGCGACATGCTCATGCGGTCTGGTCCTCCTTGGTCGGCGCGGGCGCCGGGGGAGCGGCGAGCTCTCCCTCTTCACGCCTGCGATCCTGCACACCCAGGGTATGCGCGAGTTTGATGGACATCCCGAGCGCGAACGCCGCGAACACCCACCACTGCAACGCGTACCCGCCGTTCTGGGCCGAGCCCTCGCCGCCGGGCAGCGTCACCGGGGCGTGCTCGAGCCCCTGGGCCGCGGACTCCTCGGCGTTGAGGGTCACGAACCCCGACACGAGCTGCTGGGGCCACTGCTGGGCCAGCAGCGGCATCCGCACCGTCCGCAGGACGCCGTCGGGCACGACCCCGTCAGGGTCGCCCTCGCCGGGCAGGAACAATCCGGTCTCGGTCACCGTGCCGGCCGGAGGCTCGGCGAACGTGGCCTCGCCGGGGGCCAGCCCCCGCACCACGGGCAGGACGCGGCCGTCCGTCAACTCGAGCGCCGTGAGGACGCGCCGCCCGTCCCCGGTGGGGATCAGGACCTCCTGCTCGGGCAGGAAGGTACCGGTGAAGGTGACCTGCTTGCCGTAGATGTCGCCCATCTCACCCGTCGTGGCGATGTGCTCGGCGAGGGGCACTGGCGGCTGCGCCGCGCGATCCTCCACCGACCGGTTGCCCTTGTCGACGAACACCTGCATCTGCCACAGGCCGAGGAAGATCATCACGGCCGCCACGACGGCGCCGAGGGTGACCAGCCCGACCTGCTTCGCGCGGGTGTTCATGCAGGAGCGTCCTCCGGGTCGTCGGTGGCGATCTGCGGCGCCGGTTCCGCCACACCGGCGGCGGCCCGGGTCCGGGCGGCCTCGACCAGGCGGGCGCACACCTCGGAGAACGTCGCGCTGGACGCCTCGATCGCCAGCGGCAGCAGCGACGTCTCGGTCATGCCCGGGGCGACGTTCACCTCCAGGAAGTAGGGGACGCCGTCGCGCACGATCATGTCGGTGCGGGACAGGTCCCGCAGCCCCAGGACGCGGTGGGCGGTCAGCGCCATCTCCGCGCAGGCGGCGGCGACGTCGGCGTCCATCGGGGCGGGGGAGAGGAACCGGGTCGCGCCGGCCGTGTAGCGCGCCGTGTAGTCGTAGACGCCGGAGCTGGGCCGGATCTCGACCGCGGGCAGCGCCTGCGGGCCGTCGCCGGTGTCGATGACCGACACGGCGACCTCGGTGCCCTCGATGAACTCGGCCACGATCGCGATGTCGCCGTAGGAGAACGCCCCCACGACGGCCGAGGGGAGGCCCGCGGCGTCCTCGACCTTGGCGCTGCCGAGCGCGGAGCCGCTGCGGGCGGGCTTCACCATCATCGGGAAGCCGATCTTCGCGGCCAGGGCGTCCACCAGGTTCGCGGCGCCGAGCTCGCGGAACATGCCGTGGGGGAGCGCCGACTGGGCGGGGGTGGCGATGCCGGCGTACGTGACGATGGGGGTGCTCACGGCCTTGTCGAACGCCACCCGGGACGCCGGTCCGTTGGAGCCCACGTAGGGGACGCCGAGCAGATCGAGCACCTCGCGCAGCGCGCCGTCCTCGCCGGCGCCGCCGTGCAGCACGGGGAAGACGACCGGATCCTCGACCGAGGCCAGGGTCTCCAGCAGCGTCGCGTTGACGTCGGCCTCGATCACGTTGTGGCCGCTGTCGCGCAGGGCCTGGGCGACGCGGCGTCCCGAGCGCAGCGAGACGTCCCGCTCATGGGAGAGGCCGCCTGCCAGGACGATGACGTTGTTCGACACGGAAATCCTCTCGTTCAGCTCAGGTCCGGGGCCGGGCCGCCGACCTGCGTGTGGGGCACCTCGGTGGCGGGCAGCCCGAAGGTCGCCCGCATCTCCAGCTCGTCGCGGATCACCTTGCCGAGCCGGCGGGTGCCCTCGTAGATCCGTTCGGGCGTGGGGAAGCAGTAGGACAGCCGCATGTTGCGGCTGCCGAAGCCGTCGGCGTAGAAGGCGTTGCCGGGGACGTAGGCGACCCGCTCGCTCACCGCGCGGGCGAGCAGCGCCTGGGAGTCGAGGCCCTCGGGCAGCGTGAGCCACACGAAGAAGCCGCCGGTGGGACGCGTCCACGTCGCCGCGGCCGGCATGTGGTCCGACAGGCCCTGCAGCATCGCGTCGCGGCGGGCGCGGTACATGTCCCGGAACGCGACGATCTGGCCGCGCCAGTCGAAGTTGTCCAGGTAGTCGGTGATGGCGAACTGGCTGAACACCGGCGGGCTGAGCACGGCCGCCTCCTGGGCGATCACGAGCCGCTCGCGCACCGCGTGCGGCGCGAGCACCCAGCCGATGCGGAAGCCGGGCGCGAAGGTCTTGGAGAACGAGCCCAGGTAGATGACGTCGGGGTCCATCGAGCGCAGCGCGGGCAGCGGCTCGCCCTCGATGGTGAGCAGGCCGTAGGGGTTGTCCTCGACGACGAGCAGGTCGAGCTCGTGGGCGACGGCGAGCAGTTCCCTGCGGCGCTCGAGCGGCTGCTGGATGCCCGTGGGGTTGTTGAAGTTCGGGATCGTGTAGAGGAACTTCACCCTCTTGCCCGCGGCGCGCAGCGTGGTGACGGCCTCCTTCACGGCGGAGGGCACGAGCCCGTGCTCGTCCATGGCGACGTGGTGGATCTCGGCCTGGTAGGCGTTGAAGGTGCCCAGGGCGCCGACGTAGCTCGGCGCCTCGCACAGCACGACGTCGCCGGGGTTGATGAAGATGCGCGTGACCAGGTCGAGCGCCTGCTGCGAGCCGCACGTGATGACGACGTCGTCGGAGTTGGCGCGGATCTGCTCCTCGGCCATGACGTCGACGACCTTCTCGCGCATGAACGGTTCGCCCTGGCCCGACCCGTACTGCATGGCCTGGACGCCCTTGGTCTGCACCAGCTTGTCGAACGAGTCGCCCAGCCTGCCCAGCGGCAGGTCGGTGATGTTGGGCATGCCGCCGGCCAGCGAGACCACCTCGGGTCGGTTGGCGACGGAGAAGAGAGCTCGGACTGCGGACACGGTCATGGACCCCGTGCGGTCTGCATACTGGTCGATGTACGGATCCATCCGCGTATCGCGGTGGGACGGTTCGAGAGAGCTCACCCGCCCAGTCTCCCACTTGGACGGGACGGGTCCAAAGGAGGTGCGCGATGCGGTCGCTCGTCGCGGTGGACAGCAACGACCTGGCCACACTGCGGTGTCCGTGGTGCGGCCGTCCCGCCCCTCGTTCGGCGTTCGGCTTCAAGGTCGTGCGCGACGGCGAGGTCATCGGGCTGGCCACCTGCAGCCCCGCCGACCAGCTGGGCGGCCTCTACCCGGTCGCCTCGGTCGTCATCACCCAGCTGTGGGTGCGGCCCGACGACGTGGGGGAGCTGGTGGGCAGCCAGCTCGTCCAGCGGGCCGCCGCGGTGGTCGTCGGGACGCGGCGGCTGCGCTACCTCGTCGCGGGCGGCACGCACGGGCCGTCGGACTGCCGGCACCTCCCCGCGCGGTTCCTGAGTGCGCTGGGGTTCACGGAGTCGGTGCCCGGCGTCCAGTGGCGGCTGGACCTGCGGCGCACGGCCCGGGTGAAGCAGGCGGTGCGGTCGGCGTCCGCGCTGATGGGGCGGCTGCTGGACGGCCGCCGCCCGGCACCCGCGGGGCGCACCACGCGCGGCGTGCCGCCCTCGCCCTCCTCCCCGCACTGAGCCGCGCGCCGGGCGACGGGTACGGACCCGAGCATCCGCCGAGGCGCCGCGACATCCGGCGCGTCCGGGCACCGACCCTCCGAACCCGATGACCGAAGGCCGCCCGGGACGCGGATCTCGGTCGGGCATGGCGAAGGGCCCGGACGAGCGCTCGTCCGGGCCCTCGCGTGTGCTGCGGGTCAGCGCTCGTTCATCGGAACGTAGTCGCGCTTGGTGTGACCGACGTAGATCTGGCGCGGGCGCCCGATCTTGTTGGTCGGGTCGGCGACCATCTCGCGCCACTGCGCGATCCAGCCGGGCAGGCGGCCCAGGGCGAACAGCACCGTGAACATGTCGACCGGGAACCCCATGGCCTGGTAGATCAGGCCGGTGTAGAAGTCGACGTTCGGGTACAGCTTGCGCTCGACGAAGTAGTCGTCGCTCAGCGCCGCCTCCTCGAGCTCCAGGGCGATGTCCAGGAGCTGGTCGGAGCCGCCGCGCGCCTTGAGGATGGCGTCCGCGTGCTTCTTGATGATGGCGGCGCGCGGATCGTAGTTCTTGTAGATCCGGTGGCCGAAGCCCATCAGCTTGGTGTGGTCGGACTTGTTCTTGACCTTGTCGAGGTAGTCCTGCACCGTCACGCCGTCGTCGCGGATCTGCTTGAGCATCTCCAGGACGGCCTGGTTGGCGCCGCCGTGCAGCGGGCCGGACAGGGCGTGGACGCCGGCGGAAACCGACGCGTACAGGTTGGCCTGCGAGCTGCCGACGAGGCGGACCGTGGAGGTCGAGCAGTTCTGCTCGTGGTCGGCGTGCAGGATCAGCAGCACGTCGAGGGCACGGGTGATCGTGTCGTCGAACTGGTAGGGCTCGGTGACGGTCCCGAACGACATCCGGATGAAGTTCTCGATGTAGGACAACGAGTAGTCCGGGAACAGCGTCGGGGTGCCGGTCGAGTTCTTGAACGAGTACGCCGCCAGCGTCGGCACCTTGGCCATCAGCTGGTGGGTGGCGGCCTCGATCGTGTCGGGCTCGAAGCCGATCGTGTCGCGCGAGAACGTCGACAGCGCCGTGATGGCGGCCGACAGCACCGGCATCGGGTGCGACTTGCGCGGGAAGATGCGGAACAGCTCGCGCAGCCGCTCGTCGATCACCATGTGGCGGGAGATCTTCTCGGTGAAGTCGGCGAGCTGCTCCGTGGTGGGCAGCTCCCCGTAGAGCACCAGGTACGAGGTCTCCAGGAAGGTGGACTTCTCGGCGAGCTGCTCGATCGGGTAACCCCGGTACTGCAGGACGCCGGCGTCTCCGTCGATGTACGTGATGGCGGACTTGCAGACCGCCGTGTTGGCGAAGCCGATGTCGAAGGTGGTGTCACCCGTCTTCGCCAAAAGCTTGCTGATGTCATATCCGTTGTTGCCCTGAGTGGCTTCAACGAACGGCAACTCCAGGTTCTCCTCACCCGTGGTCAGGGTTGCGGGATCCGGCATAGAGCTCCTCCTTGAGACCGTGTCGTAGTCAGCTAGAGACCGTGTCCTAGTCACGCGTCACACTACAGGCCTGCGGGAAGCCAGGGCCAAACCGGGCGAAGTGTTAGTTGACACTTCAACTATCACGACGTAACCTGGAGACGTACCGCACGCCGGACGCCCCCACCCCGCTGGTGGCGTCCACACCCAACAAGGAGACACCCACCATGACCCAGCTCAACGAGCTCAAGGGCACCTTCGTCCTCGACCCCGCCCACACCGAGATCGGCTTCGTGACCCGTCACGCGATGATCACCAAGGTGCGCGGTTCCTTCGGCCAGTTCGAGGGCAGCGCGACGGTCGACGGCGCGAACCCGGAGTCCTCCACGCTGCAGGTCACGATCCAGGCCGCCAGCCTCGACACCCGCAACGCCGACCGCGACGCCCACGTCCGCTCCGCCGACTTCCTGGACGTCGAGAAGTTCCCGACGATCACCTTCACCGGCACCGACTTCGTCGTCGACGGCGAGACCGTCTCGGTGACCGGCGACCTGACCGTGCACGGCGTCACCAAGCCCGTCACCGTCCCCTTCGAGTTCACCGGCGAGGCCAAGGACCCCTTCGGCAACACCCGCGTCGGCTTCGAGGGCTCGACCGAGATCAAGCGCTCCGACTTCGGCCTCACCTGGAACGCCGCCCTGGAGACCGGCGGCTTCCTGGTCGCCGACAAGGTCGTCCTCGAGTTCGAGGTCTCGGCCATCAAGCAGGCCTGATCGCGCAGCGGCGCACCCCGCCGCCGACACCACGAGGGGCCCGGTCGTCACGACCGGGCCCCTCGTGCGTGTGCTCTCAGGCCGTCTTGCGGCCGCGCACCGCGTCGCGCAGCGCTGAGAACCGCAGCCGGCTGTTGTAGGAGATCGACCCCTGCCCGAACAACCGGACGGCCAGCCACAACAGGACGCCCGCGCTGACGTACAGCACGACGATCGCGATCAGGGCCTCGGGGAGGCTCAGCGTCCCGGTGGCGTTCCGGATCTGGGCCGTGATGGGCGCGGTGATCGGGAAGTACGTGAGCACCTGCGTGACCACGGCCGACGGATCGCTCGCGATGACCTGCAGCATGTACAGCGGCAGGAACATGAGCAGGATCACCGCGGCGAACGCCGAACTCGCGTCCTTGACGGTCGGCATCATCGCGCCCACGGTCACCAGCAGGGCGGTGAACAGGCTGAAGCCGCCCACGAACAGCAGGGCGGCGATCGCGATCGCCCCGGGGTCCACGACGAGCGTACTCGGCAGCGCCGCGCCCGCCCCGGACGGCCCGCTGGGGATCCCCGCGCCCCCGGTCACCCCCAGCCACACCAGCGCCGGGATCATGAAGACCGCGACCTGGACGACCCCGGCGATGATGACGGCCACCACCTTGGCCAGGATCAGCACGCTGGGTTTGATCGTGGTCAGGATCATCTCCGTGACCCGGTTCTCCTTCTCCTCCACGGTGATGTTGAGCATCTGCTGGCCCAGCATCAGGATCGCCGCGTACAGCAGGACGAGGAAGAAGCCGGGCAGGATCGCGCCCGCGACCCCGGGGCTGAGCCGGCCGTCCTTCCACAGCTCCAGGGTCACGGGGACGCTGCGGGTGAGGGAGGCCAGCCGGGGGTCCCCGATCCGGGCGGCGGCCGACTCCTGGACGAGCCGCTCGCCGAGCGCGCCCCAGTGCCCGGAGTTGAACAGGCCGTCGTCGCGGGCGACCACGCTGACGGGCTCGGCCGTCGGGTCCGCGGGGACCGAGATGAACGCGTCGGAGGAGCCGTCGCGCACCGCCTGCGCGGCGGCGGCCGGATCCGGCGCGGGGGTTCCGCCGAGGCGGGCGGCGACCTCGGGGACGATGATGCCGGAGGCGTCCGCGTAGGCGAAGGTGACGCCCTCGGCGGCGGACTCCGCCTGGCTGGCCGCCGAGGAGTTGCTGAAGATCGTGAGCGCCATGATGGCGATCATCAGGACGGGGACGCTCAGGGTGGTGAGCCAGTAGACCGGGCGCAGCAGCGTCCGGCGCAGCTCGAACGCCAGGACGGTGCCGAAGTTGTGGGCGTTCATGCGGCGGCCTCCTCGGGGGCGTGCCCGTAGATGGTCAGGAACACCTGCTCCATGCTCGCGCTGGTGGCGTCGAACCGCTGGACGACGACGCCGGCGTCCAGCAGGTCGCGCAGCACGGCCTGGTCGTCGACGCCGTCCGCGAGCCGGAGTTCGGCGTAGTTGCGCTCCTGCGTGGTGACGACCCAGCCCCGGGGCGGCGGCAGTTCGCCGGAGTACTGCAGCCGGACCACGTGGCCGCCGTACGCCTCGCGGACCTGCTCGATCGTGCCGTAGGCCTCCGAGCGGCCGTCCTTGAGCAGCAGGACGCGGTCGCAGAGCCGCTCGACCTCCTCCATCTGGTGGGTGATCATCACGATCGTGGCCCCGGCGCGGCGCTGGTCCTCGACGATGTCGAGCAGCAGCCGGCGGTTGACGGGGTCGAAGCCCTTGGTGGGCTCGTCGAGGATGATGATGTCGGGGTTGTTCATGACCGTGACGCCGACCTGCACCTTCTGTTGCTGGCCGCCCGACAGCTTGTCCAGCCGGACGCGGGCGTGGTCGCCCAGGCCGACGCGCTGCAGGAACGCCATCGACCACAGCGTGGCCGCGCCGCGGCTCATCCCCTTGAGCTGGCCGAAGTAGGTCATCACGTCGATGACCTTCTCCTTGCGGTACAGCCCCGCTCCTCGGGCAGGTACCCCAGCGAGTTGTTGTCGGCCGGGTCGAACCGGCGGCCGTTGACGAGCAGGTCGCCGGCGGTGGGGGTGTAGATGCCCAGCAGCGCCCGTAGCGTCGTGGTCTTGCCGGAGCCGTTGCTCCCGAGCAGCCCGAAGGTCTCGCCGCGGGCCACCTCGAAGGACAGGTCGTGGACCACGTCCTTCTCGCCGAAGGTCATGGTGAAATCGCGCACGTCGATCACTGGGGCGGTCATGCGTCCATCCAACCACCCCCTCCCGCCGCCGACCCAGGGCCGCAGTCACGGCGGCGCGGCGCCCGGACGTGCCGCTAGGGTCGTGCCACCTCGGAGGAAGGGACCGGCATGGAGCAGAACTGGGCGGGATCGCACCGGTACACGGCGCCGGCGCTGGTGCGGGTCCGCGACGTGGGGGAGATCAGGGCCGTGCTGCGGCGTCCGGGCCCCGTGCACGCGCTCGGCACCCGGCACTCCTTCACCGACCTCCCGGACACCGCGGGCACCCTCATCGACGTCACCGGAACGGAGGCGCCGGCGATCATCGATCCGGACGCGGGCACCGCGCTGGTCACCGCCGGCACCCGGTACGCCGCGATCGTCGAGGACCTCGACGCCGCGGGCCGGGCCCTGCACAACATGGGTTCGCTGCCGCACATCAACGTCGGCGGGGCCACGCAGACCGCCACCCACGGCTCGGGGGACCGCCTGGGCGTCCTGACGACGGCGGTCCGCTCGCTGCGCTTCCTGGACGCGGACGGGATCCTGCACGAGGTCGCGCGCGGCGACGCCGACTTCGCCGCCCTGGCCGTCGGGGTCGGCGCGTTCGGCGTCGTGACCGACCTGACGCTCGACGTGGTGCCGCGCCACCTGGTGCGGCAGGACGTGTACCACGGGCTCAGCTGGGACGCGCTACTGACCGACCTGGACGCGGTGACCTCGTTCGCCGAGAGCGTCTCGCTGTTCACGCGCTGGGAGGCCGACGGCGCGGGCCAGCTGTGGGTGAAGCGCCGGGTCGCGGACGAGACGTCGCCGGTCCCCGACGCGGTGCTGGACGCCCGCCGGTCCCCGGACGCGGTCTCCCCGATCGGCAGCGGCGACAACATCACCCGACTCGGCGTCGCCGGGCCCTGGTACCTGCGGGTGCCGCACTTCCGGGCGGACGCCGAACCCTCGTGGGGCGGCGAGTTGCAATCGGAGTACTTCGTCGCGCGCGCCGACGCCCCGGCCGCGCTCGCGGCCGTCCGGGCGGTCGCCGACGGGTTCCGCGAGCACCTCATCGTGAGCGAGATCCGCACCGCGGCCGCCGACGGGCTGTGGCTCAGCCCCGCGTACGAGCGGGACAGCGTCGCCCTCCACTTCACCTGGCAGAACCGGGACGCCGCCGTGCGGGCGGCCCTGGTGGGCGTCGAGGCGGCGCTGGAGCCGTACGCCGCCCGGCCGCACTGGGGCAAGCTGCACCTGTTCGACCGGCCGGGGCTGGAGCGGGTCGTGCCCCGGCTGGCCGACGCCAGGGCGGTGTTCGAGCGCGTCGACCCGGCCGGACGCTTCGTCAACGACCACGTGATCCGGGTCGGGCTGCGCGAGCCCCGCTGACGGGACCGCCCCGAGGCGTCCGCGGGGATGGTGCGCGGGCGCCAGCGGAGAGACGATGGGCCCATGACCACCCCGGCACCGCTGCGGCGCTCCGAGCGGGCGGGACGCCTGACGCTCGCCGCGCTCACCCTCGGCTCGGGCATCAGCATCCTGGACGGCTCGGTGGTGAACATCGCCCTGAAGACCATCGGGGACGACCTGAACGCCGAGCTCGACGCCCTGCAATGGGTCGTGAACGGCTACCTGGTGGCGCTGGCGTCGCTCGTGCTCGTCGGGGGAGCGCTCGGCGACCGGCTGGGGCGGCGCCGGGTCTACCTCGCGGGCATGGTGGTCTTCGCGGTCGGGTCGGCGCTGTGCGCCCTGGCGCCGGGGGTGGGCTGGCTGATCGCCTTCCGCATCCTGCAGGGAGTCGGGGCGGCGCTGGTGACCCCGGGCGCCCTGGCGATCATCCAGGCGGGGTTCGCCCCCGAGGACCGCGCCGCGGCCATCGGGACGTGGTCGGGGGTCTCGGGGATCGCGTCGGCGGTGGGCCCGTTCGTGGGCGGCTGGCTGCTGGAGCACGCGGGCTGGCCGTCGATCTTCTGGCTCAACGTGCCGCTGTGCGTCGTCGTGATCGTCGTCTGCCTGAAGTTCGCGCCCGAGTCGTCCAACCCCGAGGCGGGGAGCGGTTCGACCTGGCCGGCGCGCTGCTGTCGGTGGTGGCGCTGGCCGCCGTGACGTACGCCCTGACCGCGGCGGGCGGCGGCGAGAGCTGGATCGCGGGCGGGATCGGCGTCGCCGCGGCCGTCGGCTTCGTCCTGCGGCAGCGCGCGGCGGCGACGCCGCTGGTGCCGCTGCGGCTCTTCTCCGACCGCACGTTCACGACGTCGAACCTCATGACGTTCCTGGTCTACGGGGCCATGGGCGCCGTCTTCTTCATGCTGGCGCTGCAACTGCAGATCTCGGTCGGCTGGTCGCCGCTGATCGCCGGCGTCGCGACGCTCCCGGTGACGCTGGCGCTGATGCTGCTCTCGTCCCGGGCCGGCGCGCTCTCGCAGCGGATCGGGCCCCGGATCCCCATGACGGTCGGCCCGCTGCTGTGCGCGGTGGGGGTCGCGCTGCTGTCCGGGATCGGGCCGGGCACCACCTACGTGCGGGGCGTCCTGCCGGGCCTGACGCTGTTCGCGCTGGGGCTGGCGCTGCTGGTGGCGCCGCTCACCGCGACGGTGCTCGCGGCCGCGCCCCAGACGATGTCCGGCACGGCGAGCGGGGTCAACAACGCGGTCGCGCGCGCCGGGTCGCTGCTGGCCGTCGCGGCGCTCCCCGCGGTCGTGGGGCTGAGCGGCCGCGCCTACGCGGACCCGGTGGCGCTGACCGCCGCCCACCACGCGGCCATGCTGTGGTGCGCGGCGGCGCTGGGTCTGGGCGGGGTGATCAGCTGGTTCGGGCTGCCCGGCCCCGGCACGCCCGGCGGGGCCGCGTCCGATGCTCGGCCCTGACTCCAGCCGGACGCCGCGGGTGGGCCCCCGCCGTGGAGCGGCGGCGCGTCGGCGGCACCGGGCCGGGAGATTCCCACCCGGGCGGGCTCACTTCAGGCCAGACTGCTCCACGCCCTGGACCAGCCAGCGCTGCAGGAAGACGAAGACGAGCAGCGCCGGGACGATGCCGATCAGCGCGCCGGTGAACATCTCGGGGTAGCGCGTCCCCTGGCTGGTCATGAACTGGCTCAGCACCACCTGGATGGTGCGCATCTGCGGGTCCTGCGCGATCAGCAGCGGCCACAGGAAGGCGTTCCAGGCGCCGATGAAGGTGATCGTGCCCACGGCCGCCACCGTGCCCATCGCGTTGGGGACGACGATGCGCCAGAACGTCGTCCACGTGTTCGCGCCGTCGATCGCGGCGGCCTCCTCGAGCTCGCGCGGGAAGTCCAGGAAGCCCTGCCGGAACATGAACGTGGCGAACGCCGAGAAGATCACCGGGACCACCAGGCCGCGGTAGCTGCTGATCCAGCCCAGCGAGCTGACCATGACGAACGTGGGGATGAACGTCACCATCGCGGGGACCATCAGGGTGAACACCGTCAGCCCGAGCACCACCTTGGACGCCCGCGTCCGCCAGCGCGCCAGCGCGTAGCCGGCCATCAGGGAGATCACGACCGTCAGCGCGGTCTGGGCGACCGACACGACGGCCGAGTTCACCAGCGCGGGCACGATCCCCAGGTTCGGGTTCCCCAGCACGGACGCCAGCGTCGAGCCGTCCACGGCGTCCGGCCACCAGCGCCAGCGCGGCGACACGATCGCCTGCTGGGTGGAGAACGCGTTGCGGACGATGATGTAGAACGGCAGCAGGAACAGCGCCGCGAGCAGCGACGCCGCGACGTAGGCGGCGACCTGGCCGCTGCGGCGGGGCTTCACTTGTCCGCCCCGATCGCGAGCAGCCGGTTCTGCAGGAACGAGAACACCAGGATCACCAGGGTGAGGATCATGGTGCCGGCCGAGCCGACGCCGAGGTCCTGGCTGCCGCCGCCGAACGTGATCAGGTACAGGTACACCAGCGGCGGCCGGGCGTACGGCGGGTAGCCGCCCGCGGTATTGAGGGTGTTGTAGAACTCGTCGAAGGCCTGGAAGGCGTTGAACAGCAGCAGCATCGAGACCGCGACGGCCGTGGGCCGCAGAAGCGGGAACGTGACGTACCAGAACCGCTTCCAGGCGCCCGCGCCGTCGAGCGCCGCCGCCTCGTAGAGCTGGGGGTCGATCTGGTTCAGCCCGGCGATGAACAGGATCATGTAGAAGCCGACCTGCAGCCACAGCCGCAGCGACACCAGGACGAACCAGTACCAGTCGTTCTCCCCGCCGAGCCAGTTCACGGGCTGCTGTCCCACGGCGACCAGCAGCGTGTTCACCAGCCCGAATCGGGCCCCGTTGAAGAACGACATCCGCCACACCATCGCGGCGATGACGTAGCTGACCGCGGTGGGGATGAAGAACACCGACCGGAAGAACGCCCGCAGCACCGTGATCCGCTGCAGCAGCAGGGCCAGCGCGAGCGAGCACGCGAACGTGACCGGCACGATGAACAGCGCGAACACGATGAACGTGCCCAGCGAGGACAGGAACAGCCGGTCGCTGAGCAGGTAGGCGTAGTTGTCCAGCCCGACGAACCGCGTCGGCGTGACGGTGTTGCGGGCGTCGAACAGCGACAGCGCCAGGCTCCACAGCAGGGGGACGTACACGAACACCAGCAGACCGACGAGGAACGGGGCCACGAAGACCCAGAACCACCGCCGGTTGCTGCGGGCGAGCGTCGTGCCCGCGCGCGGGCCGGGCACGGGGCTAGCCGTTGACGCGCTTGAGCTCGGCGTCCACCTTGTCGGACGCCGCGGTGAACTCGGCCGCGGGATCGGCGCCGTTCTTCACCACGTTCGACAGGGCCGTGGAGTACGCCTCGCCGGAGGCCGACGTCCAGAACAGGGCGTTGGAGCGGCCGAGATCGGTGACGAACGCCGCGGCGTCCGCGCCCGGGCCCGAGGCCACCTTGGTCGCCTTGTCGTAGAGGGCCGGCTTGGCGGGGATGTGGACGCCGAACGCGTCGCTGAACTCGACCTGCTTGTCGTCGGAGTCGACCCACAGCCACTTGACGAAGTTCTTCGCGACGGTGACGTTGGCGCTCTTGGCCGAGACGCAGGCGCTGAACGCGCCGAACGGCACGACCTGCTTGCCGGTCGCGCCGGAGCCCGGGAAGGGCAGTACGCCGACGTCGTCGCCGTGCGCCGCGGTCACCTTGGTCAGGTCCCACAGGCCGCCCCACTGCATCGCGGTCTCGCCGTTGATGAAGGGGGAGGCGTCCGACCAGTCGGCGGAGGCGGACTTCACCATGCCGGGGGAGTCGAACAGCTTCTTGAACTCGGCCACCGACGCGTACAGCGCCGGGTCGTTGAAGGTGGCCTTGGTGAACTCGGGGTTCATCTCGCTCAGCCCGGCGGCCCACATCAGGAGCAGCCCCAGCACGCCGATGCCGCCGTCCTGGCCGGCGAAGAAGCCGCCCATCTCGGGGGTCGCGACGCTGTTGGCGACGTGGGTGAGCTCCTCGAGCGTGGTGGGGGCTGCAGGCCCTTCGCGGCGAGCGCCGACTTGCGGTAGTAGAGCAGCTGCATGTCGACGGTCTGCGGGACCGCCCAGATCTTGTCCTGGTAGGTCATCCGCGCCAGCACCGGCGGGGTGAACTGCGCCCGGGCCGAGCCCACCACGTCGGTGAGGTCGGTGACCTGGCCGGACTTGATCATGTCCAGGGTCGGGCCGTTGGCGTTCTCGAACACGTCGGGGGCCGTGGGCGTGAGCAGCGCCGCCGACAGGGCCTTCTCGTAGTCCGACATCACCCAGTTCACGTCGACCTTCGCGCTGGGGTACTCGCCGGCCCAGGTGCGCAGTGCCGACTCGACGCCGTCCTCGCCGTACTGGTGGTACCAGCTGGAGATCGTCGGCTTGGAGGTGTCCCCACCGGCGGTGGGGGCGGGGTGCGGCCGGTGTTGGAGCCGCACGCGGCGAGCGCGGTCGTGGCGGCGAGGCCGCCGCCCACCGCGAACAGGGTGCGTCGAGTGAGTGCCATGCGGCGGAGTTTAGTTGAAACGGACGAGGTTGACGCAGACGCTAACGGGCGTGGTCACGGGCTAGGTTGGACCCATGGCCGACGTGTTGAGGAATCCCGAGGAGAACCGGTTCGAGGTCTGGGTCGACGGCGAAATGGCCGGTCAGCTCGATTACGAAGCCGGCGACGGCGTGTGGGTGCTGCCCCACACCGAGGTGGCGAAGGCGTTCGAGGGCCGCGGTCTGGCCGGCGAACTCGTCCGGGCCGCCCTGGACGAGGCGCGCGCGGAGGGCGTCACGATCGTGCCCGAGTGCCCGTACGTGGCGGGCTGGATCGCCCGGCACCCCGAGTACCAGGACCTGGTCGCGTGAGCGCGGAGTCGAGCCCGGCGGTGGACCGACCGGGCGACTCGGCCGTGCGCATCCGGCTCGCGGAGCCCGGCGACGTCCCCGACCTGCACCGCCTGATCTGCGCGCTGGCCGAGTACGAGAAGGAGCCGGACGCCGTCGTGGCGGTCCCCGACGACCTGACGCGGGTGATGTTCGGCGACCACCCCAGCGTCTTCGGCCACGTGGTCGAGGAGGACGGCCGGGTCGTGGGGATGGCGCTGTGGTTCCTGAACTACTCCACCTGGACCGGGCGCAACGGCCTGTACCTGGAGGACCTGTTCATCGAGCCCGAGCACCGCGGCCGCGGCTTCGGGCGCGACCTGCTCATCACGCTGGCCCGCCTGGCCATCGAGCGCGGCTACTCCCGCTTCGAGTGGACGGTGCTGGACTGGAACACCCCGTCGCTGGACTTCTACCGCTCGCTGGGCGCGTTCGCGATGGACGAGTGGACCGTGCAGCGGGTCGACGACCACGCGCTCGCCGCGCTGGCCGCCCTGCCGCTGGGCTCCGAGCCCCCGTTGTAGGCCGCCGCCGGGTCAGGCGGCCGCCAGGTAGCGGGTCAGCGTCCGGTGCCAGCGGTTCGCGGGCAGCCCGGCGGTCAGCGCCACGCCCGCGCAGTACTTGCTGATC